>NC_020126.1:8895000-9217500 GCF_000331735.1 Myxococcus stipitatus DSM 14675 | reverse complement strand
GAGCAGCTCCACAAGTTCCTGGGCGGCAACCTCCTGCGGGTCTTCCGCGAGGCGGAGCGCGTCAGCCGCGAATTGCGCACCGCGCCGAGCGCCCGGCGCTGACGCCGTCCGCTCCATCGCGTCCAGACGGACCGTCCGCCCGCGGATGGTTGCGCGGCGACAGTGAGCGGAGGTGTGCGCCCGCCAGGGCTTCCCGTGTGCGGGCTTCAAACGCTAGCCTCGCGGGCATGGCATCGGGCGTCGTGTTGATTCGGCTGGGGCTCGTCGCCGCCCTCTGCCTGGGTGGCGTGTCGCGCGCGGAGGCGGCCAGTCCCTGGCTCGCCGTGGCGTGTGTCACCACCGAGGAGGATGGCGCCCTGCTCGAGCGGGTGCGCGGCCAGAGCAGCGACCTTCCCGTCGAGCTGCGCGCCATGCCGGCGCCGCCCTGGGAGGGCTCGCCCCAGGCGCAGTGGCGCTCCGTCGTCGAGCTGGCCGGGGCCCACCATGCCCGCGCGGTGCTCTGGTTCCAGCGCGCGGGGCCGGAGGTGCGAATCCACTTCGCGCAGCCCGCGAGCCGCCACCTCTTCGTGCGCACGGCCCGGCTGGAAGGGGCCCCCGGCGCGCTGGAGTGGTCCGCGGGCGCGGAGGCGGTGGCGCTCGTCGTGCGCTCCGCCCTGCGCGCGGTGGAGGCGGGCCAGCCGCTGGGTGAGGTGGTGGAGGCCCCGCCCCCCGCCGTCGCGCCGCGCGAGGACCTGCCCCTTCCTCCCGAGCTGTGGGCCATGCCCCCGGCCGCCGAGGACGACACGCCCTTGCGCTGGCAGGTGCTGGTGGGCGGCATGGCCGTGTTGGATGGCTATTCGTCGTCGGGACATCAGGGGCTGTGGCTGGGCTCCGGCTGGGAGTTCCGCCCGGTGCGCGTGCGCTTCCAGGTGCTCGCGGGCCTGGGCGAGGTGCTCGACGACGGGCGCACGGAGGTGGAGCTGGACCAGTACGCCGCGGGCCTGTGGGCGGACATGACGCTCTTCGACACGGGCACCTTCCGCTGGGGCCTGGGCGCGGGGGTGGGGGCGCTCGCCTTCAGCCGGAAGACGGAGTCCCGGTTCAAGCTCATCCAGGCCACCCAGCCCAAGTTCACCCCCGCGGTGCTGGCCGGCCCGGAGATGTCCCTGCGCTGGCGTTTTTCGCGGCGCGTCGGAGTGGAGGCCTTCGTCGCGGCGGATGCCGTCATGGGCCGGCCGCTCCTGGGTTACTCCGAGGACGGAAACTTCGTCGTCCGCAACGAAGGCTGGGGGATACGGCCGCGAGGGGTGCTGGCCCTGGTGGTCATGCCTTGAGGCCCATGACCCGGTTTCGTCACGGCGCTTCTCCATCCAGCCGATGACGAGCACGGGTCCCGAAGCCATCGGCAGAGCGCGCCCTGGGGTGGACCCTCGCGTCCAGGCGGCCATCCAGGGACGGCGCGAGGCCACCGAGTCCTTGCTGATGGAGTTGCTGCCTCGGGTGCGCAACCTCGTGCGCTACCTGGTGCGGGGAGATGGGGACGTGGAGGACATCTCGCAGGAGTCGCTCATCGCGCTGATACGAGGGCTCCCCTCCTACCGGGGGGAGGGGCCGTTCCCGTCGTGGGTGGACCGGGTGGTGGCGCGGACGACCTTCGCGTGGCTGAAGCGCGCGCGAGGCACGGAGGCCCGGCGGGGAGAGGAGGAGGCGTTGGACCTGGTGTCGGTGCCCTCCGAGGACGCGCCTCCGGACGAGTACGTCCACCGCCGCCGCATGGTGATGTTGTTGGACCGTGTCCCAGACGAGCAGCGTCATGCGATGGTGCTGCACCATGTGCTGGGGATGAGCGTGCCGGAGGTGGCCGACGAGCTGGGGATTCCCTTCGAGACGATTCGCAGCCGGCTGCGGCTGGGGCGCGCGGCGCTCCGCGCGTTGGCGACAGGGGAGGAGGGAGGCCCGCGATGAGCCGGCTCCTGGATGAGGATGACGGGGCCGCGCCGGACCTGCTCGGGTCCCTGGATGACGCCGCGGGCCCGGCGCGTCGGATGTCGCGTCAGCGGTCCACCGCGCTGGTGCGCGCCGCGCTCCTGGCCACGGTGGATGCGCCGTCGCCTCCGTCGCGCCCCCGTCGGCGCCTCGAGTGGTGGCTGAGCGGAGGACTGCTCGTGGTGGGGGCCGCCGCCGCGGCGGGATGGCAGGTGACGCGAGGGAGCCCGCCGCTCGCGCGGGCCCCCGTGGACCCGGTGGTGATGGCGTCGGCGAGTGTCGATTCCGTGCCCGCAGAGCCGCCCGCCGTGACGCAGGTGGCCGAGGCGCCCGTCCGTCCCGCCAAGGTCGGCGCGGTGCGGGAGCGGTCCGTCATGCCCGCGCCGGAGGACCTGCTGCGGCGAGCCAACGCGCACCGGGCCGGGGGGCAATGGAAGGCGGCCGAGGCGCTCTACCTGCGGGTCATCCGGAGCGAGCCGCAAGGGACCCCGGCCTATGTCGCGCGAGTGGCCTCGGGGGCGCTGCGGCTGGAGCACCTGGGGGATGCGCGCGGCGCGCTGCGGCAATACGAAGAGGCCCTGCGCGGCTGGCCCCGAGGCATGTTGGCGGAGGAGGCGGGCCACGGTGTCGCGGAGGCGCTCAGGGCCTTGGGCGATACGGCGGGGGAGGCTCGCGCGCTGGAGTCCTTCCTCCAGTCGCACCCTGAATCACCCCATGGAGTGGCGGCTCGGATGCGACTGAGGGAGATTTCGACGCGATGACTCACTCGTGGGTGTCTGGGTGGAAGCGGTACGGGGTGCTGGGCTGTCTCTGCGCGAGCGCCGCGTGCACCGTGAGGGACCCGGTGGCCCTCATCAACACGGAGGACGGGGGCGGCGGGCCGGTGGCCTCGTCGGACAGTGGGCCGAAGCCGACGCCCGATGACCTGGAGGCGTTCTGCGCGTCGACGGGGCCGCTGCTCCTGGTGGGGGACAGCGTCACGGGCGCGCAGGTGTGCAGCGGGCATCTGGCCGAGCGCGCCTTCCGCTTCGCGTTGTGCACCTGTGAGCGGCTGTCGCTGAGCGCGACGATGACGACGGACGCGTTCCGCAGCACGCAGGGGTTGTACATCCCCGGGGGAGAGGGGGGCTCGGTGGCGACGAATGGCGGCGTCTCCGCCAACGACTTGCTGCGGGTGGGCGGCGGGCTGAGTGCGGGAGGGCCGGATGGAATCTCGCTGGGCAGCGGCCTGACGGTGGGGGGCGGGCTGTACAGCGGCGGGCCGCTCATCGGGAATGTGTCCGCGCAGGTGACGGGGGATGCGTGGGTGCGCGGGGACGTGGGCGTGGCCTCGCTGACGGTGGAGGGGAAGCTGGCGGTGCCCGCCGGGCGCGTCATGTCCGGCGCGGTGACGGCCTCGGAGGTGCGGCGAGAGCCGGTGGACTCGGTGGCGCCGTGTGCGTGTGACGAGGGCGCGCGGCTGGACATCCGGGGCCTCATCGAGAACCACGCCCGCGACAACCACAACGCGGCCGTGGGGTTGGACGCGTCGACGCTGGAGGACTTCCGCGGCGAGCGCACGCTGGAGCTGCCGTGTGGGCGCTTCTTCCTGACGCGCGTCGAGGGACAGGGGCGGTTGAACCTGGTGGTGCGCGAGCGCACGGCGCTGTTCGTGCGCGACAGCATCACCGTGGGCGAGCGGCTGTCCGTGGAGGTGGTGCCGCCCGGGGAGCTGGACTTGTTCATCGGCGGGGACGTGACGGTGGCGGGCCAGTTCCTGCTGGGGTCTCCGGAGGCTCCGGCGCGCGTGCGTGTGTACTCCGCGGGGACGGGCGCGCTGGTCATCTCCGCGGGCAGCGTGCTCGCGGGGAACGTGTATGCACCGGGGGCCGCGCTGAACCTCAGCGGCAACACGGAGGTGTTCGGGTCCGTCTTCGTCCGCCAGATTGAGTCTTCGGGGGGGCTGGCCCTGCACTACGACGAGGACGTGCTGTCGCTGGGCCGCGCCTGTGCCGGGGAGAAGTGAAGAGAAAAGGGGCCCGGACGCGAGGGGGTGGACAGATGGCGGGGGCGTGCACAGCTTCGCGAACGCACTTCCTTCCGGCCCGGAGGACACGACGTGCTCCATCGATTGTCCGTGTTGATGACACGGCTCCAGGATGACCCCGATGCCTTGTTGAGGGATGTCGGGTGGCCCGTGCTGGTGTGGGATTCGATGCCGAGCCGTCCTCGCTCGGTGGGCCCGGAGGAAGCGCCGACGTTGATGGGCCCGTCGCCTCCGCGCGTCGTGGAGTCGATGGTCTTCGAGCTGCGCCCCCGCTACCCAGGCCGAGGCCCCGAGGTGACAGTGGGGCGCAGTCCAGAGTGCGACATCGTTCTGCCCGAACCCACGGTGTCTCGTCAGCACGCACGCTTTCGTCCAGAGCCACACACCGAGGTGTGGAGCGTGACGGACCTGGAGAGCCACGGCGGCACGTATCTGGAAGGCGTGCTGGTGGTGCCGGGGCGTCCGTCGCCGCTCTTCACGCGGGCCTCGTTGCGGCTGGGGGGCGCGGAGGTGGTGTTCCTCCAGGCCTGTGCGTTCGAGCGCTACGTGCGCTCGTATCCTCAGCAGCCCCGGGTGCGCTTGACGCGACCAGGGTGACCCCCTAGAAGGGGTGCGCCCTTGGGTGCCCATGTCGGGCTTTCAAGAGGGAAGCCGGTGCGATTCCGGCGCGGTCCCGCCACTGTGAATGGGCAGCCCTGAGGTCAGGGCCGGGGACTTCGGTTGTCGCCACTCTGGCCACCGCTTCACGGCGCTCCAGGGGAAGGTGGGAGCCCCCTTCCAGCCAGACGCAACGTGCGCCTGGAGCCGGAGCTCATCAGCCAGGAGACCTGCCCAGGGGTGCGGCCGTGTCGCGTGGCGACATGGGCGTGTGGCCTTCTCTCTTCGATGGAGAGAGCGGAAGGCGGAGCATGCGGCGCACCTTCTTCACCGGGCACCTGGTGTGCCTGGCGCTCAGCCTCGCTGGCGACGTCCGCGCGCAGTCGCGAGACGCAGACGCCGTGCCCGCCGAGAGCGCGCCGTCCGCCGAGAGCGCGCCGTCCGCCGAGCCCACTCCGGACGCGGTGACGAGTCCAGGTTCCAGTCCGACACCGGTCTCGTCCTCGGGAACGGTGGTGCGGGGGAAGGCACCTCCGCCTCCGGAGTCACCCGAGCGCAGGGACCCGACGGGGGCCATCACCCTCATCGATGCGGCGGAGCGCGCGGGGGAGGCTCGCGACACGGCGGAGCTGTTGGCCGGGTCGGTGGGGCTCGCGGTGCAGGACACCGGAGGGTACGGGCAGAGCAAGAGCCTGGTGGTTCGCGGCGCGGCGTCGAACGGCGTGTTGGTGTTCCTGGATGGGATTCCGCTCAACGGCGCGGGCGGCATGGCGGATTTGTCTCAAGTCCCCGCCGCGCTCGTGGAGCGCTTCGAGGTGCTGCGTGGGGGCGCGGGGACGCGCTACGGCTCGGGAGGGCTGGGCGGCGCGGTGAACATCGTCACGCGGGCACCCTCCTCGAGTGCGCGCGCCAGTGGTGAGGTGACGTACGGGAGCTGGAACACGGCGCTGGGGCATGTCGCCGTCACGGGGCCGCTGCTGGATGGGAATGCGCTCGTGCTGCTGCATGCGGGGCGGTCGGAGGGCGACTTCGCCTACGAGCTCGATGAGCTGCCCGCGGTGGACAATCCCGTCACCGCGGAAGCGCGGGCCCGCAATGACGCGCGAGGGGGTGGGGTGCTCCTCCGCTACCGGCGCCGATTGCCGGGGGGCTCGCGGTTGGACGTGCTCTCCGAGCTGGCGCTGGAGGACCGCGCGATTCCGGGCACGGTGCAGAACCCACAGTCCTCGGGGCGGCAGGACCTGGACCGGCTCTCGTTGGGCGTGCGCTGGTCGGGAGCCTTGGGCGGTGCGGGAGCGCAGGCGAGTGCACGGGGCTTCTTCCGGCGCGATGGGTTGGAGGTGACGGGCGACCTGCTCGCGGCGGGAGGGCCGCAGCGGCACTCGGTGGGGGGCGTGGAGTTGGAGGGGCGCACGCCGCTCGGGGATTCACAGGTGCTGACGCTCACGGTGGCCGCGTCGGGTGAGCAGGTGACCGATGCGCGGGACTCACAGGCCGCGAGCTGGTGGCGCACGAGCGTCATGGCGATGGACGAGTGGACGTTGTTCGACGGCGTCCTGGAGGTGGTGCCGTCGCTGCGGCTGGAGCGCGTGGGGCCCTACTGGCTCTTCTCTCCGAAGCTCGGCGCGATGGTGTCGCTGGGGCGTGGCTTGGGCCTGCGGGCCAACGCGGGACAGTCTCACCGGGCACCTTCGTTCCTGGAGCTCTACATCCGGCAGGGCATGTTGCTGCCCAATCCTGGCTTGAAGCCGGAGCGGGCGCTGTATGCGGACGCGGCGCTGGTGTGGAGCTCGGCGGAGGAGGGGGCTCGGTGGAGCGTGACGGCGGGGGGCTTCGGCGCGCTGTACGAGAACCTCATCGCGTACGAGCTGTATCCGCCCATGGCGGCGCGTCCCTACAACTTCGACGCCGCGCGAGTGTGGGGCGCGGAGCTGGAGGTGGAGGCGCGTCCGTTCTCGTGGCTGATGGCCAGTGGGGGTTACACGTGGCTGCGCACGCAGAACCGGCTGGGCGATCCGCGCTTCTACAATCAGCCGTTGCCGTATCGTCCTCGCCACAAGTGGGTGGGGCGTGTGCGAGCGGGGCCGGATTGGCTCAACGTCCGCACCGAGGTGCTGTATCAGGCCGCGCAGTTCGTGAATCGCACGGGGACTCGGAGCTTGCCGTCGCGCACGTTCTGGAGCGCGGGGGCTTCGAGCACCTTCTTGAGGCGGCCGGACGTCACGTTGTCGGTGGAGGTGAAGAACCTCCTCGACGCCCGGGCCTATGACTTCACCGGCTTCCCGCTGCCGGGGCGCGCTGTGTACGCGACGCTGGCGGTGGCGCTCGACCGGGACTCACCTGCTGTCACCGAGGAACCTCATGCATCGCGCCCCCCATCCCCCTGAGCCCGTGTCGAGGGCGTGGTTCAACGCCTCTCGCCGAGAGTCCGATGCCCACGCTCGACGGAGCTTCGATGGTGTACGGGCAGCGCGCCTCGTGGGAGCGCTGCGCCGGGGAGACACCCTGCGAGCCTGTGTCGGGAGGCCATGATTCGAGGCCGCTTCGCGCGGGGGCTCGGTCCACGCTCGTCCGTGTGTCTGAGCGAGGAAGCTCGCTCACGTGGATGCTGTGCTGCCTCTTCGCCCTGGTGCTCACCGGGTGTCCCGACGAGGGCGTGGTGTGCACCGCGGGCCTCTCGGTCTGCGGTGGCACGTGCGTGGACACTCGTGGCGACTCCGCGAACTGCGGCGCCTGTGGCACCACCTGCTCCGCGAGCGAGGTGTGCCAGGAGGGTGTCTGTGGATGCCGCGCGGGCACGCAGGCCTGTGGTGGCGCGTGCGTGGACACCGCGACGGATGTGGCCCATTGCGGCGCTTGTGGCACCGCCTGCGCCTCGGGACAGGTGTGCGAGTCGGGCACGTGCCGTGAAGGTTGCTCGCAAGGACTGCTGCGCTGTGGCGGTGCTTGCGTGGATGGCGCCACGGACCCGCTCAACTGCGGCGCTTGTGGCAACACGTGTCCGGACGTGCAGTCCTGTCGCTCGAGCCGCTGTGCCTATGACGTGGTGACGGCTTGCTTCACGAACGGTCAGCTCGTGGGCATCCAGGCGGAGACGGACCAGCTCGGCCCTCGGCGGGAGTTTGGCGCGGGGGTGCAGTCGCTCGCGTCGTGGGATGGCTTCGTGCTCGCCGCCGACATGACCAACGGCAAGCTGCTTCAAGCAGCCGGAGGCAACCTGGGCACGGTGGTCGAGGAGGACTCGCTCGGGGTGACGTCCGGCTCACCCAACGACATCCTCGTGGACCCGCCCTACGTCTACGTCGTCGACTCCGTGACCAACACGCTCCAGGTGCTGATGCGCGAAGGTCCCGCGCAGGGCAACGGCCTGGGCCTGCGCACCGTGGGGCAGGTGAACCTGGGCGCGAACACCAGTCCCCAGGCGCTCGCGCGCTTCGGCGACCTGCTCTACATCCCGCTGTTCGGCACAGCGAGCTCGGGCTTCCGGAACGGCAACGCCGTCGCGCGCGTCGACATCTCCAATCCGTTGTCACCGCGCAAGGTCGACACGATTCCGCTCACCGGCCTGGACCTGAAACCCTTCGATGGCGGCACGGTGATGCCGCTGCCCTACTCGGTGACGACGACGCGCTCCGCTGTCTACGTGGCCCTCACCAACCTCAATCCCTTCCGTGACTACCGGCCCAACGGCCCCGGCATGCTCGCGCGCATCGACCCCGCCACCGGCGAGGTCCGCGCCATCGACCTGGGCGCCGAGCGCTGCCTCAACGCCGGTTACGTGGAGGCCGTGGGGGACCAGCTCGTGGTCGCCTGCATCGGCGAGGCCCTCTACGACCCGGCCAACGGCTACATCGCGACGTCGGTGCGAGCCACGGGCCTGGTGCTCGTGAAGGACGACCTGCCCGTGGCGTCCTACGCGGTGAGTCCCGGCTGTGAGCCCGGCACCCCGGGCTGCATGCTGTCCGTGGCCAGCCGCTTCGCCGTGGCCCAGGGCGCGGTGTACCTGGCGGACACGAACGCGGGGCGCGTCTTCGTCGTCGAGGTGGAGGACGGTCGCCTCGTCGAGCGAAGGGGTTACTCGACGCCCTCGGCCAAGGGCCCCGCGTTGCAGGCGTGTCCCCTGGATCCTCGACGCCCCGTGTCCAACGCCATCGATGTGACCGCGCTCCGGTAGTGCGACATCCACGCTGTCCACCGCGGGGCCTTTGCTCCCACACGAGGAGGACATCCGGCCTGTCCTCGGGGGTGCGCGGCATTGACAACGTCCGTCGCCCGCCATATCCCGGCCCGCGTCTTTGGTGCCGTCGTGAGGTCACGGCGGCTCTAGGGAACCCGGTGCGAATCCGGGACTGCCCCGCAGCGGTATGCAGGAACGACCGCCGTCATGTGAAGCACTGGCCCTCCACGGGGCTGGGAAGCGACGGCCAGTAGAAGGGTGCCTGGAAGGCACCCGCGCCTGTGAGTCCGAAAACCTGCCAAGGACCCGTGCCTCCGGGTACGGACATCACCGAGGCCTCCGAGGGGAGGCGGCGGAGGCGTCAGCATTCCGCTCCGCGCACCTCGAGGGTGCTCGGGTCCGCCTTCGGCCGCGTCCTCCCAGAAGCCCACCTGCCCGTGGGGGCGGAAGAGGGACCGAGGATGCTGACGAGAATCGCTGAAGCCAAACGCGCAACGCCCTGGATGAAGACCGCTTCCCTGGCCGTGTCCACCTTCGCGGTGGCCCTGCTCGGCACCGGCTGCCGCCCCGAGTGCGTCGACCAGTTCGACTGCCGCTCCGACAACGGCGACGCCCCCGCTGGCGAGCAGTGGGTCTGCCGCGATGAGAAGTGCGACACCGTTCCCATCGTGACGCCTCCGCTCGATGACGCGGGGACGCCGGACGCGGGCCAGCCCGACGCGGGGCGGCCCGACTCGGGGCAGCCTGATTCGGGGCAGCCTGACTCGGGGCCGACGGACGCGGGACAGCCGGACGCTGGCCCTCTGGACGCGGGCCCGACGGATGCCGGGCTGCCGGACGCGGGTGAGCCGACGGACGCGGGACAGCCGGACGCGGGCGAGCCGACGGACGCGGGACAGCCGGACGCGGGTGAGCCGACGGACGCGGGACAGCCGGACGCGGGTGAGCCGACGGACGCGGGACAGCCGGACGCGGGTGAGCCGACCGATGGCGGGCCGGCGACCGACGCAGGCGTCGACTGCGCGACGACCCCGTATGACCCGAAGCTCGGAACGCTCCAGCTCCAGCCGGGCTTCGTCGCGGCCGAGTCGGTCGCCCTGCCGGACGGCGTCGCCGCCGTGGGCTCCTCGCCGGGCCCCACGTACTCCCTCTACGCCATTCAGGGCAGCGGCAAGGCCGCCGCGCTGTACTCGCTGGGCACGTGGCCCAACCTCCAGCCGACCACGACGAAGCTCTATGACGTCGTCTCCCCGGCGGACCAGGCGGGCAGCGCCCAGGTCTTCTCGGGCGGCTACGTGGTGAATGACGGCTTCCGCCTCCTGGCGGGCTACACCCTGGGCATCTCGGGCGCGCCGGGCTCCGTGGCCCTCTACGACTTCGCCACGCCCGCGAACTCGACCTACCTCTCCGCGGCCAAGAACTTCACCGCCGCGGCCTTCTCCTGGGACGACGTGAGCGCGGTGCTCATCAACGGCGGCGGTCTGGGCTCGCTGCCCACCGGGCTGGGCGTCTACGGCCTGGTGACCTCGGCTTCGCCGATGGGCACGGTGCGCGCGGTCAACTTCCCGCAGGGCACCGTGGCCAGTGGCTTCACCTCGGTGGCGGACAACGGCGTCGCCGCGCTGGGCCTCTTCAGCGGCGACTTCATCAACGTCCTCTACGGCGTGGCGCCCGCGCCGCTCTCCGCGGCCCTCACCTCCGGGACGCCGCTGGACATCAGCACGCAGGCGGCCATCGACGTGGGCACCGACTTCAACGGCGCCTCCTCCTTCGGCTCAGGCGTGGTGGTCAACCGCGGCGGCTACAACGAGGACTTCACCGCCTTCGTGAGCACCGACGTGTCGCGCTTCGCGCTCTCCACGAACGCGCACGGCGACACCGTCACCGTGGGCGCGCGCACGCCCGTGCTCGTCTATCCGAACCAGTGCACCCGCGTGACGATGTTGGAGCCGCTGGGCTCCGACGTGCTGGTGGGTGTGTCCGACAAGAACGGCCGGCGTCTGGTCCGCCTCCGGGTGGCGCCGTGACGCGCCGGATACCCCTGCTCGCGCTGCTCGCGGGACTGACGGCCTGCGGAGACGGCGACCCCTCCGCTCCCCTGGGGGACGCGGGCCCGGAGGACTCGGGCTCGGCGCCGGACGCGAGCGTCACAGCCCCCTCGGACCCCTACGCGGATGAGGTCGTCGAGTTCCTCCCAGGCCCCGGCGCGGGCTTCGGGCAGGACCGCTTCCCGTCCATCGTCCTGGGCCCTCCGGTGGGCGCGGGGCTCGACAGCGGCTCGCTCGACGTGTTGTCGCTGGGCAAGTCCGGCTCCATCACGCTGCGCTTCACGGACCTCGCGGTGGTGGATGGTCCGGGCGTGGACCTGCTCGTCTTCGAGAACCCCTTCCTCATCGCGGGCGGCCCGGCGGCCTTCACCGAGCGAGGCCAGGTGTCCGTCAGCGATGACGGGGTGCAGTGGTTCACCTTCCCGTGCGCTGCCTCGGACCGGGCGAACAACTTCCCGGGCTGCGCGGGCGTGCGCCCCGTGACGGCCAACCCGGCCGCGGGCATCAGCGCCACGGACCCGGCAGTCGCGGGGGGAGACGGCTTCGACCTGGCCACTGTGGGCTTGAGCCGCGCCCGCTACGTGCGCATCCAGGACTCGGGGACCAACGGTGCCTCGGGAACCTCCGCGGGCTTCGATTTGGACGGTGTCGCCGTGGTGAACGGCGCGCCGCTGCCTGTCGCGCCGTGACGAAGCTCGACCGCCGCGCCGTGCTCCTCTCGTTGGCCCAGGGCGGCTGCGCCCTGGCCACGCTGGGAGTGGGGTGCGGCGGTGAGTGGCGGCAGGCCGAGGTCCTGGACCTGCCGCCCGACGGTGTCTGCCCCGGCGCGCCGTCGCCGGGCTCCGCCGAGGAGGGCTGGGTGGAGGTGCGGCTCTCCGACCACCCGGGACTGGAGACACCGGGAGGCCACGCCCCGGTGCGCCTGCCGGAGGCGCTCCTGGACGTGGTGCTCGTCCACGCGCGCCCCGGCTGCTACGTCGCGCTGTGGCGCATCTGCACCCATGGCGACTGCACCGTGGACTGGCTCCCCCGGGAGGGCGTCATGGAGTGCCCCTGCCACGGCTCCCGCTTCGCCCTGGATGGCGCGGTGCTCCAGGGGCCCGCCCAGCGCCCCCTCAGGGCCTTCACCGCCGTGCGCCGGCAGGACTCCGTCTTCATCCTCCGCCCTCGCTGAACCCCAGCCCCCAGGGCACTTGCGAGGCTCCTGGCACACTGCCAGTCTTGACGCGGCGCGAGACTTTCGCGCCATCAGTCCGGGTCACTGCGGTCCCCCCTGTCGCGCGACGTCTCCTTCTCTCATGAGCCGGGAGAGTCGTGTAATGTCGGGCATTCGATGTGGCAGATCATCATCAACGGGCCCGGCTACTTCGATACGTCCTACGACCTGCCTGAAGGCGTCACGAGCCTGGGCCGCGCGGACGAGAACGACATCGTCCTGGGCGGCGACCTCGTGTCGCGTCGGCACGCGCGGCTCTACGTCGACGCGGACATCCTCCGCATCGAGGACCTGGGCAGCCGCAACGGCAGCCGCGTCAACGGCGCGGCGCTGCAGGGCTCCCGGCAGTTGTCTCCTGGGGACTCGGTGTCGCTGGGGGAGAACACGCTCGCGGTCCGCCAGCCCAACACCGTGGAGAACGCCGCCACGGAGATGGTGAACCTGGGCGCGGGCGGAGTCCTGCGCTTCGGCCATGGGCAGGACGTGGGCCCGTCGGTGCTCCTGGCCAAGAGCGTGAAGGACGCGGACGTCCTGCGCCTGTTGGACAACGTGGGGCCGGTGCCCTTCGAGGACTTCGGCTCGCCGTCCCCCGTGGCCGCGGCCAGTCCACGCGTGGGGCAGGAGACGCTGGTGCTGATGTTCCGCACCGCGGAGGCGCTCGCCACGGCCTCCACGCTCTCCACCTTCCTGGACACGACGATGGACCGGCTGCTGGAGCGCACGGACGCCACCACCGCCGTCGTGCTCCTCAAGCACCCCACCGGCGCGATGGTGCCGGCGGCGGTGCGCCACCGAGGCAAGCTGGCCAAGGGCGAGGTGCCCGTCTCCGACGCCATCGTCGACGAGGCGCTGCGCCAGGGCCGGGCGCTCGCCGTGGGCGACGTGCGAGACGACCGCCGCTTCGCCGCGCGCGAGAGCGTCATCCTCTACGGCGTGGACAGCGTGCTGTGCATCCCCATCGGCGCGGAGCCGCCCTACGCGGGGGTCCTCTACGTCAACACCGCCGCGAAGGGGGATGGGCTGGAGCCCATGCTGGATGCCTGCTCGGCGGTGGCGCACCTGGTGGCCACGGGCGTGCAGAAGTTCTCCCCGCGCGAAGGCGGGCCGACGATGGAGCGGGTGCGCCGGGCGCTGGAGCGCTTCCATCCGCCCGACGTCGCCGAGCGCCGCGTCTCCGAGGCCCAGCGCCAGGGCGGACGCCTCCCCGGGCTGGAGGAGCGCACCGTCACTGTGTTGCATGTGGAGCTGATGGGCTTCGGGGCCCTGGCGCCGAAGCTGGGGGCGGCCAAGGCCACGCAGCTGCTCAGCGACTTCCACGCCCGGGCGTCGGGCATCGTGTTCAGCTTCGAGGCCACGGTGGAGGGCTTCCTGAGCGAGTCCATGCGGGCCCTGTTCGGCGTGCCCTACACGAAGGGCGATGACCCGGTGCGGGCGGTGCGGGCGGCGCTGGCGCTGCGCTCGGACTGGGAGCGGGCCATGAGCCGGCGGCCGGTGAACGAGCGTTGCGAGCTGCGGATGGCCCTGCACACCACCCGGGCGCTGGTGGGGATGATCGGCTCGGAGGTCCGTTCGGACTACACGGCTGTAGGAGAAGGGATGCCCATCGCGGGGTGGCTGGCCGCGACGGGCAACCCCGGGCAGGTGCTGCTGACGGGCAAGGCGCTGGCCGCCGTGGGGGCTCGCTTCGACGTGATGCCCCTGGGGGAGCGCCTGGTCCGCCCGCCTCGGGAGAAGGTGGCCGCCTTCGAGGTGCTGGACGAAGAAGAGGGCCAACTCACCAACCCGGGCCTGCGGTGACCCCCCGCGTCCGGATGACGGGTTGATGGCGTGGGCCTGAACAGGGTTCAATGGGCCCCAGTGGTGGAACCCCCTCCCCCATGAACGCTCACAATCCTTCCGCCCGGCTGCGCCCCTTCCGGCCCCAGCCCTTTGGCCGGTACACCCTCCTGTCCCACCTGGGGACGGGCGGCATGGGAGAGATCTACCTCGCTCGCCTGGAGGGCGCGCAGGGCTTCGAGAAGCTGTGCGTCATCAAGAAGATCCTCCCGCAGCTCGCGGAGGACTCGGACTTCGTCGAGCGCTTCGTCGGGGAGGCTCGCACGCTGGTGCGGCTGAGCCATGGCTCCATCGCGCAGGTGCTGGACATGGGCCTGCACGAGGGCGAGGCGTACATGGCCCTCGAGCACGTGGACGGCAAGGACCTGCGCAAGGTGGCCGCGCGCGTCCGGGACCGCCAGGTGCCGCTGCCGCTGACGTTCATCCTCTACGTCATGGGCCGGGTGCTGGACGCGCTCGCCTATGCGCACCGCAAGAAGGATGACGACGGGGAGGACCTGAAGCTGGTCCACCGCGACATCTCGCCGCAGAACATCCTCATCTCCTACGAGGGGGAGGTGAAGGTCATCGACTTCGGGCTGGCCAAGAGCCGGCTGTCGGCGGCGAAGACGAACCCGAGCATCATCCTGGGCAAGTTCCTCTACATGTCCCCGGAGCAGGCGCGGCACCAGCCGGTGGACCGCCGCAGCGACCTGTACGCGGTGGGGTTGACGCTCTACGAGCTCATCTCCGGGAAGAACCCCTTCGACGGCATCCACCCGGGCGAGCTGATGTCGGTGGTGGCCAACCCGAAGGTGGCCCCGCTGGACGAGGTGGAGCCGCTCACGCCGCGCGCGGTGACGGCGCTGGTGGCCAAGGCGCTGGAGGTGGACCCCGCGCAGCGCTTCCAGTCGGCGGAGGAGTTCCGCGGGCGGCTCCAGGCGTGCTTGATGGAGATCGACCCCAGCGCGGGGCCGGAGAGCGTCAGCCGCTTCATGCGGGAGCTGTTCGCGGCGGACTTCCAGTTCGAGCGGCGGTTGCTGACGAGCCTCCGGGACGTGCCTCGCGGTGGGGGCACCTCCGAGTCGCGCGCGGTGGAGCCGGACGAAGGAGGTCCCGCGCCGCGTCCCACGCTGCCCGCGGGCGCGATGCTGCCGGCGAAGACGATTCGCCTGGATGGTCCGGTGGAGGCGCTGTCCTTCCACCCCACGCCGCGCAACCGCGATGGCGGCGGTCCGGTGAACGATGGCGAGACGCGGCCGGGCATCCCCATCGACGAGGCCACGCGGCCCGCCTTCCCCGTGGAGGCGCTGGAGGAGGAGGCGCGCGCTCGCGCGGCCCGGCTGAGTCAGGACACGTCGCCTTCGGTGGAGGTGGCGCCGGAGCCCGAGGCCCGTCCTCCGCTCGTGCCGGCTCCGGCCATCGAGCCCCTGCCTCGGCCGGGGATGTTGTCGATGGAGGTGTCGTTCGCGCCGCTGCCCCCGGAGGCCCTGCCTCCCCCGCCCGTGGTCGCGCCGCGCTCGGACATGCGGCCCACGGAGCTGGAGCTCCGGCCCGTCGGCGCGGTGATGGGGCTGTCGCTGGAGCCGGAGCTGGTGGTTCCGCCGGAGAACACGGAGCCGCGCGGAGAGCCGCTGCGCTCGCCGGGTGAGGACACGCGGCCTCGGCAGCCCGCGCCGTTCATGGGGGGGAGGCCGCCGGCTCCGTCCCCGGTGACGCCGCAGCGACCGTCGCTGTCGGGTCCGACGGCGCCTCCGCCTCCGGGTTCGCCCTCGCGGTCGGGGCCCCTGGCGATGCCGGCCATCCCGGGGCTGCCTCCTCAGGGCTCGCCGCCGCCGGGTTCGCCCTCGCGGTCGGGACCGATGGCGATGCCCGCTGTCCCGGGGTTGCCGCCTCCGCAGGGGGCGCCGCCGCCGGGTTCTCCGACGCGGTCGGGACCGATGGCGATGCCCGCCGTCGCGGGGCTTCCGCCGCCGGGTTCTCCTCCGCGCACGGGCGTGATGGTGATGCCCGCGGTCACGGGGCAGCCGCCTCCGCCGGGGACTCCGCAGCGGCCGATGCCCGGTGCCGCGGGGATGGCCCCTCCGGGTTCACCGCAGCGCTCGGCGTCGATGTCGATGCCCGCGGTCCCGGGGATGGCTCCGCAAGGAGCGCCGCCCCCCGGCTCACCGCAGCGCTCGGCGTCGATGTCGATGCCCGCTGTCCAGGGGCTGTCTCCGCAAGGAGCGCCGCCTCCCGGCTCACCGCAGCGCTCGGCGGCGATGTCGATGCCCGCGGTCCCGGGGATGTCCCCACCAGGGGCGCCGCCTCCCGGCTCACCGCAGCGCTCGGCGGCGATGTCGATGCCCGCGGTCCCGGGGATGTCTCCACAGCGGCCCGCGGGTGCGCAACAGGCCCCTCTGGCGCAAGGGCAGCGGCCGGTGACGGGGTCCTCGTCAGTGGCGGGTGCGCCAGCGCGGACGGGGGCGCTGATGATGCCCGCCGTCGCCGCGCCTGGAGCCGTGGGGCGCTCCGGTGGCTCCGACGAAGCGTTCGACCTCCGAGGCGATTCCCCGGCGTACGAGTCCCTGACCGAGGAGTCGCGGGTCGGTGACGCACGCGCCGAGGACACCGAGCCCCCGCTCGTCGCACGTGGAGCGCTCGAGGAGGAGGGCGACCTCCCGGTCGTCACGCCCGAGCAGATGGGCTACGGCGAGCCGTCCTCCCGCATCGAGGAGATGGACACGAATCCGCGCGGGTCCCGGCCCTCGCGGACGGAGCGCTCGGACGACACGCAGCCTCGAGGGCCGCGCGACGGAGACACCGACCCGCGTGCTCCTCGCGAGGCGGACACGCAGCCTCGCTCCGCCGCCATGCTGCACGAGGACACGCAGCCGCGCGTGGTGTTGGATGCGAGCTTCCTGCGTGACGCGGAAGGCGCGGTGCGCGAGCACGAGGAGCGGCTGGGCACGGCCCGTCCGAAGACTGGCCCGCGGCGGGTTCGTCAGTCCTCGCCGGGCATGGCCCCGGTGCAGGGCCGGCGCACGGGGTCGACGTCCGCCATCCGGCCCGCGCCCGCCCCGGTGCCGGTGCCCGTCGATGACGACGACGAAGAGGATGTGGACGTGCGCGTGTCCATGCCCTCGCACGATGAGACGCGGCGCACGTCGGTGCCAGCCCGTCCGTCCAGCCGAGGGCCTGGAGAGGACACCCGGAAGACGGCCATGCCCCGTCGCTCCTCGCGAACCGCCGTCGTCGTGGTGACGGGCGTGCTGGTCGCGCTGGTCGCGGGGACGACCGCGCTCGCCCTGGCGCCCGAGGTGCGCAAGGCCGTGATGCGGCAGCTGGGCCTGGGCCCCGCGCGTGAGGTGACTCCGACGCCCAAGGCCCGCGCTCCCGGCGCGCCATTACAGGGAGCCCCCACCGAAGTCCCTGCGCGCGACGGAGCCCTGCCCGAGGACGCTCCGGACACCGCGCCCACGGTGGTGGACGCACCCGCGGCGGCTCCCGAGGCGGCGGCTCGGGCCCCTTCGAAGAGCGACGACTCCCAGCTGCCGGAGGACAACACGCTGCTGGCGCCGCTGTCCCCCGGGAGCACGAAGCCCGCGGTGTCGAAGCGCGCCAGCGGGCCCCGGGTGAAGATCATCTCCGGCGGCGCGGGTCGAAACGTCTCCGAGCTCAAGCGGGAGTGGAAGGCCACCCTGGCGCTGTTCAAGACGCTGGAGGAGTTCCGCTCCTGCGATGACCTGGGGCACCTGTGCCTCAAGCGGGACGACCTGCGCGAGCAGATTGAGACCTCTCCGGGGGGAGAGACGGACCCGGTCCTCCTCGACAAGGTGAGGCAGTTCAAGAAAATCGTGCAGCAGCAGTTGGACAAGGTGGCCGAGTGAAGCGCCTGACGCGTTCACGGGACTTCCAGGAGTCAGGGTGTTGACCGGAAGTCCCGCGCGGGAAAGCCTCCGGGCATGAGCCTCCCTCTGATTGCCGGAGTGTTCCTGGCGGTGCTGGCCCTGGGCTATCGCTTCTACGGGGGCTTCATCGCCCGGCAGTTCCGGTTGGACCGCGAGGTCCCCACGCCCGCGCACACGAAGCACGACGGCGTGGACTTCGTGCCGACGAAGCCCTTCTACCTGTTGGGGCAGCACTTCAGCGCGATTGCCGCGGCGGGCCCTATCGCGGGCCCCATCCTGGCGGCGCAGCAGTTCGGCTGGCTGCCGGCGCTCCTGTGGATTGCGGTGGGGGCGGTGTTCATCGGGGCGATGCATGACTTCGCGACGTTGGTGGCCAGCGTGCGGCACGGCGCGGTCTCCATCGCGGAGGTGGTGCGCAGCCACCTGGGGCCCACTGCGGGGCTGGCGATGCTGGCCTTCATCTGGGTGGCGCTCGTCTACGTCATCGTCGCCTTCACGGATGCGACGGCCGCCACGTTCGTGAGCGGCGACGCGGAGCTGGAGGGCCTCACGTTCCGCTTCAACCCGGGCGGCGCGGTGGCCTTCGCGTCCATCGCGTACCTGGTGCTCGCGGTGGTGATGGGGTTGGTGGATCGGTACCTGAAGCCCCCGCTGTGGCTCCAGACGCTCATCTTCGTGCCCGCGACGCTGGGCGTGGTGTTCCTGGGCACGCGCATGTCCACGCTGCTGGTGATGGACGCGAAGAGCTGGGCGGCGCTCATCCTGGCGTACTGCTTCGTCGCGTCGCTCACGCCGGTCTGGGTGCTCTTGCAGCCGCGTGGATACCTGGGAGGCTTCGTCCTCTACGCCGCGCTGGCGGTGGGCGTGGTGGGCATCTTCTACGGCGGGCTGAGCGGCGAGCTGTCGATTCAGCAGCCGGCCTTCGTGGGGTTCGAGGTGGCGGGGCCTTCGGGCATGTTGTTCCCGTTCCTCTTCGTCACCATCGCGTGTGGCGCGTGCTCGGGCTTCCACGGGCTGGTGTGTTCGGGCACCACGTCGAAGCAGATCGACCAGGAGCCGCACTGCAAGCCGGTGGGGTACGGGGCGATGTTGCTGGAGGGCTTCGTGGCCGTCATCGCGCTGGCGACGGTGATGATCGCCACGAAGGCGGACCTGACGGGCAAGGCGCCGGGCGCGGTGTATGGCGCGGGCCTGGGGCGCTTCCTCGTCACGGTGCTGGGCAAGGAGCACCTCGTCTTCGCGACGACGTTCGGGGCGATGGCGTTCTCGACGTTCGTGTTCGACACGTTGGACGTGTCCACGCGGCTGGGGCGCTACATCCTCCAGGAGCTGACGGGGAAGAAGGGGCGGGGCGCGGCGATGGTGGCCACGCTGGTGACGTGTGGTGTGCCGCTGCTTTTCGTGTTCCTGGCGGGGACGGGGGCGTGGCGCTCGTTCTGGACGTTGTTCGGCACGTCGAACCAGCTGCTGGCCTCGCTGTCGCTGCTGGGGGTGTGTGTCTGGCTCAAGCGCACGGGGCGGCCGTTCGGTTACGCGCTGGTGCCCATGGTGTTCGTGGGGGCGGTGACGGTCACCAGCCTGGTGCTCCTGGTGCGCGAGGCGCTCCTGCCGATGAGCTCGGCGGTGTCTCGGGTAAATGGCGTGGTGGCCGTGGTGTTGTTGGCGTTGGCGCTGTCTCTCTTCACGGTGGGGGCGCGCGCGCTGCTGGCTCGCCGTCCTCCTCCCGCTCCGGCGCCCGCTGTCTGAGCGGGTTGCCAGGTCCTGTTCATGCTTCGTTACGCCGTCGCCATCTTCACCAGCGCCTTCCTGTTGTTCGGGGTCCAGCCCCTGGCGGGACGCTATGCGCTGCCGTGGTACGGCGGGACGCCCGGCGTCTGGACGGCGTGCATGCTCTTCTTCCAGGTGGCGCTCCTGGGAGGTTACGCGTACGCGCATGGGCTGGCCTCCAGGCTGACGGCGCGGACGCAGGCGAAGGTGCACCTGGCCGTGGTGGGCGGGGCGGTGGTGCTGTTGGCCCTGAGGGCACTGTGGGTCGGGTCACCGGTCGCGCCGGGCGCCGAGTGGCGGCCCTCTGGCTCGGAGTGGGCGGTGCCCAGGCTGCTCGCGATGCTGGCGGTCACCATCGGCCTGCCGTTCTTCGTGCTGAGCACGACGGGGCCGCTGCTCCAGTCGTGGTTCGCGCGAGCGCGTCCCGGACGCTCGCCGTATGCGCTGTACGCGCTGTCCAACGTGGGCTCGCTGCTGGCGCTGCTGGGCTATCCGTTCCTGGTGGAGCCGTGGGTGGGGCGAGGCGCGCAGGCGTGGGGCTGGGGCGTCGGCTTCGTCCTCTTCGCGGTGGCCTGCGCGGTGTGCGCGGTGGATGTGCTGCGACATGAGCGAGAGGGAGCCGTCGTCGCCACGTCGAGCGCGGACGCGACTCGGCCGAGCGACACATCGGCACACGGTGCCGAGGCGCTGACGACGGCGGGACACGAGTCGCGCGCCGCCACGTCGAGCGCGGACGCGACTCGACCGAGCGAAACATCGGCACACGGTGCCGAGGCGCTGACGACGGCGGGACACGAGTTGCTTTCCGCCACATCGAGCGCGGACGCGACTCGCTCGAGCGACACGTCAGGGGCGGGGCGCGAGCCGCTGGACGCGGAGGCCGCGTTCGCGGCGATGAAGCAGGAGGCTCGGGGCACGGCCATCACCCCGCCGGACGCGGACGCACGGCCCGGCGTGGGCAAGACGCTGACGTGGCTGGTCCTGTCGATGTGCGCGTCGGTGTTGTTGCTCGCGACGACGAACCAGCTCTCGCAGGACGTGGCGGCGGGCCCCTTCCTCTGGGTGCTGCCCCTCGCCGTCTACCTGCTCACGTTCATCATCGCCTTCTCGCGCGAGTCCTTCTACTCGCGCACCCTCTACTCGGTGCTGCTCATCGGCTCCGGCGCGGCGGTGGCGCATGCACACGCTGCGGGGCCCCACTTCCCGCTGCCCTTGCAGCTGCTCGCCTACGCCGTATCCCTCTTCGCCGGCTGCATGGTGTGCCATGGCGAGCTGTACCGGATGCGGCCCTCGCCCCGCCACCTGAGCGCCTTCTACCTGTGGGTGTCCGCGGGCGGCGTGCTGGGCGCGCTGTTCGTCAGCGGCGTGGCCACGGCCCTCTTCCGCGCGTACTGGGAATACCCCCTCTCGCTGGGGGGCTGCTGCGCGGTGGCGTTCGCGGGCATGGTGCGAGGCCCCTCGGGCGAGACGTGGAGCCAGCGCGGCCGCCGGGTGCTGCGCGGCGCGATGCTCGTCATGGTGACGGCGAACCTGTTCCTGACCGTGAACCGCGAGCTCGACCGGGCCCTCTTCAGCGCGCGCAACTTCTTCGGCGTGGTGCGGGTGATGGAGCAGAACGCGGGCCAGCCGAACAACCACCTCTTCAGCCTGCGCCATGGCGCCATCACGCACGGCTGGCAGTACGTCGCGCCGGAGCGCCGCGCGGAGCCGACCACGTACTTCACGCGGCAGTCCGGCCTGGGGCACGCCATCATCGAGCAGCGCCGCCTGCGCGAGGCCGTGGGCCTTCCGCCGGGGCTGCGCGTGGGCGTGCTGGGCCTGGGCGTCGGGACAAGCGCCGCGCTGCTCGAGAAGGGCGACGTCGGCCGATTCTATGAAATCAACCCCGCGGTCATCGCATTGGCACGCGGTGAAGGGGGCTTCTTCAGCTACCTCGGCGACTCGCCCGCGAAGATCGACGTGGTGGAGGGCGACGCGCGCATCTCCCTGGAGCAGGAGCTGGAGCGCGGCGAGCCCAACGCCTTCGACGTGCTGGCGCTGGACGTCTTCTCCTCGGACGCGGTGCCCGTGCACCTGCTCACCGAGGAGGCCGTGTCCCTCTACCGCAAGCACCTGGGCCCGCACGGCGTCCTCGCGCTGCACATCAGCAACGTCCACCTGGACCTGGTGCCGGTGACGCTCGCGCACGCCCGCCGCTTGGGGATGCACGCGACGTTCGTCTTCCACGAGACGCAAGGAGACGCCCTGCGCAGCAACTGGATGCTGCTGAGCCAGGACAAGGAGTTCTCCTGGGGCCCCACCTTCACCCGCTCCACCGCGCGCGTGCGCCGGTTGGGGCTGCGAGGCGAGCCGGACTTCATCTGGACGGATGACCGCAGCAGCGTGTTGCAGGCGGTCCGCCAGGGCGGCCCCAACGCGAGCGTCATGGACATCGAGGCCGCCTCGGGACCTCCGGCCGTGGCTCAGCCCGCGGCGGACTGACTCACGCGCGAGACGCGGAGCCGGGATGCCGCTGGGCCGCGGGGCTCAGGTCCAGGCCGATGAGCAGCAGCAACACCGCGCACGGCAACCCCAGCGCCGCGGGCCCATGCCGCATGTAGAGGAACGGGCCGCCGGTGCACCCCACGAGGAACGACAGGGCCAGCCCCAGGTGGAGCCGGGTGCGCTCGAACTCGATGGCGGAGGGCAGGGCGCGAAGCTGGCGCACCACGCCGGAGAAGCCCTGTCCTCGCGCGCCGTCCCGCACCCACGCGAACATCCGCACCACCTGGATGCCGATGTCCGTCAGCACGCCCGTGACATGCGTGGTGCGCACCACCGCGCCGGACACGCGGGTGACGAGCGCGTTCTGCAACCCCATGACGAAGGACAGGCCCCACAGCAGCACCGGCGCGCGCGAGCCCGGCGAGGCCCCCAGCGCCATGCCAATGCCCGCGAGCAGCAGCACCTCCACCAGCAGCGCCGCGACGTGCCGCCCGCGCGAGCGGTGACGGGACGCATCCAGCAGCGCCGCCGCGCACACCGCGCCCAGCACGAAGGACACCAACAACTGCGCGGCGAGCACCGCCAGGCTTCGCTCACCCTGCGCGAGCGACTCGCCCAGCACCGCCATGTTCCCGGACATGTGCGAGGTGTGCATGCCGAGCGCGACGAAGCCCGTCGCATTCACTTCACCGGCGACCGCCGCGAGCAGCAGCGAGAGCACCGTGTATGCGCGTCGATTGCTGGGAGACGATTCCGTGCTGAAGGGCATTGCGGGCGCACCTTGTCGCCAGCGCGGAACGCTAGCACCCGCGAAACAGAAGGGGCGGCCGGTGTATGCGCCCACCCCCCAGCCAGGTGGACGGGCTTCAGCCCGGCGGCCACATGAGCGGACGGCCCGCCAGCAGGTGCAGATGGATGTGGAACACCGTCTGGCCCGCGTCCCGGTTCGTGTTCATCACCACCCGGTAGCCATTCGCGTCGTGGCCCCGCTGGTGCGCCAGCTTGGCCGCCGCCGTGAAGAGGTGGCCCACCGTGGCCTCGTCCCCCTCCGTGATGTCGTTCACCGTCGCGATGTGCTTGCGAGGGATGAACAGCACGTGGGTGGGCGCCTGGGGGTTGATGTCCTCGAACGCCAGGCAGGTGTCATCCTGGTAGACCACTTTGGCCGGGATTTGGCCGTCTCGAATCTTGCAAAAGAGGCAATCGGACATGGGTCCGGGGCTTAGCAATGCGCGCGGCGGCGGGAAATCCCCACCGGGCACATTGTTGAGGGGCCAAGGGACTGTCCGGGAGAGGACGGGTCGGCGCCTGGGTGGGAAAGCGGGGGTGGAGGTGGGGGACGCCACGCCGGGCGTGCACTTCGACTCAAACGCCCCTACCGGTGATATTCCAGGCCCCGACGATGAAATCCCTGCGCATCTCCCAGCTCCTCGAGGACCACGACTACGACCTGCGGCTCACGCTCATCGCGGGCGCGAGCGGGCTGACTCGGACGGTGGACTCTCCGCGCATCCAGAAGCCGGGGCTGGCGCTGGCGGGCTTCACCGAGCACCTCCACCCGCGCCGGGTCCAGGTGTTCGGCAACACGGAGATTTCGTACCTGGCCACCCTGCCTGAGTCGCGGCAGCGCGAGGCCCTGGCCAAGCTCTTCGAGGAAGAAGACCTGGCGTGTGTCGTGGTGACGAAGGAGCTGGAGATTCCGCCCATCCTCGTGGAGGCGTGCGAGGCCGGGGGACTGGCGCTGATGAAGACGCCGCTGCTCTCCAGCGAGTTCATCACCCGGGTGCAGTCCTTCCTGGAGGAGGCCCTCACCGAGTCCAGCAGCCTGCACGGCGTGCTGATGGATGTCTTCGGCGTGGGCATCCTGCTGCTCGGCAAGAGCGGCATCGGCAAGAGCGAGATTGCCCTGGACCTGGTGATGCGGGCCCACCGGCTGGTCGCGGATGACATCGTCGACGTCACCCGCCGCAAGGGAGCCGTCTACGGCGCGGGAAACCCGGTCATCAAGCACCACATGGAAATCCGGGGACTGGGCATCATCAACATCAAGGACTTGTTCGGCGTGGCGGCGGTGCGCGCGCAGAAGAAGATCGAGCTCGTCATCGAGTTGCAGGAGTGGGATCCGCACCAGGAATACGACCGGCTGGGAGTGGAGGACAAGCACCTGCAGATTGTGGGTGTGGACATCCCGCTGTCAGTGGTACCCGTGCGCCCAGGCCGCAACATGGCGACCATCATCGAGGTGGCCGCCCGGAACCAGTTGTTGAAGCTTCAGGGCCACCACTCGGCGAGAGAGTTCGCCGAGCGGCTCAACCGAGCCATCGCCGAAGGGGCGATGCGCCGCACCTTGGGAGAAGAGGTCGAGTGACCGCGCCCGCGAAACAGTTGGTCGTCATCACCGGCATGTCCGGCTCCGGCAAGTCCACCGCCATCCGCGCGTTGGAGGACTCGGGGTTCTTCTGCATCGACAACCTGCCGGTGGTGTTGTTGCCCAAGCTCACGGAGCTGGCGGGCGGGGGCCACATCGAGCGCATGGCGTTGGTGGTGGACGCGCGCGAGGGGGTCTTCCTCAAGGAGGCGCCGCGCATCCTCGACGAGGTCCGTCGCGCCGGTCACCACGTGGAGGTGCTGTTCCTCGACTCCAGCGATGACAGCCTCATCCGCCGCTTCAGCGAGACGCGCCGCCGCCACCCGCTGGCGCCCACCGGCACCGTCGCGGACGGCATCCAGGCGGAGCGCGCCGCGCTGAGGGATTTGCGTGAGATCGCCGACCAGGTCATCGACTCGTCGGTGCTGAACGTCCATGACCTGAAGCGCATGGTGCAGGCGCGCTTCAGCCCGGAGCCCGCCAAGGGCCCCAGCCTGTCGGTGATGTCGTTCGGCTATCGGTACGGCGTGCCGCCGCAGGCGGACCTGGTGCTGGACGTGCGCTTCCTGCCCAACCCGTACTTCGTCCCGGAGCTGAAGGGGCTGACGGGCAAGGTTCCCAAGGTCTCCGCCTACGTGCTGGACCGCGAGGAGACGCAGCAGTTCCTCGAGAAGGTGGAGGACCTCTGCCGCTTCCTCTTCCCGCGCTACCAGAAGGAGGGGAAGGCGTACCTCACGGTGGCGCTGGGGTGCACCGGCGGCAAGCACCGCTCGGTGGCCATCGCCGCGGAGCTCACCCGGCGGCTGAGCGACGAGAACACCCGCGTTCAGCTCTGGGACCGCGACATCGAGAAGGAATAGCGGGAGATGGAGATGACGCTGCTTCTGCTCGCGCTCGGGGTGGCGATGGATGCCACCGCGGTGTCGGGCGGCATGGCCATCCGCGGGGCCCGGCCGCCGGACATCTTCAAGCTGGCGCTCACCTTCGGCGTCTTCCAGTTCGGCATGTCGCTGGGCGGCGCGCTGGGGGGCAAGGCCATCCTCACGCACTTCGCGGCCATCGACCATTGGATTGCCTTTGGCCTGCTCGCGCTGGTGGGCGGGCACATGATTTGGGAGGCGTTCTCCCACGACGAGGAGGAGCGCGCCTCCGCCCCCGTCGGCATCAAGCTGTCCATGCTGCTGACGCTGGGCGTGGCCACGAGCATCGACGCGCTCGCGGTGGGCGTGACGCTGCCCGCGCTGGAGCTGGGCATCTTCTATTCGACGGGCCTCATCGGCGTGCTGACCTTCGTGCTGAGCATCCTGGGTGCGTGGGCCGGCAAGCGGCTGGGGGAGCGCTTCGGCACCAGCATCGAAATCCTGGGCGGCCTGGTGCTCATCGGTATCGGCACCAAGACACTCGTGGAGCATCTGTCCGCCTGAGGTTTTCAGCGGGGCCTCGGGTGGGGCACAGTGGCCGTCTGGAGGCTCCATGTCCCTGTCGCGCTCGCGGCACTTCCACGTGGCCATTGTCGGCGGTGGGTTCGGTGGCCTGGGCACGGCCATCCGGCTCAGGCAGGAGGGCGTGGAGGACTTCGTCCTCTTCGAGCGGAGCGCCGAGCTGGGCGGCGTCTGGCGCGACAACGACTATCCCGGGTGCGCGTGTGACGTCCCCTCGCACCTGTACTCGTTCTCCTTCGCGCCGAATCCGCACTGGTCCCGGGTGTACTCGCCCCGGTCGGAGATCCAGGCGTACCTGCGCGACTGCGCGACGCGGTTCGGAGTGCTCGGGCACGTCCGCCTGAAGCACACCGTCGAGGACGCGCGCTGGGACGACAGCGCGCAGCACTGGCGGCTGCGGACGTCGGAGGGGCTCTTCACCGCGGACGTCCTCATCCTCGCGGCGGGGGCCTTCGATGTGCCCGCGCTGCCGGAGGTGGCGGGGCTGGAGCGCTTCCGCGGCAAGGTGATGCACTCGTCCCAGTGGGACCACGACTACTCCCTGAAGGGCCGCACGGTGGCGGTGGTGGGCACGGGCGCGTCGGCGGTGCAGTTCGTTCCGGCCATCCAGCCGGAGGTGGAGAAGCTGGTGCTCTTCCAGCGCACGCCGCCATGGGTGCTGCCGCGCAATGACCGCCCCATCGCGGCGTGGACACGCTGGCTGTACTCGCGGGTGCCGGGCGTGCGGTGGTTGATGCGCGCGGCGCTCTACCTGAAGTGGGAGCTGTCCGCGCTCGCGTTCATGTACCCGTGGATCATCCGGCTGGCGCAGTACGAGGCGCGCCGGCATCTGGCCCGCTCCGTTCCGGATGAGGCGCTGCGCGCGAAGCTGCGGCCCGACTACGTCATGGGCTGCAAGCGCGTGCTCGTCTCGGACGACTACCTGCCCGCGCTGACGCGCCCCAACGTCGACGTCGTCACCGAGGCGCTCCAGGAGGTGCGCGAGCACTCCGTCGTCAGCACGTCCGGGGCCGAGTACCCGGTGGACACGCTCATCCTGGGCACGGGCTTCCGCGTGACGGAGCCGGCGTTCGCGCGGTGCATCCGAGGGCGGGACGGGCGCACGCTGGAGGAGGCGTGGGCGGGCACGATGAAGGCGCACCTGGGGACGTCGGTGAGCGGCTTCCCCAACTTCTTCATGGTGCTGGGGCCCAACACGGGGCTGGGACACACGACGGTGCTCCTGATGATGGAGAGCCAGGTGGAGCACGTGCTGAACGCGCTGCGCTACCTGGAGGGCCGAGGTCTCGCCGCGGTGGAGCCGACGCCGGACGCGCAGGAGGCGTTCGTGCGGGACGTGGACGCCCGGATGGCGCGCACGGTGTGGCTGCGGGGTGGGTGCAGGAGCTGGTACCTGGATGCGACGGGGCGCAACTCCACGCTGTGGCCCGGGTTCACCTTCGCGTTCAAGCACCGTGTCTCCGCGTTCGAGCCCTCGGAGTACGTCGCCATCGAGCGGCACGGACGCTCGCGGGGGCGTGAGGTGGGGCTGCGGCCGCGGGCTCTGGCGCGCGGATGACGTGGTGTGCGAAACGGAGCCAACGATGAAGACGGTGAAAGACAAGGTCGCGGCGATTACGGGCGCGGGCTCGGGCATCGGTCGCGCGACGGCGGTGTTGTTGGCGAGCAAGGGCTGTCACGTCGCGCTGTCCGATGTGAACATGAGCGGACTGGCCGAGACGGAGGCGCTGTGCCGGGCGAAGGGCGTGCGCGTCCGGGTGGACCGGGTGGACGTCGCGAAGCGCGAGCAGGTGCACACCTGGGCGGATGAGGTGGCGCGCGAGTTCGGCGCGGTCCACGTCATCATCAACAACGCGGGCGTGGCGCTGGGGGCCACCATCGAAGACACCCGATACGAGGACTTCGAGTGGCTGATGAACATCAACTTCTGGGGCGTGGTGTACGGGACGAAGGCCTTCCTGCCGCACCTGAAGGCGGCGGGGGAGGGGCACGTCGTCAACGTCTCCAGCGTGTTCGGGCTGATTGGGGTGCCGACGCAGGCGGCGTACAACTCGGCGAAGTTCGCGGTGAAGGGCTTCACGGAGGCGCTGCGGCAGGAGCTGGAGGTGGAGTCCGACGCCATCGGCGCCACGTGTGTCCACCCGGGCGGCATCAAGACGAACATCGCGCGCAACGCGCGGGTGACGATGCGACCGGGGTGGACGGATGAGCGCTCCTCGAAGGACTTCGAGAAGGCGTTCGCCACCACGCCCGAGCAGGCCGCGGAGAACATCCTCGCGGCAATCCAGAAGAACCGACGCCGCCAGCTCATCGGCATGGATGCCGTGTTCATCGACCTGCTGCAGCGGCTGCTGCCCACGCTCTACCAGCGGCTGCTGATTGCGGGGATGAAGCGACGGCGGAGGAAGATGCTCGCCGCCTCGGCCTCCAGCGGCGCCGCGTGAGGGCCTGACACCGCTGCGCGCCCGTGCTCCGCACCACAAGAGCACCGTCTGTCGGAATCAACGGGTAAGTTCCCGGTTACAGGGAACACATGCAAGAGCTCGATAGGCGTTCCGTGTTGTGGGGGCTGGGGGCTTGTGTGGTGGGTGGGGTGGGGTGCTCGTTGGCGACCTCGGCCGAGGCCAGTGGAGACTTGACGTCCCGTGCCAGGGCCAACCTCTATGTTTGCGAAGGCTGCGAGGCCATCCTGGAGCGGGAGCACTCGACGCTCCCCGCCACGGTGCAGTTGGCCAACAGCGCGGAGCCCGGCGAGCGGCTGCGCCTGACGGGCAGGGTCCTGAGTGTTGATGGCCGCAAGCCCGTCGCCGGGGTCGTCATCTACGCGCACCACACCAACGCGGAGGGGCTCTACGCGAACGGGAGAGATGAGTCCGAGTGGAGCCGCCGGCACGGCCGCCTGCGCGGCTGGGCGAAGACGGGTGCGGATGGCGTCTACACCTTCAACACCATCAAGCCCGCGCCCTATCCCAACGACACGCTCCCGGCGCACATCCACCTGGTCATCCAGGAGCCCGGCCGCCGCGCGTACTACATCGACGACGTCGTCTTCGACGGCGAGTTCGGGGTGACGCCGGAGTACCGCGCCAGCCAGGAGTTCCGAGGCGGAGGCGGCATCATCCGACTGGAGCGCGACTCCGACGGCCTGTGGCTCGCGAAGCGCGACATCGTCCTGGAGCGTCACCCCTGAGTGACGCGGCGGCTACGGCTGCTCCATCATCCCCGGGTCGAACAGGTACGTGAGCTTCACCAGGAACTCGCGGGAGAACACGGGCATGGGCGCATGCCCGCCGTTGTATGGCTGCGCGATGCGGAAGTTCGTGCCGAGGATGTTGTACACGCCCGCGCCAATCTCCAGCCCCTGCGTCCCCACGTTCTCCGCGCGCACGTAGAGGTTGAGCAAGAGCTGCGTGGGGAGCTCCTCCACGGGGGAGCTGCCTCGCTCATCAGGGACGTCCACGGCGAAGCGCCGCCCCACCAGCACCGCGGTGGGGTTCACCGACAGCCACGGCATCACCTTCACGCTGCCGGACAGCGAGGCCTTGTGCGTGGGCATCCCCGTGAAGGCATTCGAGTGCCCCGGCACCTGGTAGTCCTCCACGTCATTGCGGCCCGACGGCGCATAGAACGAGTAGCTCAGCGCCGCGCGGCCCCAGGGGCCCTTGATGTGGTAGTCCAGCTCGATGCCCCGGCTGCCGAGGCGTCCCAGGTTCCGGTACACCTCCTCGTTCGCCACCGCGTCGTACGAGTAGATGATGGGGTCCGACACGCCCACGTCGAACGCGTTGGCGCTCAGCGCGTGGTTCTCGCCGAAGCGCAGCGTGCCCTCCAGCTCGTACACGGTGGTGCGCTCGGGCCGCACGTCGGCGCCCAGGCTGATGTTCTCGATGCCCGGCGCACGGAACGCGCGGCTGAACAGCGCCTTGGCGCTGAACGGGCCGAACGCGCGCAGGAGCACCAGCCGGGGGACGAAGGAGCTGCCGAAGTCGCTGTGGTTCTCGTACCGCGCGCCCGCCACCACCGTGGCGATGGGGTTCTCCGAGAACGCCTCCACGAAGCCCGCGATGTTGAGGTACGAGACGCTCAGCGTCTCATCCTCGCCGAAGGGCGTCTGGAGGCCCACGTTCGCCGGGCCCTTGAGCTTGCCCTGGTCCGACGCCACGTCCACGCCGCCGGTGAGCTGGAGGTAGTCCAGCGCCGCCCACCGCGCCATCGTCCGGCCGCGCAGCCGCATCACCTGCTTCTCGTAATAGAACTCCGAGCCCCGGTCCGAGTCGCGGAACGGCTCCGCGAGGGTGAGGTTGAAGCGCGGGATGATCTCCACCCGCTCGGTGGGGCGGAAGCGGTTGCTCAGCTCCGCGTGGAAGGACTCGAAGTCGCTGGCGGAGGGCGTCTCCAGCACCTCGTCGAAGGCGATGATGGCCGACGTGGAGTAGCGCTGGTACAGCACGCTGAGCTGCAAGTCCTTGTAGCCCACGCCCGCCTGCACCGTCGTCGGGTTCAGCCGCGTGTTGCCGCCCATCTCCGCCGTGTTGCCGAAGAAGTCGCGGAACTCCGCGTCGCTGCGCTGACCCTGGCCCATGGACGCGGAGGCGAAGACGCTCAGGCCCGGCGCGGACTCGAAGACCTTGCGGCCCGACAGCGTCAGGCCGCGCCGCCCGTTCGACTTCGCGAGCTGTCCATACGTGCCGGACACCATCAGGTCCGTGCTGCCCTGCACGCCGCGCGTAATCACGTTGATGACGGCCAGCTCCGCGTTGCCGCCGTAGATGACCGAGCCCGGACCGCGCACCACCTCGATGCGCTCAATCAGCTCGACGGGCAGCTCGTTGCCCAGCTGCAGGGTGGAGTAGAGCTGCTCGTTGAGCTCCTTGCCGTCCACCACGAGCAGCACCTTGCCCTCGTAACCCCACAGCCCTCGGAAGCCCGGGCCCACCGCGCCCTGGGTGTCCACGCCGAAGAAGAAACCCGGTATCTGGAGCAACACGTCCATCAAGTCCCGGGCGCCGGAGTTGCGAATCTCCTCGCCCGTCATGGACGTCACCACGGCGGGCGAGTCACGCAGCCTGGTGATGGCGAACGAGGCGACCTGGCTGTGCACCTCCGACTCACCGTCGAGCGGCAGCTCCTCCTGCGCCCCGGTGGTGGCGGGCTCGGCGGGAGGGGGCTCGGTGGACTCCGGCTCCCATTGCGCCAGGGCGGAGGGACCGCACAACAGCAGCAGCAGCGACGACAGTCGGGGCCAGTGACGGCGGGACATGGGGACCTCTGGGCAAAGACGGGGCGTGGGCGTCGAAGGCCCTCGTCGGAACAGGTGCTGGGGCGCGACGCGCGGTGAGGAGGTCAGCGCACCCGGACGGCGGTGCGGCGACCCGGCTCGACCTCGACACTCAGGCGGCGCTTCACTTCGCCGTTCACCCGGACCTCCACGCGAGCCGGACCCGCGGGGAGGTTCTGGGCCACGAGCGGCGGAAATCCATAGGGCCGGTTGTTGACCCAGACCTCGCCGTAGAGGGACGGCGAGCTGATGTCGAGCTCCCCTCGCCCCGTCGCGGCCACCCTCGCCTCCGCGTGCGCGGGCGTGGGGGTCGGCGCCGGAGCGGCGATGGGCGGCGCGGGAGTCGGCGCGGCACTGGCCGCGGGCGAGGTGGGCGCGGTCGGACGCGCGGCCACCGCGGGCGGCGGGGCCAGCAAGTCACTCACGTCGCGGTTGATGGAGCGCACGCTGTCCTCATCCAGCTCCACCGACTCCTCCACCAGCTTGCGGTCTCCCTGCACCAGCGCCACCCGGTACGTCCCCGCGCGAAGGGGCAGCCGCGCGGGGGTCATGTCCACGGCCTTGCCATCCACCTGCACCACGAGCCCCGGAGGCGTGGACGTCACGAGCAGCAGGCCGCCTCGGGCCTCCTCCGGCTGCGGCGCGGGCTCTTCCTTGGGGGCCTGGACGCGGGCGGCGGCGACTCGCGCGGCGCGCGTCCGGGGCGTGGCTCGCTGCGGAGGCTCTCGCGGCGGCTTGGCCTGCTCGGCGCGGGCCGTCCGGCTCCGCTCGCGCGACTGGAGGTCGGTGGCGATGCGCAGCAGGTCCACCAGGTCTCCGCCCGGCGTCTTGCGCAGGCTCAGCGCCTCGGTGAACTCGCTGACGGCGGTGTCGTAGTCGCGGTCCTCCAGCGCGGCGAGGCCCGCGGCGCGGCGGGCGCGGGACAGGCCCTCGTTCGGGTCCTCGACGGGAGGCGCGGCCGCGGGCTGCTGGGCGACGGCGGGCGGGGACTGGACCGCCGTGGAGGGCAGGGGCGCCGTCGCGGAGGGCAGGGGCACCGGCGCGCGGCGCTTGCGCACCACGACGTACGCCATGGCGTTGAGCGCGAGGGTTCCGACGACGATGACGGCAATCCAGGTCTTCTGTTTCATCTGCTTCTCGGTCTCACCGCGCGCGCCGCGTCCGCCCAGGCGCAGGGGCCGTCACTCAGGTGACGAAGTACCAGAACAAGGCACTGGCGCAGGCCGCGGCTCCCGCGGTCAGGACGACAGGCCAGGGAAAGGGCTTCTCGTCCGCCACCAGCATCCCCCCGGGCGTGGCCACGCTCAGGACGCTGGCCACCATGGAGGGCGGGCTGCGCGTGGTGGGCGACGTGCGCTCCTCCACCGGCGGAGGCGGCTTCGTGTCGGGCGCGGGTGTGCGCTCGCTCGTCATGCCGCTGGTGGAGGCGGAGGCGAACGCGGACAGCGCGGTGATGTTGTGGCCCGTCTTGTCGGCGGGGAACAGCGACGTCACCAGCGTCGCCAGCTCGCGCCCGCCCGACGTCCAGTGGCGCGACGCGCGGAAGCGCTCCAGGTCTTGCGAGAGCTCGCGAGCACTCTGGTAGCGCGCGTCGGGGTCCTTCTCCAGCAGGCGCAGGATGATGCGCTCCAGCTCCGGCGCGAAGCCCGGCGAGACCTCCGAGGGCGGCGTCACCTGCGCCTGGGTGGCGGCGATGATGGTCGCCTCCACCGAGTCGCGCTTGAACAGCCGCCGCCCCGTGGACGCCTCGTAGAGGACGATGCCCAGCGAGAACAGGTCCGAGCGGTGGTCCAGCTCCCGGTTGGTGATCTGCTCCGGGGACATGTACGCGTACTTGCCCTTCACCACGCCCACGCTGGTGCGCTCGACGTTGACCGCGCTCTTCACGATGCCGAAGTCGGCCAGCTTGACGATGCCGTCGCGCGACACCAGCACGTTGCCCGGCGTGACGTCGCGGTGCACCAGCTTGAGCGGCGTGCCGTCCGGCAGCGTCTTCGCGTGCGCGTACGCCAGCGCGTCCGCCACCGCGATGCCCACGTCCACCGCCACCCGCTGGCCCAAGGGGAAGTGCGCCTTCCACGCGTGCCGCAGCACCCGGTCCAACGACTGCCCCTGGATCCACTCCATGGCCAGGTAGTACTGGCCCTCGATCTTCCCGAAGTCGAAGACCTGCACGATGTTGGGATGCGTCAGCAGCGCGGCGACCTTCGCCTCGTCCGCGAACATCCGGCTGAAGGCCTCCAGGCTCGCGTACTCCGGCAGCACCCGCTTGATGACACACGGCTTGGAGAAGCCATCCGGCCCGTCGATGGAGGCCAGGAAGAGGTGCGCCATCCCGCCCGCCGCGAGCCTTTGAAGGATTCTGTATTTCCCGAAATAGCCTTCTTCAACGGGAGCCGGCACCGGCGCTTCGAGCCTGTCCAACTGTCGCCTCAGGAATTAGCGGTAAGGCGAGAAAGATATAGTTCGTTTGACTACCCCACAAGTTCGTGACTCCTGGGGTGTCAAGCAAAATTGGACTATCAGACTCAGGGAATCAGGTGGGTCAACCGCGCCGGGGTTTGCGGCGGGATTTGCGGCGCCGGGGTGACGGCGGGGGCTGGGTGACTTCCGTGAAACGGGCGCCTCGGATGCCGGCGTGCTCCAGGGCCTCCTTGATGCCCTCGGAGACGATGAGGCTGACGGGCCAGCCCCACGTCCGCAGCACGCGGGCCCCCTCCGTCTTCGCCGGGTCGATGCGCAGGCCGCGCACGGTGCGGTAGTGGCCCACGCGCTCCGGCGGGGCGTCCTCGCCGGTGTAGTGGGAAACCTCGTCACAGGCGCGCTCGTCGATGCAGCGCACCAGGCGGGTGGCGACGACGATGAAGTAGCGCTCGCGCTCGCCCTCGACTTCCACGGGGAGCAGCTGCACGTCGTCCGGGGCCAGCTCGCGGAAGACGGCGGCGACGGAGGCGCTGACCACGGGGGTGAGGCCCGCGCCGGCCAGGGAGAAGTCGAGCGGGGGGCCGGGGGGCTCCGTGGTGAGCTTCAGCCGTCCTCGGTGCCGCACGGGGGCCCCGGAGGTGAAGAGCCAGACGGAGTCCATCTTCCGCCCGTCGACGGACGTCGGGTCGCTCAGCTCACGCCGCGCGGGCTGGCGGAAGTCGTCGTGCAGGTCGAAGTAGCGGGCCGCGGGGGCGTCGCGCCGCGAGGCCCGGCGCGCGGCGGAGGTTCGGCGGGAGCGGTCCGGGGACTCGCCCGGGGCGACCTCGCCGCCACGGGAGGTTGCTTCCTGGGTGCCCGCGCCTGGAATCCGCCGCGTGAGCTTGCGGAGCGCTTGGGTGAGCCGCCTGAACATCCGCCGATGTTACTTCGCCCGTCGGGGGTGGGAGCGAGCGGAACGTGAGGGCGCCTGGCCTTCTGTCCGCTCGGCGGGTCACCAGTGCGTGTGCAGCGCGTACTGTCCGGCGCGGGTGTCCAGGCTGAGGAAGGAGAACTGGCCCTCCGAGCACGTGCCGCTGTTGAGGAACAGCCGGCTGCCGTGCTCCACGCGCATGCCCTGGTGGGTGTGGCCGGTGATGACGATGTCCGCCGCGCTGTCGGTGGCGCGGGCGATGGCCCACTGCTGGAACGTGCACCGCGAGGGGTCCGGCAGCGCGGGCATGAGCCGGGCATCCAGCGCCTGGAACATGCGGAACATCGTGCGCAGGCGCATGCGGCGCAGCCACGCGCCGGTCCACACGGCGGCCTCCGACAGCCAGCGCGCCCTGCGGATGACCCAGTCGTGGTGGTGTCCGTGGGTGAACAGCATCCTCACGCCGTCGGCCTCCAGGACCAGCTGCTCGGGGGCGCCGAACAGGGCTCCCGCGACGAGGTCGTGGTTGCCGTGGATGTACTGGTACTGGGGCTGGGAGAAGCGGCGCACCAATTCCGGATGGGCGGCGCGGGCGGCCGCGAGCTCCGTCGCCTGGTGGCCCGGAGTCTTGCAGGTGAGCGTCTCGAAGATGTCCCCGAGCAGGACGATGCGCTCGAAGTTGCCCTCCAGCACGCGCAGGAAGCGGGCGAAGGCGGAGTCTTCGTGGCCGAAGTGGTCTGCTGCGTCGCGCCTGCCCAGGTGCAGGTCGGATATCACCGCGATGTGCATGTCGTGTCCCATCCTCCGCGATTGCAAGGCCGGGGCCTCCCCTGTCGGGGGGCCGTCCGCATGACTCGCCAGGGCGGGTATGTCGCGTCCTTTCCCTTCATGGGTCACCGCGTCGTCTTTCGCACCCTGTCCAGAAGGGGGGGTCGGGCCAGGGCCTCTCTGTAACGCTGCGCATGGCCGGTTCGCTCGTCCATGACGAGGGCGGAACTCCACGAGCCGACAAAGCGTCGCAAGGAACAGTGCGCCCGTCACCCGGGAGGGTGGCCCGGGCGGAGCGGGGAGGCGGCTCCTCGCCCCGCCGCCCGGGAGCAGGGAAGGGAGCGGCGGCTCTTTGACTTGACTGGGTGTCTCGGGGACACTAAGTCTGTGTTGGAAATACACGAAGCAACGGGGGAGGGCCCATGAGCATCGGGTACATGAAGGCGACACCGACGTCGTATGTGATGCAGTTCAAGGGCGGGAAGGTGGTGCGGGAGGGCGTGGGGCTCTCGTTCTTCTACTGGAAGCCGTCCGCGACGCTGGTGAGCGTGCCGCTGTCGAGCGCGGACGCGCCCTTCGTCTTCAACGAGGCGACGCGCGACTTCCAGGCGGTGACGATGCAGGGGCAGCTCACCTTCCGGGTCGCGGACGCGCGCAAGGTGGCCTCGCTGCTGGACTACTCGCTGGGGTCCTCGGGGCGGTACCAGTCGGAGGACCCGGAGTCGCTGCCGGAGCGGCTGGTGCAGGTGGCGCAGGTGCGGGCGCGCACGGTGGTGCAGCGCCTGTCGCTGCGGGAGGTGTTGGTGAGCGCGCAGACCATCGAGGCGGAGGTGCTGGCGTCGCTGGCGACGGCGGAGTCCATCCGGGCGCTGGGGGTGGAGGTGATGGCGTTCTCGCTGTTGTCCGTGAAGCCCACGCCGGAGATGGCGCGCGCGCTGGAGGCGGAGGCTCGTGAGGGGCTGCAGCGGCAGGCGGACGAGGCCATCTACGCGCGCCGCAACGCGGCCGTGGAGCAGGAGCGCCGCATCAAGGAGAGCGAGCTGGCGACGGAGCTCGCCGTGCAGGAGCGCCAGCGGCAGATTCGCGAGGCGAAGATGGCGGGGGACATCGCGGTGGAGGAGCAGCGCTCGGCGCTGATGGAGCGCTGGACCCAGAACGAGAAGCAGGCCGCGGACGCGCGCGCCTACGCGCTGGAGAAGACGCTGGCGCCGGTGCGGGGCGTGGACTGGAAGACGCTGATGGCGGCGTCGGCGGGAGGCGGGGACCCGGCGTTGAACATCGCGCTCGCCTTCCGGGAGATGGCGGAGAATGCGCATCGCATCGGCGAGCTGAACGTGTCGCCGGAGCTGTTGCAGTCGCTGATGGGAGCGGGAGGCCACAAGGCCCCGTCGCTCCCCGCCGCGAAGCCGCCCGCGCGCGAGCGCTGAGCACCGACGGAGGGCACGCGCCATGTTCGAGAAGATCGTCCTGGTCACCCGGCACACGCGGCTGGCGGGCCTGGTGGAGCGCTTCAACACGAAGAAGCAGGCGAAGTTCTACGTGGAGCACGCGGGGCAGGACTTCGACGAGTTCGAGCGGGAGGACGCCGCCTACAACCGCTCGGTGGACAGGCTCCGGGACGCGCTGGGCGTGGGGCTGCCGGTGCAGCAGGTGGACCGGAGCCTCGTTCCCACGTTCCTCTTCAGCGGCAAGGAGCTGGTGGTCGTCGCGGGACAGGACGGGCTGGTGGCGAACGTCGCCAAGTACGTGGGCGAGCAGCCGCTGGTGGGCGTGAATCCGGACCCGGAGCGGTTCGACGGCGTGCTGCTCCCGTACGACGTCCAGGGCGCGCGGGGCGCCGTGCGGCGGGTGCTGGAGGGCCGGGCGCGCTTCCGCGAGGTCACGCTCGCGGAGGCGTCGCTGGAGGACGGGCAGCGGCTGCTGGGCTTCAACGACTTGTTCATCGGTGCTCGCACGCACGTGTCGGCGCGCTACCGGCTGAGCCATGCGGGGCAGGAGGAGTCGCAGTCCTCCAGCGGGGTGCTGGTGTCCACGGGCGTGGGCTCCAGCGGGTGGCTGTCCTCCATCTTCACGCTGGCGCGGGGCCTCACCGAGCGCACGGGTGGCGTCCCCGGAGAGGCGTGGCGGCTGTCGTGGGAGGAGGCGCGGCTGGCCTTCGTGGTGCGCGAGCCGTTCATCAGCCGCAACTCGAGCGCGGGCATCGTCGGCGGCTTCGTGACGCCGGAAGCGGAGCTGGTGCTGGAGTCGAGGATGCCGTCCGGGGGCGTCATCTTCAGCGACGGCATGGAGGACGACTTCCTGGTGTTCGGCGCGGGAGCCCGCGCCCACATCCGCCCGGCCCGGCAGCGCGCGCGGCTGGTGATGAACTGACGCCGCGCGCGAGCGGTGGTTCAGGTGACGGTGATGTCGACCGGGGGGCACTTCACCGCGGTGTCGTGGAACTCACCCGAGAGCGCGGGGACCTTCGCGGCGTCGGAGGTGACGTCCATCAGCGGCCCGCGGAAGGTGACGTGGTAGGTGCCCGGCTGGTTGAGCTCGTAGGCGAGGCCCAGGTCCACGCGGCCTTCCACCGACTCGCCCGGGGCGATGGTCGCGTAGGCCGACGCATCCGGTGGCCCGCGCTTCATCATGGGGCCGCCGTAGGACAGCTCCGCCGCGGAGCCCGCGCGCGTCACCGTGAAGATGTCGTTGCGCAGGCCCTCCAGCGGCGTGTGCCACTTGAGGACATAGAGGGGCTGCTTCGTGGTGTTGGTGAGCTTGAACACCACCTCCACCGGCTCGCCCGCCTTCACCTGCGCGGGGGCGCTCAGCGAGCACTCCAGGGTCGTCGTCTTCACGGCGGTCTCCTCCGGTCGCGAATCCACCGGCGGCGCCGCCTCTTCCTTGCGCGAGGCACAGCCGCTCCCGGTGATGGCCAGGGTCAGCAGCGCGATGCGGCCCATCTGTCCACACGTCATGTGAGCTCCCATTCGCCTGGGGTTTGACTCGTTCGAAGCGGGAAACAAAACGGGGGCGCCCGGCCGCGCCCCCGCTTCGCTTCACATCATGTCACTGGGGGACGGCCTGTCACGGAAGCGCGGGGGTGTTCTCCGCGAAGTACTCGTGGCTGTCCGCGTTGTCGCGCGCGTTCGCCGGGTTGTTGCGCGCCAGCGTCTTGCACGTGCTCTGCCCGTAGCCGTGGTCATCCGTGTCCGCCACCACGGTGAAGTGGCTCATCTCGTGAATCAGCGTGCCGGCCTTGGAGTCGGTGCCCGTCGGAGGTGCGGGCCAGAAGGCGTTGCACACGTAGATGCGGTACGGCTGGTTCTTGTACACGTACGCGTAGGCGCTATCCGTGCAGCCACAGTCCACGATGACCGACTTCGTGTTGAAGGCGCTCAGGATGGAGTTGAAGTGGGCCAGGACGATGTTCTTGTTGGCCACGCTGTACGTCCCGAACCACGTGATGTACCGGGTGTACGGCGACGGGGGATTGTTGAGCCAGTTGATGGCGCCCGTGGACATCGTCTTCGCGTCGTTGAATGCCGTCGTCACCTGCGTCGTCCGCGCGGCCGAACAGTTCGCGGTGGACAGCGCCATGGCGGAGACGGTGCCGGTGGCCTCGGGGCCAACGAAGGCACGTCCTTCGACGAAGAGGCTCAGGTCCTCCGAGCGCAGCTGCGAGACGCCCTCGGCGGAGCCGTGCGCATCCGAGTCGTAGCGCAGGCTGTAGTTGCCCGTGCGCGAGAAGTCGTACGTCGCGCCCAGGTCCACCGTGTACGAGACGCTCTCGCCCGCGGCCAGGCGCAGGTAGTCAGTGGCCTGCGGCGTGGCCCACTTGTAGTGGCGGCCCTGGTACTCCACCGGCGCGCCGTCCACGGTGATGGCGAACAGGTCCTCTTTCAGTCCATCCGTGGGCGTGTGCCATTTGAGCACCCGCACCGTGTCCTTCGAAACGTTGGTGAGCGTCACCGTCACGCTCACGTCCTCGCGCGCGGCCAGCGACTGGCGGGGCGTGGACAACTTCACCGCGACATCTCCAGCGACCGCGTCTCGTGCTGACTCGCCCTCGACGGGAACCTCTCCCGCCTTTTCATCCGGCGAACCACAGGCGCCCAGCAGCGAGGCACTGATAACCGCACCCATCCACCAATTGAGGCGACCACGTGAGCTGAAGCTCATGTCGGACTTCCTTTCGGGGAATGCTTGGGAGTGACTGCGCGGAGTGCGCGTCGGCCCGTGTTCTTGGAATTCGGGCCTGACGCGTTATCCGGCTTATAGTCACTTTCTTGGAATCCCGTCCAGGTGCGTCCGTGTACCGCTTCACGGGCGCGCGTACGTGACGAGCAGCGCGACCATGGCGAAGCCGTAGCCCACCACGACGGGGCCGAGCGCGAAGAGGACAGTGTCGTAGAAGCTTTCAGTCTGGGTGTTCATGCGGTGCTCCTCGAGTCGTGCCGCGCGGTCGTCGCGTGGCGAACACCTCATGAGCAAGGCCTGGGCCAGACTGCCTTCACCGGTGGAAACCCAGCGGCTTCGCGGGGTTGGGCTGGCGGGAGCGGTGCGCGCGCCGACGTGCGCGCGCAATCCGTTCGTTTGTGGGAATCGCGCGTCCGGGCCCGGGTCTGCGGGTCCGCTTCGCCGCGCGCATCCGCTGCGTCAGGCGCTCGAGGCGCGCGTCGCGTGGCTCGCGAGTGAGCGCACGAGCTCGAGCGAGCGGCGCACGTGTTCGCCCACGCGAATCTGGGACTCGAAGCTGTCGCGGATGATGCCCTCGCGGTCCACGACGAAGGTGACCCGGCCGGGCAAGAGGCCCAGGAAGGAGCCGCCCACGCCGAACGCCTCGCGTGCCTGGCCCTTCTCGTCGCTCAACAAGATGAAAGGCAGCCGGTGCTTGGCGGCGAAGCCCTGGTGCGAGGAGACGGAGTCGGAGCTGATGCCGACGACCTCCGCGCCCGCGGCGACGAAGTCCTCGTACTGGTCCCGCAAGCCACACGCCTGGACCGTACAACCCGGCGAGTCGTCTCGCGGGTAGAAGTAGACGACCAGCACCTTGCGACCCGCCAGGTCTCGCAGGCGCACCGGCTGGTTGCCCGCGCCCATCAGCGTCACGTCCGGCAGCGCATCGCCCTGCTGCAGCATCTTCGTCCTCGCCACGTGCTCTCCTCCGCGTCGCCGGAGGTGAGGCCCGGCGTGTCCTCGGCCATGCGAGTCAACCATGCCCTCCAGGGAGGGGCGAGCTTGCGGCCAGGCAAGCAAGGTGGGGTGCTCTCCGCCCGCCTCCTCGCTCAGCGGGGGGCCGAGGTGAAACGACGTGGAGGAGGACCCTTCGCGACGCATCCCGGGGACGCCCGTTGCATCTGATGAGCGTGGGGGATGCGGTGTCGCTCCCCCGTCCGGCAGGCGACAGCCCTGTGCGCGGCCGGACCCGAAATTTCGGGCGCGGGAGGCTTTGGCGTCTTACCTTTCGAGACAAGACGTGAGAGCTTATCTGGGGTACAGGGCGGAAACTTTCGCCGGAGTTGCGCCGCGTGCCGTTCAGGCGTAGGACGCACCTCCGGGGGGTTGGTCAGGAGTGAACATGGTCGGCCTCGTCGTCGCATCGCACGGGCGTTTGGCGGAGGAGCTGGTCTCCACCGCGGAACAGATCGTGGGGAAGCTCCCCGCGGTGGCAACCTGCAACATCGAGCCGGGGACTCCTGTCGAGGACCTCCGCGCGAAGATGAAGCAGGCGGTGTCGCGCGTGGACGCCGGAGACGGTGTCATCATCCTCGCGGACCTGTTCGGCGGTACGCCCTGTAAGGAATCGCTGATGATGTGTCAGCGCATGAACCTGGAGGTCCTTGCGGGCGTCAACCTGCCCATGCTCCTCAAGGCCAACTCGCTTCGCTCCGAGCAGCTCTCCCTGGCCGAGATGGCCACCCAGTTGGCTTCCTATGGTCAGCGCAACATCACCTGTGCATCCGCCCTGCTTCGCGAGGCTCAGCAGCAGCCGCGAACTTGACGGACCCGCGCGGGTCGGCGATTCGAGACGGCTGTGATCTCCCTGGTCCGCGTCGACAACCGCCTCATCCACGGTCAGGTCGTCGAGGCCTGGTTGCCCTTCCTCAAGGTCTCCCGCGTCGTGGTCGCGGATGACGAGGCGGCCTCCAGCCCGCTCATCCGTGCCGCCATGGCGCTCGCGGTGCAGAGCGCCATCGAGGTCCAGATTCTTCCGCTGTCCCAGGTGGACTTCGCGGCCCTGTCCAAGGACGGGGTCCGCACGCTGGTGCTCCTGCGCGACGTGGCCTCCGTGCCCTTCGCGTACGCGCACGGGCTGAACCTGGGCGAGCTCAACCTGGGCAACGTGCACTTCGGCACGGGCCGCCGGCAGGTGTCGCCGTCCGTGTTCCTGGCGGAGGCGGAGCTGCGCACGCTCCAGCAGCTGGCGGAGCAGGGCGTGCGGGTGGAGGCGCGGGCGGTGCCGGCGGAGAAGCCGGTGGAGCTGTCGGACCTCTCGGAGCGGTGGGCGAAGGCTGGGTGAGCACGTGAGCGTCGTCTGGACCCAGGTGGCGCTCGCGGGGGTGTGGGGCGGCCTGGTGGCCGTGGAGCGCAAGGCGTTCCTCCAGGCCATGATGTCCCGCCCGCTCGTCGCCGCCACCGTCATGGGGCTGCTGCTCGACGACGTGACGTCCGGGCTGAGCGTGGGCCTCCTGCTGGAGCTGTTCTTCCTGGGCACCGCCAACCTGGGCGCGTCGCTGCCGGAGAACGACACGCTGGCGGCCACCGCCACGAGCGCGGCCGCGTGCACCATCACCCAGGCCTCGGGCGCGCCGTCCACGCCGGCCATCTGGTCGCTGGCGGTGCTGCTCTTCATCGGCATGGGGCGGGTGGGGCGGCGCGGGGACCGGCTCCTGGAGGGCTATTCGGCGCGGCTGGCGCGGGTGGCGCTGGCCTCCGCGGAGGCGGGCAACCTCACGCGCGCCATGCGGCAGAACCTGTGGGGCATGTGGCCGCACTTCACGCTGTACGGCGTGCTGACGGCGCTGTGCGCGCTCGCGGGCTTCTTCGTGGAGCCGGTGCTCCAGGCGCTGCCCGTGGCGCTGACGCGGGGGCTGGCGTGGGCCTTCCCCGCCATGGCGTCCGTGGCGGCGGCCATCGCCGCGCAGGGCAGCCACGCGCGCAAGGCCCCGCTCTACGCGGCGCTGGGCGCGGCGGCGGTGACGGTGGCCATCGTGCTGTACCTGCTCCAGGAGCGCGGCACGTGAGCGCGCCCGACGCCTCATTGCCCTGGAGCGTGCTCCTGCGCGTCTTCATGCGCTCGCTCTTCCTCCAGGCGTCGTGGAATCCCCAGGGCATGCAGAACCTGGGGCTGGCCTACGCGGTGTTCCCCGCGCTGGAGCGGCTGTACGCGGCGGGCGCGGCGCGCGAGGAGGCGGTGCGCCGGCACCTGGTCTTCTTCAACACCCACCCGTACGTGGCGGCGGCCATCGTCGGCGGCGTCGTCTTCCACGAGGAGCGCATCGCCCGAGGCGAGGAGGCCCCCGACAAGGTGGTGGCCTTCAAGGCGGCGCTGATGGGGCCGCTGGCCGCGCTGGGAGACGGCTTCTTCTGGCTGTCGCTCAAGCCCGCGGCGGGCGCGGTGGGCGCCGCGCTGGTTCCGCTCCTGGGCTTGTGGGCGGTGCCGGTGTTCCTGGTGTTCTACAATCTGGTGCACCTGCTGTTGCGGGTGCGGCTGTACTGGCTGGGGCTCACCCTGGGAGACCGGCTGGTGGAGGCGGTGGCGCGGGCCAACCTCCCGGCGCGCGGCGCGCGTCTGCGGACGCTGGCGGCGCTGTGCGCGGGGGGGCTCGCGGCCTGGCTGGCGGTGTCCTTCGGGGCCAACGCTGGAGGGGCCCGTGCGCCCCTGCTGGCGGCCGGGTGTCTGGCCCTGGGGGTTGCATCCTACGTGCTGGTCAGTCGTCGGGTGCCCAACTACGTGGTGCTCTACCTCGCGGCGACACTGGCCTGCGCGGCGGGAGCCTTTCTTTAGAGACGAGAGGTAGGAGTCGCGATGGCAACGGTGGCCGAAGGGACATACGAGATCATCAACGAGCTGGGGCTGCATGCCCGGGCCGCGGCGCAGATGGTCAAGGTGGCCAACCGCTTCAAGAGCGACGTGCTCATCGAGGCGCAAGGTCAGCGGGCCAACGCCAAGTCCATCATGGGCGTGCTGATGCTGGCGGCGGCGAAGGGAGTGCAGGTGAAGTTGACCTGTAAGGGAGACGACGCGCAGGCGTGCCTGGAGGAGCTGGCGAAGCTTATCGGGGACCGTTTTGGCGAGTCGAAGTGACGCTGGGAAGCCACCTGCGGTAGGACTGGGAGGGAAGAAAGACACGTGAGCAGCCAGGCCACCCCCACACTGCGGTTGATGGGCATCGGCGCCTCACCCGGCGTGGCGGTCGGCCACGCGTTCATCCTCGACCGGAAGCGCATCCGCACCCCCAAGCTGCGGCTGGCGGAGGCGGAGGTCGAGCCCGAGCGCATGCGCATGAAGACGGCGGTGGACCTGTCCGACCGCCAGCTCATCGAGCTCAAGGACCAGATCACGCGCACCGAGGGCAGCGACCACGCCCTCATCCTGGAAGCGCACCGGCTGATGCTCCAGGACCCGATGCTGGTGGACGCCGTCAACCAGCTCATCGTCGAGGACCGCATCAACGCGGAGTGGGCCGTGCGCCGCGTGGCCCGCAAGATAAAGCACCTGTTCGACAACATCCCGGACGAGTACTTCCGCGAGCGTCGCTCGGACGTGGACTACGTCGCCGACCGCATCATCCGCAACCTGATGGGGCAGGTGGTCGACGAAGAGGTGGAGGTCCCCGCGGAGGCCATCGTCGTCGCACATGACCTGCCCCCGGCTGACGCCGCCATGATGGCGCGCAGCGGCCGGGTGGCGGGCTTCGTGACGGACCTGGGCGGCCACACCAGCCACACGGCCATCGTCGCGCGCGCGCGGGAGACGCCCGCCGTCGTGGGCGCGGGCCGGGCCAGCGAGCAGATCTCCCCGGGCGACCTCGTCGCCATGGACGGCACGCGGGGCCTGGTCCTGGTGAACCCCACGGAGGAGCAGCTCCAGAGCTTCCGTGAGGAGCAGCGCCGGCACCGGGACGCGGAGCAGCTGGCGCTCGCGACCAAGGACCTGGCGGCGGTGAGCACGGACGACTTCCGCATCCGGCTCAACGGGAACATGGAGTTCCTGGAGGAGATTCCGTCCCTGCTCGCGCACGGCGCGGAGGGCATTGGCCTGTACCGCACCGAGTTCATGTTCCTGGACCGGAAGACGGCACCCACGGAGGAGGAGCACTACCGCGCCTACCGCCAGGTGCTGGAGGCCATGGGCGGGCGTCCCGTCACCATCCGCACGCTGGATTTGGGCGGCGACAAGGTGCCGGGCAAGACGAAGCACGAGAAGGAGCCCAACCCGGCGATGGGCCTGAGGGCCATCCGCTACTGCCTGTCCAACCGGGAGCTGTTCCGCACCCAGCTGCGCGCGCTCCTGCGCGCCAGCGTGCACGGCAACCTGCGGCTGATGTTCCCCCTCATCTGCGGGGTGAGCGAGCTGCGCGAGGCGCGCGCCGAGCTGGAGGCGTGCCGCACGGAGCTGGGCCGCGCGGGGGTGCCCGTGGGCAAGCGCTTCCCGGTGGGCATCATGGTGGAGACGCCGAGCGCGGCCATGATTGCGGACCGGCTGGCGCAGGAGGCGGACTTCTTCTCGGTGGGGACCAACGACCTCATCCAGTACTCGCTGGCCATCGACAGACAGAACCGCGAGGTGGCCTACCTCTACCGCCCGCTGCACCTGTCCGTGCTGCGCATGCTGGAGACCATCGTCGACGCCGCCAAGGCCGCCAACATCCCCGTGTCCATGTGCGGGGAGATGGCGGGCGACCCGCTCTACACGCTGGTGCTGCTGGCCATGGGCTTCGACGAGCTGTCCATGACGTCCGGGCAGATTCCGGCGGTGAAGGGCTTCATCCGGCGCGTGGGCCGCGCGGAGGCGAAGGAGCTGCTGCGCGAGGCCATGGAGCTCACCACCGCGGAGGAGATAGAGCGCTTCATGCGCACGGAGATGGAGCGCCGCTTCGGCGTCGTCTCCTCGTAGGTCCCCGGGCCCCGGTCGGAAGCAGGGAGGAGCAAGTCCCTGCTCGCCAGGCGGCCCGCCAGCGGGGCCCTGCCGGCACGCGGACCATGTCCACCTTTCAGGTCAGTCCCCCGGGCCAGGGACTTGGGAGGTGGGCGTGTTCAATCCAGCGGACATCCAGAAGGGCATGACGACGCGCGACAGGGACGGAGAGAACCTGGGCAGCATCCTCTCCGTCGACGCCGCGGGCTTCCTCCTCGAGAAGGGACAGTTCTTCCCGCGCGACTACCGGGTGTCCTTCTCCGAGGTGACGGACATCGACGGCGACGACGTGTACCTGCGCGAGGACCTGGCCAGCCTGCCCGGCGTCCGGCCGGACGTGCTGGCGGCGCGCGGCGCCCTCCCCAGGCCCGCACCGCTGCGGCACGACCTGACGGGCGCGCTGGGGGCGTCGTCGGGGGACTGGGACGGCTAGCGGCGGCCTTCAGTCCGGGCCGTCGGGAGGGGCTCCCTCCACCTTCAAGCCCCTGCGGATGCGGCGCTGGCGGATGAGCCGCTCCACGGGGCGCAGGCCCGCGAGCGCGAGCAGGGCGATGAGCACGGTGGTGAGCGCGGCCACGTAGAAGCCCATGCCGATGCTCAGCCCCACGGACGCGGTGAGCCACAGGTTCGCCGCCGTCGTCAGGCCGCGGATGCTCCCCTGGTCGCGGATGATGGCGCCCGCACCCAGGAAGCCGATGCCCACCACCACCTGGCTGGCGATGCGGCTGACGTCCGCGCGAGAGCCCTCCGGGGCACCGCTGCCCAGCGTCCACTCGATGAAGACGCTGGACAGCGTGAAGAGGCACGCGCCCAGGGACACGATGATGTGGGTGCGCAGCCCGGCGGCGTGGCCCCGCAGCTCACGCTCCAAGCCCAGCACGGCGCCCAGGAGCGCCGCGAGACCCAGCCGCAGGGCGATGACTCTCTCGTCCACGAGGGACGAGCCTACTCACCCAGCTCGATTTTCTCGTCCTTGTCCGCTTCGGTCAGTTCGGGATTGGGCAACGTCTCGAGCGTGGCCGCCAGCAGCTTCGTGGTGGGCACGACATACGGCGCCACCTCCTCGCCCAGCTCCTGGCTGAACTTGTTCACCCGCGCCGCGTAGTCCTCGTCGGTGGAGCTCCAGCTCCCCGCGGCCTCCGCCGCCCAGACCTCCTGGCTGTCGCGGCACCGCAGGAGCTGCGCCTTCACCTCGGCCTCCGCGCCGTCGCCCTTGAGCGAGATGCGCGGGTCCAGCCAGAGCACGCCCTCCACGCCCTCCACGCACAGCTCCTTGAAGGTGGCGTCCGTGGGGCGGCCCGGCAGCGAGACGTTGTCCTTCACGATGAAGTCGCGGTTCTGGTTCACCCACTGGCGCGCGATGAGGCTCCACAGCTCCCCCACCGCGGGCTTCTCGTCCGGCAGGGGCTGCGCCACCACCACCAGCCGCTTCGTCTCCTTGCGGTCCACCTGGGCGTAGTCGTCGCGGATGCGGCTCGACTTCACCGCGGAGCAGCCCGCGAGCAGCCCCAGCCCGAGCACCGGCGCCCATCGCATCATCGTCATGGAGGTCCCTCTCCCAGCCCCTTCTCGTCCTCGTGAGAAGGGGCCTCGTTGCCTGCGGTGTTGTGTGTGATTCCGGCGGGCCTGCTCAGGCCGCCTTGTTGGAGCCCTGCTCGCCGGTGCTGTCCCCGGTGGCCCCGGGGCCACCCGACGACTCGCGCTGCCGGCGGTCATGCATGAGCTGCATCACCGCGGCCAGCACCGTGAAGGACACAATCAGCGTGGTGATGAGGCCGATGCAGGCCACCATGCCCATGGAGCGCAGGCCGTTGTGGGCCGCGGCCAGCAGCGCGGCGAAGCCCGCCACCGCCGTCAGCGTGGAGGACGCCACCGCGGCGCCCACGCTGCGCAGCGCGACGAGTGGCGAGGTGCCTTCCAGGAAGCGGTGCAAGAGGTACAGGCCGTGGCTCACCCCGAAGCCCAGCAGGATGGGCAGGATGATGATGTTCATGAAGTTCAGGCGCAGGCCCGTCATGGACATGATGCCCAACATCATCGCCACGCCCACGCCCAGCGGAATCACCGACGCCAGCGCCAGCTTCACGTTGCGGAAGTCCAGGAAGTGCATGGCGAGGATCCACAGGGCCGTGAGCACCACGGTGACCTTGCCGTCCCAGAGCACGATGCGCGCCAGCTTCGCGTAGAGCTGCGTGGCGCCCGCGGCGCGGAACTCCTTCGTCGCCTCGGCCACCTTCGGGTCGAACTCGTTCTTGTCGAAGCGGCCCGGGTAGTACGTGACGGGGATGCCGCGCGTCTCGTCGGCGAACTGCATCATCTTCTGGCCGTCGAACAGGTCCACGCTCGAGTAGATGAACGTCAGCCAGCCGTGGTTGTCCGGATGGGCGGTGGGCAGGTTCTTGAACTGGCTCTTGTAGTTCTCCGGCACGCCGTGCACGTCGAAGGGCTTGGCATCCAGCACCTTCATGAAGAAGGCGGCCTTGTCCTGCATCTCCGGCGGCAGCGCGGCGATGGAGAAGCCCCGGGCCTCCAGGTTCGCCATGTCCTGCTTCCACTCCTGGAGGACCTTCTCGTTGGCCTTGGCGGTGGCCTCCGGCGGGACGAAGGTGAAGACGCTCACCACCTGGTCGATGGACGGGTACTTGTGCGCGTTCTGCGTCAGCTCCCGGTACACACCCTCGGCCTCGTCCAGGTCCTTGGTGTAGATGGCCATCGGGTCGCTGGAGATGTTGAAGCGGACGTTGATCTCGTCCTGGAGCAGCACGGACGTCATGCCGTCCGGGATGAGCGCGCGGGTGTTGTAGTTGAAGCCCACGCCGTGCGTGACGCGCTGGAAGAAGCTGAGCTTGCCCTCGGGAGGCTCGCCCGTGCCCGCCCAGGGGACGGCCGCCGCGCAGATGAGGGCGACGGCGGCGGTGCTCACGCCCAGCACCAGGCCGGGGCGGGGGATGCGCAATTCCTTGCCGCTGCTGGAGTTGACCGGGGGCGGCTTCATCACGCCGATGAGCTTCTTGGGCCACTCCGGGTTGATGCGGCCGAACAGCGCCAGCAGCGCCGCGCTCCACACGAACAGGGTGATGCCCAGGATGAGCGTGCCGGCGCCGGCCAGGAAGCCGAACTGGCTGAAGCCGCGGAACTCGCTGACCATCAGCACGAAGAACGAGCCACCCGTCACCACCGCCGCCACCGCGGCGGGACGGCCCGCGTTGACGAACGCGTCGATGATGGCCTCGTCGTACGGCTTGCCCGCGCCCAGCTCCAGCCGCGTGCGGAAGGTGAAGTGGATGCCGTAGTCGATGCCGAAGCCCATCAGGATGCCGCCCAGGATGGACGTGATCATGTTGAGCTCGCCCACCGTCGCGTAGGTGAAGCCCAGCGTGTAGATGGTGCCAATCACCGTGCCGGACACGACGATGAACGTCGGCGCCAGCTTCCGGAAGAACAGGATGGTGATGAGGAAGATGGTCACCAGCGCGATGATGGTGACGGGGTGCAGCGACTCCTCGATGGCGAACGAGTCATCCACCGTCGTCTTGTACGAGCCGGTGTAGCCGTAGGCGACCGTCTGCGCGTCGCCCATGAGCTGGTAGTCCTCCACCAGCTTCACCTTGCCGGGCTGCGTGGAGTACGCGGCGAGGTCCGCGTTGAGCTTGTCCAGGTACGTCTTCGTCTTGCCGATCTCGGTGGTGTCCCACATCGGCTTGATGAGGATGAGCACCATCTTCTTGTCGGCGGAGATGTTGTAGTCGTCCCGGATGCTCTTCTTGCCGACGGAGGAGTACTTGTCGACCAGGTCCTGGAGGTTGAGCTCCACGGGCTTGGTGGCGCCCATGTCGATGTAGAAGGGGTTGCTGCGGCGCAGCTTGTCCTCGAGGAAGGCCATGATGCGGCGCTTGCCTTCCACCAGGTCCTCCGTCTTCACGAAGAGGACCATGTTCTGCTGGATGAACTCGACGGGCAGCTTGTAGCTGACGGTGCGGACGTTCTCCTTGTCCGCCTGGAGCATCCCGGCGATGTCGTCCGCCGTGCGCTTCATCGCCGCTTCATCCGACGAGCGCAGCGCCAGCATCAGGAAGCCGCTGCCGCCCACCATGTCGATGACCTGCTTGACGTCCTTCACCTCCTGCAGGTCCTGGGAGATGAGGTCGAGCTGGTTCGAGTTGATGCGCAGCTTCAGCGTGGCCCAGGTGGACACCGCCAAGAGCGTCAGCAGGATGGCCAGGACGGTGCCGGGCTTACGGACCAGGAGCCTCGCGAAGGCATAGGCGAAGCGAGAATGGGAGTTCGGGTTTCGAGGTGCGCCGCTCATTCGCGCGCGACCCTACCGGCAAACGTGCTCCCCCGGAAGCTCGGCTCATCGGCCTGGCCGCCCCCCTGGCTTCCGTTGTCACTGGAGTGTCATGGACGGACGTCCACGGGGACGGGGGCGGGCACCTCGGCCGGAGGCTTGGGGGGCAGGAAGAACGAGCGGGGGTCCGCCCGGAAGCGCAGGGCCACGGCCCGCAGGAAGGGCAGGGCCTCCGCGAAGGGGATGTCCCGGGCCCGCACCGCCACCCCCAGGGCCAGAGAGAAGGACACCGCGAAGTTGAGCGTCCCGATGGCGGCCACCCCTCCCAGCGCGGCGAGGAAGTCCGGCTGGAGCACCCCCTGGGGGCCCAGCGCGCCGCCGGCGAGGGCCAGTTGCCCCAGCGCGAAGGTCACGTGTCGGATGTCCAGGGGCAGCCCGATGAAGCGCCCCAGCACCGTCATCAGCGCCAACAGGAAGCCCAGCGTCACGTTGGTGCCCAGGCCCGACGCGGCATGCAGCAGCCCGTCCGCGAGCCTGCGCGCGCCGGAGACGCCCAGCACCCGCCGCAGCACGCGGTGGTGGGCCAGGGCCTCCGGCAGCCGCCGGTACACCACGAAGTTCTCCAGCCACCCACCGGCCACGCTGGACAACCACAGCAGCACGCCGGTCAGCGCGGCGAACAGCAGCGAGCCGCTCTTCCAGGGGTGCAGGGACGCCACCGTGGCCTGGGCCTTCGCGGGGGAGAGGAAAGGGGCGCCCACCGCCGCCTGCCACGCCAGGGCCAGGGCCACCGCCGCGGGCAGCACGCAGCCCAGGTTGCCGGCGAAGGCCGCCAGTTGGGAGCGGGTGATGCGGGGGATGATGTCGATGAGGCTGGACAGCCGCTCGCCCCGGGCGCCATCGCTCACCGCGCCAGCCAGCGTGGCGGCGGTGACGGAGGGCTGCTTGGTGGCCAGCGTGAAGCCCAGGGCCTGGATGAGGATGAAGGCCACCGCGTAGTTGAGGCCCACCGCCAGCCACGCGAAGAACGGGGCCAGCGCGAGCGTGGCGAGCAGGAACTTGCCGGCCACCGCGACGGCCGTCACCAGCCCGCCGCCCGCCGCCGAGTGCACCATCTCGTGGAACTCGGCGCGCGTGGTGGTGATGTAGTGCTCACCCGAGTGGCCCGCGCGCTCGATGATTTTTCGCGCCAGCATCCGCGCGTTGCGCCGCACCAGGTCCCCGACGGAGCGGTCCTCGTGCGCGCGCCGCAGCAGGTCCGACAGGAGGCCCAGCGCCTCGCGCCAGCGCGGCTCGCCCCGGGGCGCGCCCAGCACGCGGGCGATGGCCTCCATGCGCTCCAGGCTCCGGCGGATGCGCTCCAGCCGGTACACCAGGTCCACGCTGACGCCCGCGGCCTCCAGGTGGCGCGACACGCTGCCCACCACCTGGCGGCAGTCGTCCACCGTCGTCGTCAGCTCGCGCAGCGTGTCCGGCGCCGCGTCCCGCGCCAGCACCGCGTCACACACGCGCCGCAGGCGCAGGAACGGCGATGCGCGGAAGGACGTCTCCGGGGAGCGGTCCCGCATGTCCTCCAGGGTGCCCAGCGCGGAGGTCTGCACCGCCAGCAGCATCAGCGCGTCCATCATGTCCGCGCGCACGCGGGTCCCGGGCATCGGGTCCGGAGGCTTCGGCTCGCCCACCAGGAAGGCCAGCTTCGCCACCAGCGCGGGGGACAGCAGGGCCAGCCACACCGCGTCCTCCGGCACGGGGAACACGCGCAGCAGCAGCTCCGACAGCTTGCCCGGCTCGGGCGCGGCGGGGAGGACCTTGCGCGCCAGCCGGTCGCCCGCCTCCGCGAGGAACCCCTGGCCCGCGGGCAGGCCCACCTGCGCGAAGAGCTTCAGGCCCCGGCTGCCCTCGCACACGGCGGCGACCAGGTGGGTCACGGCGGCGCGCATGGCCGGCTCACCCTCCAGCACGCGCACCATCAGGGCCAGGCGCGTGTCGGCGATGGGGCCTTCCGGCTCGGAAGCGTCCACCAGGGCATGTGCGGGGATGTCCTCGCGCAGCCACGCCACCCACCGCTCCACCCATGCGAGCCGAGGCTCCAGCCCCTCCTCCGGCACGTCGCGCAGCAGCCGGTACACGTCCCGCACCGCCGGGTGGCCCGGGGCGCGCGGCGCGTACTGCACGCAGAACGCATCCACTTCCCGCTCGGACGGGCCGTGATGGTTGCGGCTTGATGAGGGGGGAGAGGAGGGAGGGGCGTTCATCGACCAGGCGAGAGGGGGAGGGCCAGACTACGCCAGCCGCTGCCCCCTCGAAACCCTTCCGGCGGACGGCGGCCTGGTGGGCAGGTCCGCCAGCAGTGAGGCACCGGGGTTACTTCTTCGCCAGCTCCTGGCGCATGCGGCCCAGCAGCAGGTCCCATCCGCCCTGCTGGAGCAGCGGCTGCACCTGCGTGTCGCGGATGTCCTGGAGCATGGACGAGCCCAGCACCGTCACGTCGACCACCTTCCACGCGGCCCCGTCCTTCACCAGCCGGTACTTCAGCTTCATCTCCTGCGTCTTCAGCGGGTGCTTGATGAAGACGACCGAGTCCACCGTGGCCTCGTTGCCGTTCACCTCGGCGGGCGAGTAGACGATGTCCTCCAGCGACTTGAAGTTCTCCCGCACGCGCGGGAAGGCAATCTTGGCGAACAGGCCGTGGAAGAGGGTGACGAACTCCTTGCGCTGCTCGTCGGTGCCCTTCGCCCACGAATCACCCAGGAGGTACTTCCCCTGCTCCTCGCCGCCGAAGAGCTTGAGCGCCGCCGCGTCGCGCTCGTAGCGCACGGAGGAGACGACGGTCTTCACCGGCTTGGCGATGGGGTCGTCCTTCTGCTTCGGCGCCGCGGCGAGCGCGGGCACGGACAGCGTGAAGGCAACCAGGAGGGAGAGGGTACGGAAGCGGGCGTTCATGTCGGTGAGTCCTCCAGCGGAGATGCAGGCTTCTGTTAGCCCATGCGGACGCCGGGCGCCTCGCCAAATTCATCCCAGGGATGCTCGGCCGGCGGACGCCCGAGCCCACTCATTCCCATTGAACGACAGTCGAATGAAGTGGACCTGCTCGCTGTTTGACTCCCCTGGGGCCAGATTCTAGTGTCCGACCCTCTCGCGCGGTCCGCGCTCCCTTTGCATAGAGACGACATGCCTACCGACTTCCTGTTCACGTCCGAATCCGTTACCGAGGGCCACCCGGACAAGATCGCCGACCAGATTTCCGACGGCGTCCTGGATGCCATCATCGCCAAGGACCCCCAGGCGCGCGTCGCGGTGGAGACGCTCGTCAAGACGGGCCTCGCCATCGTCGCCGGCGAGGTGACCACGAACACGTACGTGGACATCCCCAAGATCGTCCGGAGCACCATCTGTCGGATTGGCTACACCGACAGCGCGATGGGCTACGACGGCAACACGTGCGGCGTGATGGTCGCCATCGAAGGCCAGAGCCAGGACATCGCGCGCGGCGTGGACAACAAGAAGGAGCAGGGCGCCGGTGACCAGGGCATGATGTTCGGCTTCGCGTGCGACGAGACGTCGGAGCTGATGCCCGCGCCGCTGCACTACGCGCACGCGCTGACGCGCAAGCTGGCGGACGTGCGCCGCAAGCAGCACGACTGGATTCGCCCCGACGGCAAGAGCCAGGTGACGGTGGAGTACCGCGACGGCCGTCCGGTGCGCATCGACGCGGTGGTGGTGTCCACGCAGCACTCGGATGACGTCTCCAACAAGCGCATCCAGGAGGCCATCCGCGAGGACGTCATCGCGAAGGTGCTGCCCAAGAAGTTCATCGACAACAAGACCAAGTTCTACATCAACCCCACGGGCCGCTTCGTGGTGGGTGGCCCCATGGGCGACTCGGGCGTGACGGGCCGGAAGATCATCGTCGACACCTACGGCGGCATGGGCCGTCACGGTGGCGGCGCCTTCAGCGGCAAGGACCCGTCCAAGGTGGACCGCTCCGCCGCGTACATGGGGCGCCACATCGCCAAGACGGTGGTGGCCGCGGGCCTGGCTCGCCGCTGCGAGGTGCAGGTCTCCTACGCCATCGGCGTGGCCGAGCCGGTCAGCGTGATGGTGGAGACGTTCGGCACCGCGACGGTTCCGGAAGAGCGCATCGCCAAGGCCATCCGCCAGACGTTCGGCCTCAAGCCGCGCGAAATCACGGAGCACCTGGACCTGCTGCGGCCCATCTACCAGAAGACCGCCGCGTACGGTCACTTCGGCCGCACGGAGAAGGAGTTCACCTGGGAGCGCACGGACCGCAAGGACGCGCTCAAGGACGCCGCCACCGGCCCCGCGTCGCGCCGCCTGAAGGCCGTCTGAAGGCACCCTCGCTCCGCTGACTGAGCGAGTCTGGATGGGCCGCTTCCCGAAGAGGGGGGCGGCCCATCGCCGTTTCAGAGCAGTCCGCTCGCCTCGAGCGAGTCGATGGCGGCGGCGAGCGCGGGGTTCGCGGACGGAGACTTGCCCGCGGGCGACTTCACGGCGCTGACGAAGACGTGGCGTCCTCCATTGGCTGAAGCCACGTGGCCCACCAGCCAGGTGACGTCTCCGTCCTTGCTCGGGTACCAGCCCGTCTTGGCGCTCAGCACCGCGCCGTCCTTCCACGGGCCTCCCTGGTTGATGCCGTCGCGGACGCTGGCCACGGTGTCGGGGCCGTGGACGAGCGTGCCCTTCACGGCCTCGAGGACCTCGGGGCGGACGGGGAGCTGGCCCCGGTACAGGCGCGCCATGAAGTCGAGCTGCTCGTCCGGGGAGATGCGCAGCGGGCCACCCAGCCAGAAGAGCGTGATGTCGCCCGAGGCGTCCTGCGTGCCGTAGCGGAAGCGCTTCAGCCAGTCCTCCATGCGCTCGCGGCCAATCTTCCGCGCCGTCCCCTGGAAGACCCACACCGCGGAGCGGCGCATGGCGGTGTCCAACGTCTGGTCCTGGTTCCACATCGCGAGGCGGTGCTGCGTCCCATCCCAGGTGTGCACCTGGTCGACGCTCGTGACGACGCCCGTCTCCAGCGCGATGAGCGCGTGAGGCACCTTGAAGGAGGAGGCGGGCGGCATCCGCTTCGCGCACTTCTTCACGTCATTGCGGCGGACCTCACCGGTCTCCAGGTTCATCAGCAGGAAGCAGCCGGGATGCGCGGGCTTGGGCGAGGCCGCGAGTGCGCTCGGTGTCGCGAGCACGAGGATGGCGAGCAAGGTGCCGCGGAGGATGCGAGGCATGAGGCTCCGGATTCGGGACAGGGCGGAAGGTCTCCGCGTTGGAGCGCGGGCCGGAGCAAGGAGTACGCCAGTGGCCTTGTGTGACTGGGTGGCGTGGAGGACGTGTGGCTCGAAAGACACGAGGGCGCGGGTCCTGGGCCACGCGTCCGAGACTCTTTCCGAGCCCGTGTTTCCGTGAGGGTGTCCGAGCGCGGTGAGGCCGTCCTGTGATCGAGCCGCGCGTCAGGCAGTGAGGAGGCCGTCGAGTACGCGGCTCCACTCGCCTTGGTTCGCGGGCTCGAGCAGGGAGGACAGCTTGGGGGTGGGCATCGCGTCTCGTCCGAGAGTGCTACTCACTTCGGATACGTGTCGATGGTCAGCGACTCCGGAGGCACCGTCAGCTCGCGCAGCGCGAGCGTGTCGCCGGAGTGGTATCGCCAGCCGACGCCGTCGTGCAGGAAGTCGGAGCGCTCGACGAAGGAGCGCTCCTTGCCCTTCTCGAACACCTTCGCGAAGAAGAGCACCTGCGCGGTGCCCTGGGCGTCCGGCGCGCGCCGGTCCATCACCACCAGCTTGGGGAACTGGTGTCCCTGGGCGAACGTGCGCAGCTCCCGCACCACCTCGGCCTCCGGGCGGGACCGGTCCGGGTGGCTCGAGTGGAGTGTCCTCCACAGGTAGGCGGCCTCGCGCATCGCGAAGGCGCTGTAGCGGCTGCGCATCAGACGCTCGGCGTCGGGCGCTTCCGCGTCACCTCGGTGGAAGGGTGCGCAGCACTCTCGATAGCGCAGGCCAGAGCAGCAGGGGCACGGAGGGGCAGGGGGCATGGCAGGGGTGGAAGCCTACCTGGACCCCGCCCGGAAGCGGGATGGGACGTGCACGACGACCCACACACGCGACGGAACACCCTTGCTGGCGGAGGAGTCCGGGCATACATCCCGTGGCCACGCCTATGAGCCTCCTTGAAGCCATTGTCCTGGGACTGGTCCAGGGTCTCACCGAGTTCCTCCCCATCAGCTCCACCGCGCACCTGCGCATCGCGCCGGAGCTGTTCGGATGGAAGGACCCGGGGGCCGCGTACTCGGCGGTCATCCAATTGGGCACCGTGGCCGCCGTGCTCATCTACTTCCGCAAGGACATCGTCTCCCTCGTGGCCGCCTTCTTCCGAGGGCTCGCGAAGAAGGACCCCTTCGGCACCGTGGAGTCGCGGCTGGCGTGGTTCGTGCTGGTGGGCACGCTGCCCATCGGCCTGTGCGGCCTCGCCTTCAAGAAGTCCATCGAGACGCAGTTCCGCTCGCTCTACGTCATCTCCGCCAGCCTCATCATCCTGGCCATCATCCTCTTCGTCGTGGAGAAGCGCGCCTCGCATCGGCGCACGCTCGCGGACATGACGTGGCGGGATGGCATCCTCATCGGCCTGTGGCAGGCGCTGGCGCTCATCCCGGGCTCGTCGCGCTCCGGCACCACGCTCACCGGCGGACTGTCGCTGGGCCTCAAGCGCGAGGACGCGGCCCGCTACTCGTTCCTCCTGTCCATCCCCGCCACCACGCTCGCGGGCCTCTTCGAGCTCAAGCACCTGCTGGAGGCCACCGAGCGCCCCAGCGCCCTGTCGCTCTGGGTGGGCACGCTGGTGGCCTTCGCGTCGGGCATGGCGGCCATCGCGTGGCTGTTGAACTACCTGCGCTCCCGCACGACGCTGGTGTTCGTCGTCTATCGCATCGTGCTGGGCGTGCTGCTCCTCGTGCTGCTCCAGGCGGGAGTGCTCAAGCCCCTGTCGGGCGCGGAGCACGCGGAGGCGCCCCGTGACGCGGGCGCGCGGCAGGTGGAGAAGCAGGTCGCGGACTAGGAGGCGGACGTCGTGAGCGTGGAGGCGCTGTTCCAGGGGGTGGAGTCTCGGCTCGCGTCGCGTCCGGCTCGCGACGTGAATCTGCCGGGGCTCGTGTTGCGCGAGGCCGCGGTGCTGGTGCCGCTGTTCGAGCGCGATGGTGTGCCGCACATGGTGTTCACCCGCCGCCCGGCCACGCTGCGCACCCACGCCAACCAGTACAGCTACCCCGGGGGCGGACGCGACGCGGAGGACCTCACGCCGCTGCACACCGCGCTGCGCGAGACGGAGGAGGAGCTGGGCATCGACCGGCGAGGCGTGCGGGTGCTCGGCATGCTGGACGAGGTGCCCACCATCTCCCAGTACCGCGTGCGTCCCTTCGTGGGCGTGATTCCTGGAGATGGCCAGTACACGCCCAGCGTCGAGGAGGTGGCCTTCATCCTCGAGGTGCCCCTGGAGCGGCTGATGGACCCGGCCATCCTCCGCGTCGAGCGCAAGGAAGTCCTCGGCGCCGAGCGGGACTTGTACTTCTACACCTACGAGGGCCACGTCATCTGGGGCGCCACCGCGCGCATCCTCCGTGACTTCCTGGCGCAGGTGGAGCAGGTGCCCGGGTTGCGGGCGCTGCTCACGCCTCCGCGCTAGAACTGGAGGTAGACGTAGGGCCGCGTCTCCACCGCGGAGAGGTGGCGGATGCCCAGGCCCAAGAGGATGAGCGCGACGGCGCGCACGGGCACGGGCATCCGGACGAACAGCTCCGACGTCACCGTGTAGAGCTTCAGCGGCACCGCGTGGAAGAACACCGCCGCCGCGAGCATGCCCCACACCAGCGGGCTCACGTTGGCGATGCCGGGCACTCCCTCCATCATCCGCACGTAGAACTCACCCGCGTCCGTCATGTTCTTCGCGCGGAACACCACGCGCGTCAGCACGACGATGGTGAAAGTCACCAGCATCCCCACCGCGAGGCGCGGGACACCGGGCTTCTCCGGCTTGCCCACCGTCCACTCCCAGCACCGCGTCAGCCCCAGCGCCAGGCCGTGCACGCCGCCCCACACCGCGAAGCGCCAGTCCGCGCCGTGCCACAGGCCGCCCAGCACCATCACCGTCATCAGGTTGAAGAGGACCCGCGGCTTCGACACCCGGTTGCCGCCCAGCGGGCGGTACAGGTAGTCCCGCAGCCAGGTGGACAGGCTCATGTGCCACCGGTTCCAGAACTCACCCAGGTTCTTCGCCAGGTACGGCCGGTTGAAGTTCTCCGGGAACTTGAAGCCGAACAGCGCCGCCACACCCAGCGCGATGTCCGAGTACCCCGAGAAGTCGTAGTAGAGCTCGAAAGTGTAGGCGATGGCGGCGACGACACACTCGGCGGACGCGTACTTCTCGGGTGCGGCGAACACCGGGTCGACGATGCCGCTGCCCAGCACGTCCGCGATGACCAGCTTCTTCACCAGGCCCACCGCGATGCGGAACATCGCGCGTCCGCCGTCTTCCGGCGTCAGCGTGGGCACGTCGCGGAAGCGCTCCATCAATTCCGACGCGCGGATGATGGGCCCGCTCACCACGCGCGGGAAGAACAGCATGTAGAGCAGGTGCTCGATGAACGAGTGCCCGGCGCTCGCCTTCCCCCGGTACACGTCCACCGTGTAGCTGATGGCCTGGAAGACGTAGAACGACAGGCCCACCGGCAGAATCAAATCAAACGGGGCCTCGCGGATGTGCAGGCCCCACGAGGCGGGCACCAGCTCCAGCGCCGTCTTGCGCAACAGCTCCAGGTACTTGAACCCCGCGAGCAGCCCCAGGTTCGACACGATGGACAGCGTGACGAGCAGCTTGCGCACGCCCTGGGATTGCGAGCGGCCCATCCCCTTGACGAGCAGGTGGTCCACCGTGACGCCCACCAGGAAGATGAGCAGCGGGAAGGGCGTGAAGGCCGCGTAGAAGTACACGCTGGCCACCAGCAGCACCAGCATGCGCGGCCAGAAGTGCCGGTGCACCGCCCAGTAGAGCGCGAACACCGCGATGACGAAGACGACGTACTGGAGGCTGTGCGAGAGCACGTCAGTTTCCGTCCATGCGTGCGGCGGTGGGGGGGCCCTTCTTGTGCTGCTCGTAGGCGGCCAGGAAGTCGCGCGCGAAGCTCGCCGCCAGTCGCTCGTAGCCCTCCGGCGTCAGGTGGACGCCGTCCGCGTGGCCCAGCACCGGGCGCGCGCGCTGCCAGCGCAGCATGGCCCGCTCACCGCCCATGGCCGCGCGAGGAGACCAGTACGCGCACCCCGCGTCCCGCGCCACCTGGGGCAGCACGCTCAACACCGAGCCCAGCGCGGGCGCCTCCGTCCAGCGGGCGTTCGCGTCCTGTTGCAGCCGGTCCGTGGGGCCCATCAGCAGGCACTCGGCGTTGCCCGTGGCCTTGCGCAGCCGGGTGATGAGCGCCGAGTAGTCGCGCGTCAGTCCCGCCGCGTCCAGGTCCGCGAGGCCCGCTTCATTCGTGCCGTACCAGAAGACCAGCAGGTCCGGCCGCCGTGAGGCGAGCTGCGAGTCCACCGCGCCCGCGTCCATGTTCCGCAGCGTGAAGGCCGTGGAGCCCGGCAGCCCCAGCGCGTCCATCACCACGCCGGGCCTGTCGTACTCCAGCGCGGCGCCGAGCACCGTCACACCACTGCCCGAGGGCGCCTCCACCTCCACCCGATGCGAGGCCCCCGTGACGGGGAAGGAGCGGATGCGCACGGTGGGCGCGGCCAGGGGCTCGGGGAGCGGCGCGTCGGGAGGCATGGCCTCGCCGTCGATGCGAATCTCGGGGGCGGCCGTGTCCGGCACGTCCAGCGCGTAGAGGTCCAGGCGCCCCGAGAGCGCCTTCGCCTCCGGGCAGTCCTTGCAGAACTCGATGCGCAGCTTCGCGCCCGGAGTGCCCACGGCGCGGATGCCCGTCAGGCCCCACAGTCCACCGGGCGCAGACTCCAGCGCGTCCTCCACCTTCCAGTCGCCCACCAGCTCGCGGGCCACGCGCGCGTTCTCCAGCCGAGGAGACGCCTTGCCCGCGGCGATGAAGCCTCGGCCCGCGTCGCCGAAGCGCTGGGTCAGCACGCCGCGCACCGCGTCCGTGAAGTAGTGCGAGGCCGTGTGCGACGCACCCAGCTGCGCGATGCCCACACGCAGGGCTTCTCCCGCCTCGCGGCGTCGCAGCCGGTCGAAGGTCTTGGGCAGCGCGGTGTCCGCACCCTGGAGCCCGGAGTCGTCCCGCACGGGCACCAGCGGCGCGTGTGTCTTCGCGAAGCTGCGCTGGAGCGCCAGGTCGAAGAGGTGGCCGAGCAGGTCGGAGCCCTTCGCGCGCGGATGCACCAGGTCCTCCAGCATCAGCCCTGCCTCCAGCCACCGCAGCGCCGCGCCCTCGCCGCCCATGGCGCTGTACGCGTCCCAGAACGCGCAGCCGCCCAGGCGCGCCTCCTCGCGGAAGATGTCGGAGACCTCCTTGGAGCCTCGGCGCGGCACCAGCTCGCCGCCCATGGTGCGCACGCCCGCGTCGATGGGGGACATCACCAGGCACGCCGCGTCCGGCACGTTGGCGCGCACGCGCGACACCAGCTCCTTCATCTGCGCGCGCACCTCGTCCAGCGTCGTGCGGTCTCGCGAGTAGAAGAACGCCTCGTTGCCGCCCACCATCAGCACCACCATGGCGGGCTTGCGCTGCCGCAGCTGCGCGCGGAAGGCCGCGGGCTGGGCGCGCAGGTACACCTCCGCCATGCCGCCCAGCAGGCCCACCGTGTCGTAGATGACGCCCGGGGTGCCTGTCTCCAGCGTGACGCCGTGCAGCTCCACCTTGCCGGACGTGGTGAGCGTCAGCGTCTTGGCGCCCTCGGGGATGGAGACCCGCGCGAAGGCCGCCTCCGACTTCGTCTTCGAGAAGCCGCGCGTCTGCACGCGCTGCAGCGGCCGGCCGTCCACGGAGAGCTGCACGGAGCCGCTGGCGGGCTGGGCCAGGAAGAACAGCTCCGCGACGCGCGAGCCCTCCACGTCGTACTTCGTGTTCTGCGGGCCGCTGGCGGTGAAGGCCACGCCCGTCCAGCCCACCCTGTCCCGGGGCCACTTGGTGTCCACCAGTCGGGCAATCTCCCAGCCGTCCGAGCCCCGTCCGGAGCGCGTCCACCGTCCCGCGCTCGCGGGGCGGGTGATGAAGAGGAAGCCCTTGCCTCCGGAGCCGAAGCGCTCTTGGAGCCTGTCGCGCACCACGTCGGTGATGTAGTCCGACGCGACCAGCGAGTCGCCCAGGTGCACCACGCGCACGGGCGAGCGCCGCGTGTCGGAGCGGAGCTCTCCCAGCGCGCGCAGGAAGGGCGCCAGGCCGTCCTCCTCACAGGTGCCGTCGGCGCGGGCCTTGCGGCAGTTGGGCTCGATGTCCACGTGCTGCGCGCTCATCCGCTCGCGCAGGGCCTCCAACTCCACGGCGCGCGCCAGGGTGGGGGCGCTGAGCTCCTCCAGGCCGATGCCGGGTGTGGTGGGCACGGCGGGGGGCGGCGTGGCGGGGCCCGTGGCCACCTCGGGGCCGGCGTCCTCGGGGGAGTCCTCCTCCGGGAGGGCGGGGGACTTGGGCGTGTCCGGCGAGGCGGCGTCGACCTCCGGGAGGGGCGCGGGGCGGCCGCCTCGGAACGACGCGGGGACGACCAGGGCCAGCAGCTTCTGGCCCAGCGGACCCTGCTGGAGGCTGGGCAGGGGCCGCCACGACTCCGGAATCGGGGCGAGTGAAAGCCCCAGCGCCAGTGCGACGGTGAGGGTGAGCGTCAGCCCGGTGGTTCTGGCCTTGAGGAAGTCCAACAGCGCGACATGAGACTGGCTTTTCGGGGGCGGGTCAAAACTCTCGCCGTCCAAGGCCGCTTCATCGTCCGGGGAGCGGACGGGCGACCTGTCCTGGCGGGAGGGTGGGGGTCGCAACGGCCCGGTGGGGGGCGGCATGGGGCGGGCTCCCTCTTTCCCGAAAAGGCCGAAACGGTATGGTGCGCCGCCATTCACGCCGGGGGAAGACCCTGGCGCCTCCCGCCGGCGACGAACCGGCACTCGCAGGAGTCGTACCCCGCATGGCCCTCTACCCCGTCATCATGGCTGGTGGTTCCGGCACCCGTTTCTGGCCCCTGTCCCGCCAGGCGCGGCCCAAGCAGTTCCTGCCGTTGGCCTCGAGGCAGCCGCTCATCACCGACACCGCCGCGCGCCTCAAGGGCCTGTCGACGGTGAAGAACACCTTCATCGTCTGCGGCCCGCTGCACGCGAAGGCGGCGGCGAAGCTGGTGAAGGGGCTGCCCAAGGGGAACCTGCTGGTGGAGCCGGTGGCGCGCAACACCGCGCCCGCCATCGCGCTGGCGGCCCTCCACGTCGCGGCCAGGGACCCCGAAGGCGTCATGGTGGTGCTGCCCTCGGACCACCACGTCGCGGACGTGCCCGGCTTCAAGCGCACGCTGGCGGAGGCCGCGCGCATCGCGGAGGGCGGGCACATCGTCACGCTGGGCATCCAGCCGAACCGCCCCGAGACGGGCTACGGCTACATCCAGGTGGGCGCCTCGCTGGAGGGCGGCGGCCGGGCGGTGAAGGCGTTCAAGGAGAAGCCCGACGTGGAGACGGCCCGGGGCTATGTGTCCTCGGGGGAGTACCTGTGGAACGGCGGCATCTTCGTCTTCCGCGCGGACGTCATCCTGGCCGCCTTCGCGCAGCACATGCCGGAGATGAAGAAGGGCCTGGAGGCGCTGCGCAAGACGGTGGGCAAGCGCACCTACGCGGCGGTGCTGAAGAAGGTGTTCCCCAAGCTGCCCTCCATCTCCATCGACTACGGCGTGATGGAGAAGGCGTCCAACATCGCGGTGCTGCCGGGGGACTTCGGCTGGTCCGACGTGGGCTCGTTCGCGGCGATTCCCGAGGTGCGCCCCGCGGATGCGAACGGCAACGTCATCTCCGGCGACCTGGCCGTGGTGGTGGACTGTACGGGCTGCGTGGTGCTCGCGGACAAACGCCCGCTGTCGGTGGTGGGGCTCAAGGACGTGGTGGTGGTGGACTCCGGGGACGCGGTGCTGGTGGTGCCCCGTGAGAAGAGCCAGGACGTGCGCAAGGTCGTCGAGGCTCTCAAGGCGAGGAAGCTGCAGAAGTACCTGTAGTCAGCGCTGGGTGTGCGCTGGAGAAAGTTCCGACCCGGGGGCTGAAAGTTTTTCCGTCTCTGGGCAGCGGCTTTCCCGGGGTTCTGGTCCTGGCGGGAGGTTGTCCTGTCGGGTTCCTGACGAAGCAGGGGGAGCACGCGGGTTGCAGTGTCGCCGCCATCCGCCCCATGCCGGGGCGGCAGAGGCGGTGGCGACATGGCATGCGGACACTGCGCGGTGGAGCATCCGGTGGGCACGAGTTGTCCGGCGGTTCCGTCTCTGGAGGGACAGCGGCACGGGCCGCTGGTGCTGCGTGAGGCCGTGGGTTGGGGGTCGGTCGGCACGGTGTATCGGGCCGAGCATGGGCCTTCGGGTCATCTCTTCGCGGTGAAGGTGTTGCACCCGAGGCTGGCGGTGCGGCCGTTGGTGAGGGCCGCGTTCCTCGAGGAGGCTCGGCGGCTGCGGGGCCTGCGGCATCGCCATGTGGCGCGGGTGCTGGATGCGCGCCCCGGGCCACAGGGGCTGCCGTGCATGTTGATGGAGTACGTGGAGGGCGAGGACCTCGCGCGCCTGCCCGTTCCGCTTCCGCCCGGGGAGGTGGTGGGGCTGCTGACGCAGGTGCTGGAGGCGCTGGAGGCCGCGCATGCGCGCGGGTTGGTGCACGGCGGGTTGTCGACGGAGTGCCTGCGGCTCACGCGGGGGGAGCGGCGGGTGAAGGTGCTCGGCTTCGAGACGCGCGCGGTGCTGACCGCGCGGCTCACGCCGAGGGAGCGCGCGTGCGGGATGGTGGTGGGCTCGCCGGAGTTCCTCGCGCCCGAGCAGTGGATGGGGCTCGCGGTGGATGCGCGCACGGATGTGTATGCGCTGGGGGTGGTGGGGTACCTGCTCGTGACGGGGCGGCTGCCGTTCGGGTTCGGGCGCGTCGGAGGCATGTCGCCGGTGCGGCCGGAGGTGGTGGACTCGAGTGTTCCGCGGGGGCTCTCGGCCGCGCTGCTGCGAGCGCTGGCGGAGGAGCCTGAGGAGCGGTTCGAGAACGCGCGGGAGTTTCGTGAGGCGTTGCTGGAGGGGATGGGCCGGGCGACGGCGCGCACGCGCACGTTGAGGGGTGGGGTCTCCATCTTCGGAGATGCGCTGCCCGAGGATGGCGCGACGCCGATGCACGCGGCGCTGCGGGAGGTGGCGCACAACGAGGAGGGCTCGCGTACAAGTGCGGCGGTTGCCGAGGTGCCCGCGTTCCGGGGAGACACAGGAGGCGGACTCGCTTCAGACGTGGCGCTCGGCGGTGTGCGTGCTGTCGGCCTTGCGCCACGGATGGATGCGCGACGAGAGGTGACGGACGCGGCGTGGGGCAGCGCGCGGCCCGAGGCCACCGCGCCACGGATGGATGCGCGAGGAGAGGTGACGGACGCGGCGTGGGTCAGCGCGCGGCCCGAGGGCACCGCGCCACGGATGGATGCGCGAGGAGAGGTGACGGACGCGGCGTGGGGCAGCGCGCGGCTCGAGGCCACCGCGCCACGGATGGATGCGCGAGGAGAGGTGACGGACGCAGCGTGGGTCAGCGCGCGGTCCGAGGCCACCGCGCCGCGGATGGAGGCCCCCACGGGGCTGTGTGTCCGGCTGGGCCTCGCGCCGGATGCGGAGTTCGTCCCCGTGCGGGTGGGGGATGTGACGGTGAAGGGCTTCTTCGCCGCGTGGGCGGGGCCGTTACCGCCGCTGGCCGCGCAGGTCCCCGTGGAGTTGATGTTGGGGAAGCGGCAGGTGGTGGGCGACTGCGACGTCGTCCGCCACGTCACGAGCGAGGAGGCGCGGGGCTGGGGCGGCGCCTCGGGCCTCTATGTCCAGTTCGCGGGCGAGTCGGCGCGAGACCTCCTGGCGCATGCGCTGGGCGTAGGGGTCGTGCACGGAGTCCTGGACGCGGAGCCTGTCCCCGATGCGGAGGTGGCGCTGCTGCTGGTGCGTTCGGCGGGCCTGGAGAAGGACCCCTATGCCCTGCTGGGCGCGCTGCCCCACGAGGACTTCGAGCAGGTGCGCCGTCGCGCCCTCTCCACGCTGCGCCACCTGAGCCAGTTCCGTCAGCGCCCCCTTCCGGTGGGGCAGCGACAGGCCCTGGAGGACCTGCTGCGCCGGGTGGATGCGGCGGGCCGTGCGTTGGGGGAGCCCTCGTCTCGCGTGGGCCTCGACGCCGCGCGGGGCAACCTCGCCGGAGTCGCGCGCTGCCTCGACGCGGGCCTGTCGGAGGAGAGCACCGGAGCCTTGCGCCAGGTGTTCCTCTCCACGCGTCCTCTCGCGGAGACCCGGGCACGGGCGCTCTTCGACCAGGGGCACGCGCTGGAAGCAGCGCAATCCCTGGCGGGGGCCCTGGCACGCTATGCCGAGGCATTGGTGCTGGACCCCTTGAACGTGCCCTGGCTGCGTCACTACCGCGCGCTGCGAAAGAAGCTGCGCCTCACCCCGACGCCGGCCGTGGACGTCCGCGAGGTCGCGGTCTCCACGGCCTGACGTCGGGCCTGCTCAGGTGTCGAGCCCGGTGAAGTAATAGAGATTCGCGATGGTGGCGTTCACCCACCCCGGGCCGTCGTATTCGAGCGTGAAGGTGAGCGTTCCCTCCCTGAGGGTGGCGAGCGAGGCGGCGTTCAGGGTCGCCGTCCTGGCCTGGGTGCCGCTCCACATCCCTTCCATCATGAAGAGCAGCCTCTCACCGAGCGTCACCTTCAGCGTGGCTCCAGCAAGTGCCATCGGGGTCGTCGCCTCGAACTTGTAGGAGAACGAAAGCCCGTTCACACCCGTGGGGAGACCCGTGACGGAGACGGGCTCGACACCCACTTTCCCCCGCGTCGCCATCAGCTTCGTGGGTGCTGGATTCGTTGGATCCAGCAGCGCGAAGGCAGGCGAAATCGCGGCGGGCGTGGAGGCGGAGGCCAAGGCGAACTGGGTTTTCTGGGTGGGGACGGTCCAGGTCTGTACCTCTGCTTGGTGCAGCGCTCCCGCCACCGACGGGGCATGCAGCAGCGGAGACCACCCGAGCCCGTAGACGTTTCCGCCGTAGGTCGTGTCCACGCTGGTGCCGGAGTACCACGCGGGCGCATAGCAGTGCCGGTTGCCGTCCTCCGTGCTGGAGGTGCCGTAGAGCACCTGCGACTGGAGGGTCGTATCGACGATGCGGTTCAGGTCGACGTCCTTGCTCAGCGGGTCGACGGCCGTGCCCTTCGGGTCGGTGTAGTTGAAGGCGGACAGCGTCGTGCCGAACATCGAGATGTAGTTGTCGATGAACGTCCCCACCGGGCCCTTGGCGGGCCGCGCTCCGGGAACACGCGCGAGGTAGTACCAGAGGAAGTTGGCGGAGTCATGGCTGCGCGCGGTCGAGTTCTCGGGGGAGTCGAAGAGGGTGAGCTGGGTGACGGGGATTCCATGCTCGATGAGCTCGGCGGCGGCGATGGTCATCACCTTCGTGCCGTCGCTGTGGCCAATCAGGTGCAGGAGGCCACCGGAGGCGACGAAGTCTTCGGGCAGGGCCATCTGGATGGCCTGTCCGGCGATGAGCCCGAACATGTCCGTGTTGGCCTGGGAGAAGTGGCCATCCAGCAGGTTCGCGGGAGTCGCCGCGCCGTCGAGCCAGCTGTAGACGAGCACGATGGCCAAGGGGTCCAACTGGGTGATGGCGTGGGCCATGCCCACGGGCGACACGGTGATGCCCTTCTGGGAGTCGGACGTGGGCTTGAAGATCCACGCGCCCGCGGGTCCAGGATTGCTCCCGTGCCAGACGAGGGTCTCCCAGACGGTCAGCATCTTGCCGTGGGTGGCCTTGGCGTAGTCCACCATGACGTCACTGAACCCCTCCGCCCATCCATGCGTCACCACATAGACGTGGCAGCCGTCCTGGGTCACCTGCTCCAGCGGGCCCGTCAGGGGCGTGTATGTGTGGGTTCGAGGCTCGTAGCGCGCGAGCCGCGACAGCGGCGGGGCGTTCGGTCGGCTCAGCGGGGTGAAGGCAGAAGAGGCCGCGGGGGGTGTGGTCATGACGTCCATTCCGGTGTGGGGTGCGAACCGGACATGAGCAACCGTCATGCCTCCCATGCGTGCCTGGGATTCAGGGCACTTGCGGAGAAGCGGTGGGCGCGAACCCTTGTTCGACATGTCGGGCGACACGGCGGACGGCGCGCCGGATGAGGGCCCGTGCTCGAATCCGCCGCTGTCCTGCTGACTGTCCGACAGGCGGGCACAACCAGGGGTTGATTGGCACCCCAGGGACTTGCTGAGTCCCGGACGGTGCCTGGTTCAGTGGGGCTTCAGGCCCCCTCGCCGGGTGCCGGGAAGGCGGGGGCTCGTGTAGAGTCCGCCGCCCTTCGTCATGCCCTCGAGAACCTGGAGGGCGGGGACACCTTCATGAACGCGCATATCTTCCGCGAATACGACATCCGGGGCCTGGTCGATAAGGACCTCACGGCCGAGGTGGTGGAGCTCCTGGGCAAGGGCCTGGGCACCATCATCCGCCGCAAGGGCGGCCGCTTCATCGCCGTGGGCCGCGACTGCCGTGAGTCGTCCACCCGCTTCCGCGACTCGCTCTGTGCCGGCCTGACGTCCACCGGCCTGAATGTCTACGACGTGGGCGTGGTGCCCACGCCGCTCACGTACTTCGCCGCCAACACCCTGCCGGTGGATGGCCTGGCCATGATTACCGGCAGCCACAACCCGCCGGAGTACAACGGCTTCAAGATTGGCGCCGGGAAGACCACCTTCCACAGCCACGAAATCCAGGCGCTGCGCAAGCTCATCGAGGCCGCCGACTTCGAGGTCTCCGCCACCCGTGGCACCGTCACCCCCTTCGACATCATCACCCCCTACAACCACTTCGTCCGGCAGACGGTGAAGGTGGGCCGCAAGGGGATGAAGATCGTCATCGACGCGGGCAACGGCACCGGCGGCGCCATCGCGGTCCCCCTGTTCGAGAGCATGGGCTTCGAAGTGGTGCCCCTGTTCTGTGAGATGGACGCGACGTTCCCCAACCACCACCCGGACCCCACGGTGGTGGAGAACCTCCAGGACCTCATCGCCGCGGTGAAGCGCGAGAAGGCGGAGGTCGGCATCGCCTATGACGGCGACAGCGACCGCATCGGCGTCATCGACGACCAGGGCAACATCCTCTGGGGCGACCAGCTCATGGTCCTCTTCAGCCGCTACGTGCTGAAGGACAGCCCGGGCGCGGCCATCGTCGGCGAGGTGAAGTGCAGCTACACGCTGTACGACGACATCGCCAAGCGCGGCGGCAAGCCCGTGATGTGGAAGGCGGGCCACTCGCTCATCAAGGCGAAGATGAAGGAGGAGCACGCGGAGCTGGCCGGGGAGATGAGCGGCCACATCTTCTTCAAGAACCGCTACTACGGCTTCGACGACGCGGTGTACTCGTCCGCGCGCCTCCTGGAGATCCTCACCCACGAGAAGCAGAAGCTCTCCGAGCTGCTCGCCGACGTGCCGAAGACCTACGCCAGCCCCGAGCTGCGCTTCGACACGAAGGAGGAGAAGAAGTTCGAGATGGTCAAGCGCGCCACCGAGTGGCTGCGCGCCGCGGGCCACGACATCATCGACGTGGACGGCGTGCGCGTGACGTTCCCGGATGGCTGGGGCCTGATTCGCGCCTCCAACACGCAGCCCATCCTGGTGCTGCGCTTCGAGGCCAACACGCCCGAGCGCTTGAAGGAGATTCAAGCGCTCATCGAAGGCACCGTCGCTCGCGTCCAGCGCGAAGTCGGAGGGTGACATGACGGCGCCTCGCATCCTCGCCATCAGCGGGACTCTTCGCGCGGATGGCTTCAACAGGCATCTTCTGGCGGTGGGGGTGGCGAAGGCGCGGGAGCTGGGCGCGGACGTGGATGTCCTCGACCTGAAGCTCCTGAACCTCCCCATCTACGATGGGGACGTGGAGGCTCAAGGGCTGCCCGCGCCCGTGGTGGAGTTGCGCGAGCGCGTGGCGCAGGCCCAGGGCTTCCTCATCTCCAGCCCGGAGTACAACTCGTCCATTCCCGGCGGCCTGAAGAACGCCATCGACTGGGCCTCCCGGGCACCGGGCAAGCGCTTCCAGGGGAAGTGGACCGCCATCATGGGCGCCACCCCGGGCCCCTTCGGCACCGCGCGCATGCAGCCGCACCTGCGTCAGGTGATGTCCTCGACGGGGGCGCTGGTGATGCCCACCCAGGTGCACGTGGCCAGGGCCTCGGAGTTCTTCACCCCCGAGGGCGCGCTGAAGGACCCGGCCCGGCAGCGGGAAGTGGACGCGCTGGTCGCGGAGTTGGTGGAGCGGGTGAAGAAGGGCTGAGAAAGGACACCGCCGTGGCAACGCTTGGAATCGACCTGGGTGGGACGTTCGCCCGTGCCGCCGTGGTGGACGAGGGGGGGAAGATGCTCGCCTCGGCCAAGGTAGCCCTGGCCGAGCGCAGCCCCTCCAGCGTGGTGGAGACCATCGCGGAGGCGGCATCCGCGGCGGTGCGCTCCGCGGGCGTCATCGTGGATGCCTGTGGCGTGGGGGCCGCCGCGCAGATTCACAAGGACTCGGGGGTGCTCTCGGTGGCCCCCAACCTGGGCTGGCGCAACGTGCCGCTGGGCCAGTTGCTCACCGACCGCCTGGGCCAGCCGGTGAAGGTGGTCAACGACCTGTCCGCCGCCGCGTGGGGGGAATTGCACGTGGGCGCGGGCCGGGGCGCGCAGGACCTGCTGGTGGTGTTCGTGGGCTCGGGGGTGGGCAGCGCCATCATCTCCGGAGGCCGGCTCTTGGACGGAGCGGGCGGCGTGGCGGGAGAGCTGGGCCACGTCAAAGTGGTGCCCGGGGGCCGGCGCTGCGGCTGTGGTGAGCAGGGGTGCCTGGAGGCCTACACGGGCGGGCACAACCTCATCGCCCAGGCGCGGGAGCTCCTGGATGCGGGAGCTTCGCCCGCACTGGCCCACCTGGTGGGAGACGAGGGCACGAAGCTGACGCCGGTGACGTTGGAGCAGGCGGCGGAAGCAGGCGACGCGGCGGCGCGAGAGGTGTATGAGCGGGCCGCGCACTTCCTGGCGTTGGCCGTGGCCAACCAGGTGACGGTGTTGAATCCCGCGCGTCTCATCCTCGGGGGAGGGGTGTTGAACCACTGCCCTGGGATTCGCCGCCGGGTGCTGGAGGGGGTGCGGGCGTGGGCGTCCCAGACGTCCCGGGAGGGGCTGCTCATCGCCGACGCGGAGCTCGGCGACGACAGCGGTCTCATTGGTGCGGCATTGCTGGCCGCGTGAGAGAGGAGCCGTGAATGGCGGAGTTCAAGAACCAGGTCACCTACCGCGGACAGCCGGTGACGCTGGAGGGGGAGGGGCAGGTGCAGGTGGGGGACGTCGCGCCCGACTTCACCGTCTGGAAGGGGTTCTTCGAGTCCCACCGCTTGTCGGAGCTGAAGGGGCAGGTCGTCGTGCTGAGCGTCGCGCCCAGCGTGGACACCAAGGTGTGCGCGGTGCAGCTGCGCATGTTCAACCAGCAGGCCACGGGGCTGGGGCCGGACGTGAAGGTCTGGTACCTGAGCCTGGACCTGCCCTTCGCCCTCAACCGCTTCACCGCGGCGGAGGGGATTCAAAACGTCGCCGTGCTGTCGGACTACAAGGAGCGCGAGTTCGCGCGGAAGTACGGCCTGTACATGAAGGAGCTGGGAGTGCTGGCGCGCAGCACCTTCGTGGTGGGCCGGGATGGCCGCGTCGTCTTCCGCGAAGTCGTCCCGGAGATGATGCGCGAGCCGGACTACGACGCCGCGCTGGAAGCCGTCCGTCAGGCGCTCTGAGTCCCGAGCGGGCCGGCCTCCAGGCGCGGGAGGTCACCGCGCCTCAGGCCGGCACCAGACGGGCCTGCTTGAGGGCCATCAGCTGCAAGGCCCCGAAGACGGCGACCGCCAGGGCCTGGAACACGACGAAGGCCTGGCCCCACACCGTGGGCTGGACCCAGCCCGACGCGAGCAGCGCGAAGCTGTCCACCGTCCACAGGGCGTTGATGGCGATGATGGTCCACACGAGCGAGCGCGAGACGAGCGGGCGCATCGCGAAGAAGACCAGCAGCGCGGCGTAGGGCAGCAGGCCGCCGCCAGCGACTCGGAGCAGCGTGGCGTCGAGCCCCAGCAGTCCGCTCAGGGGGCCGGCGCCGAAGCACATCAGCGCACCGGTGGCCCCGCTGGCGACGCCGTCGGCGAGGAGGATGTGGCCCATCAGGGTGCGCGAAGCGGGAACGGCGTTCATGGAGGTGTCCTTGGCAATCCGGCGCCGGTGAATCCGGCCGCCGTGTGAGGACACAAATTGCGCGCCGGGGCATTTGAAGTCGATTACGCCCGAGGTAATTGGAGCACTTCCCCCGCGTTTCTAGTGTCCGGGACATGATGATGCCGAGCCGTCCGGTGGGAGAGTTGCTGCGGGAGTGGCGCCAGCGCCGCAGCTTGAGTCAGTTGGATTTGGCGATGCGCGCGGAGGTGTCCGCGCGTCACGTGAGCTTCCTGGAGACGGGCCGTTCCTCGCCCAGCCGGGACATGCTGTTGCACCTGGCGGAGGAGCTGGACGTGCCGCTGCGCGAGCGCAACGCCCTCCTGATGGCCGCGGGCTTCGCGCCCGCGTATCCGGAGAACTCGCTGGAGGAGCCGCAGATGAAGGCGGCGCGCGAGGCGGTGGAGCTGGTGCTGTCCGGACACGAGCCGTACCCTGCGCTCGCGGTGGACCGGCACTGGCACCTCGTCACGGCGAACCGCGCGGTGGGCCTGTTGTTGGAGGGCATTCCCGCGGAGCTGCTCACGCCGCCCCTCAACGTGCTGCGCCTGAGCCTGCACCCCGAGGGCCTGGCGCCGAACATCCTCAACCTGGAGCAGTGGCGCGCGCACATCCTGGCGCGGCTCCACCGTCAGGCGGCGGCCACGGCGGACGCGAAGCTGGCGGAGCTGCTCGTGGAGCTTCGCGGAATGGGCGGCGGCGGTGGCGCGCCCGAGGTGCACGCGCCCGACTTCACCAGCCTGGTGGTGCCCTTGCGCGTGCGGACGCGGCTGGGCGTGTTGTCCTTCATCAGCACGACGACGGTGTTCGGCACGCCCAGGGACATCACCCTGTCGGAGCTGGCCATCGAGTCGTTCTTCCCCGCGGACGCCGCGACGGGAGAGCTGCTTCGCAAGGCCGCCGAGGCGGCGCGGCGCTCCGAGCTGTCCTGACGGCCGGGCCCGCCTCCCCCCCGGCGCGGCGGCGATGGAGCGATGACTGGTTAATTCAATTATTTCTTGGATTATTGGGAATAGTTGAAATGGCTGTCCCTCTGTCGCGGAGTACACGGGGCGCCTGCCCTCCGCGTGGGCGGGCGTGAAGCGCGCGGACGCGCCGGACATAGCTTTTGCGTGGGGAGGAGAAGCCTCCCATCACCGCCGTCGCTGGCAGGGGGAGTCCCATGCACGAGCCGCCACCCGCCGCGCCTGGGAAGGATGCCCCGGCGTCTTCCCGCGGAGTCGTGCCCTGGCATGCGCTGCCACCCGAGCGGGTGTTCGAGCAGTTGGAGAGCGAGGCGGGAGGGCTGACGGATGAGCAGGCGCGAGAGCGGCTGTCCCGTCATGGGCCCAACGTGCTGCAGCGACAGAAGGGCGAAGGGCCGCTGAAGCTGCTCTGGCGTCAGGTGAACAGCCCCTTCATCTGGGTGCTCATCGTCTCCGCGGTGCTGGCGGTGGCGCTGGGGAAGGTGACGGACGGGCTGGTGGTGGCGGCGGTGGTGGTGCTCAACACGCTGATTGGCTTCGTGCAGGAGTTCCGTGCGGGCCGGGCCATCGAGGCGCTGAGCCGGATGGTGCCGGAGAACGCCACCGTCGTCCGGGGGGGCAGCAAGCGCGCGGTGCCCGCGGCGGAGCTGGTGCCGGGGGACGTGGTGGAGGTGGCCTCGGGGGACAAGGTGCCCGCGGACATGCGGCTGGTCACCTCGCGCAACCTGCAGGTGGAGGAGGCCGCGCTCACGGGTGAGTCCGTGCCGGCGGCGAAGCAGCCCGCGGCGGTGGAGGCGGACGCGGAGCTGGGGGACCGGCGCAGCGTCGTCTTCGGCGGGACGCTGGTGACGTCCGGCATGGCGACGGCGGTGGTGGTGGCCACGGGCGGCGCGACGGAGCTGGGGCGCATCTCGGAGATGCTCCGCCAGGCCACGGATTTGGAGACGCCGCTGACGAAGGCGCTGGCGACCATCGCCAAGGTCATCACCGGGGCCATCCTGGTGGTCTCCGTGCTGTTGCTCGGCGTGGGCATGGCGCGCGGCTACGACCTCAGCGAGGCGGTGGTGCTGGCCATCACCCTGGCGGTGGCGGCGATTCCCGAGGGCCTGCCCGCCATCGTCACCATTGCCCTGGCCATCGGCGTGCAGCGCATGGCGGCCCGGCGCGCGGTCATCCGCAAGCTGCCCGCGGTGGAGACGCTGGGCAGCACCACCGTCATCTGCTCGGACAAGACGGGCACGCTGACGCGCAACGAGATGACGGTGCAGGCGCTGTGGACGCCGGTGGGGCGCTACACGATGACGGGCGTGGGGTACTCGCCGCGCGGGGAGTTACGCCGGGAGGGGCCCTCGCGCAGTGAGCTGTTGATGCCCGACGACGTGCGGGACCTCCTGCTCGGAGGCGTGCTGTGCAACGACGCTGCGTTGGACGGGCGGGACGGCGAGTGGCGGATGACGGGAGACCCCACCGAGGGCGCGCTGGTGGTGGCGGCGGAGAAGGTGGGCCTGGGCGTGGAGGAGTCGCGGGCGCGCTTCCGCCGGGTGGATGCGATTCCGTTCGAGTCCGAGCACCAGTTCATGGCGACGCTGCACGACGACGGGCGTGGCGGCCGGCGGGTGTTCCTGAAGGGCGCGCCGGAGGTGGTGCTGAAGCGCTGTCACCGGAACGGGCGGGTGACGGAGGCGCAGGTGCTCGAGGAGGTGGAGCGGCTGGCGCGGCGGGGGATGCGCGTGCTGGCGGTGGCCTCGCGGGAGCTGCCGGGGGCGCGGGGCTCGCTGCGCCCGGAGGACGTGGAGGCGGGGCTGGAGCTCCTGGGGTTGGAGGGGATGATGGACCCTCCGCGCGAGGAGGCCATCGAGGCGGTGAAGGCCTGTCACCAGGCGGGCATCGTCGTGAAGATGATCACGGGCGACCACCTGGCGACGGCGGAGGCCATCGGCACGCGGCTGGGGTTGCAGGAGCCGGGCACTCCGGGCGTCGTGGGCGCGAAGCTGGAGGCGCTGAGCGACGCGGAGCTGGAGGAGGTGGCGGAGCGCACGAATGTCTTCGCGCGGGTGGCGCCGGAGCACAAGCTGCGGCTGGTGCGCGCGCTGCAATCGCGGCGGCACGTGGTGGCGATGACGGGCGATGGCGTGAATGACGCGCCCGCGCTCAAGCAGGCCAACATCGGCGTGGCGATGGGCATCACCGGGACGGCGGTGTCGAAGGAGGCGGCGGACATCGTCCTCACGGACGACAACTTCGCGTCCATCGCGGCGGCGGTGGAGGAGGGGCGTCGCGTCTACGACAACCTCATCAAGTCGCTGGCCTTCGTGCTGCCGACGAACCTGGGCCTGGCGCTGATTCTCCTGTGCGCGGTGGCGTTCTTCCCCATCCAGGACTTCGGTGGCGGGCCGGTGCCGCTGATGGCCATGCGGCCCACGCAGTTGCTCTGGATAAACCTGGTGGCGACGGTGACGCTGGCCTTGCCGCTGGCGTTCGAGGCGCGCGAGTCGGACGTCATGCGGCGCAGGCCGCGCAGTCCGGACGCGCCGGTGCTCAGCCGCTTCGTGGTGATGCGCACGGGGCTGGTGGCGGTGTTGATGGCGGCGGGAGCGATGGGGCTGTTCTTCTGGGAGTACCACTACGAGGTGCCGCACGTGGGCCATGCGCGGGCCCTGGCGGAGGCGCAGACGATGGCCGTCAACACGGTCATCAGCTTCCAGATCTTCTACATGGTGATGTGCCGCACGCTGACGGGCTCGCTGCGCAAGGTGGGCCTGTTCAGCAACCCCTCCGTGTTCATGGGGATTGGGGCGCTGGTGCTCTTGCAGCTCGCCTTCATGTACGTGCCCTTCATGCGGGACATCTTCGGCACGGCGCCGCTGTCGCTGGCGTCCATCGGCCTGTCCGTGCTGGTGGGCGCGGTGGTGGTGCCCGCGGTGGGCTTCGAGAAGTGGCTGCGGGGCCGCAAGGACGGAGGCCCGGTGGAGCGTCCTCGAGAGGAGCGCACGCCACCTCCTGGCAGGCCGCGCGAGCGGCTCCCCGCGTGAGGGGACGTCAGCGCTCGGTGCGCGCGGCGCGGGCGGCGGCGTCCGGGAGCGCGGTGTCCTCCGGCTCGAAGACGATTTTGCAGCGGTCCAGCTTGGGGCCACAGGCCAGGTCCAGGTCCGCGCGGGTGTCGCAGCCCGGCCGCTCCTCGCAGGTGTCGGGCAGGAAGGCCCAGACGAACTGGAGCACGTTGCCTCGGCGTCCTTCGGGCAGCGCGGCCAGGAAGTCCTCGCGGTAGGTGTCGAAGAGCTTCGCCAGGTGCAGGGTGCCTCGGTCCAGGCGCACGTTGCGCTTGTCGCCGACGAAGCGGCGGCAGGCCTCGTTGAGCTGCGCGTCCAGGAACTCCGGCTGGAAGTGGGAGCCCTCCATGCGCGGGCCGCCTCGGGTGGCCTGGAAGAGCGCCAGGTGGACGCGCGGGTCGGCGAACTCCCCCATGAGGATGCGGTGGCGCAGCGACCACAGCGTCATCCTCCGGCCGCCCACGCGCCACGAGCGGCCCCAGAAGAACCGGCCCAGCCACGCCTGCTCCACGCTCTCCAGATAGGGATACCCATCCACGACCTGCTGGAGCACGAGCGCGTTGTAGGTGTTGAGCCAGAACGCGAGCGCGTCCTCCGACGTGGGGAAGACATCCTCGCGGAGATGGGGAGAGAAGGATGCGAGCGACTCGATGAACCGGTCCAGGTCCGCCCGCTCCCGGCCGATGGACGAGAAGTCCACGTCCCCATCCGCCCGCACGTGCCGCAGCACCTGGGCGTAGTCGTGGTAGTGGAAGGGCTTGTCCGCCGAGGGCACCGACGCGGGCAACATGCCTCGGACGTACAGCGCCCCCAGCGCTCCCAGCGCCGCGAGCAGCACGATGGGAATCAGGAACCGGCGGCGTGAGGGCAGAGGGGCGTCCACGGGGTGCGCAGCATAGTCCAGCGCACCCCGTGTCGTGCTCTCCCCAGCGCCTCCCTGGGAGACGGACAGCCTGCCTACAGCGTCCGACGCACCCCGGAGGTGGAGACCTCCACGAAGGTCTCCATCAGCCGGTGCAGCTTCACCGCGTCCTCGAAGCCGGGCGCCAGCGACGTGCCCTCGCGCACGTCTCGCGCGAAGGCGGCGTGGAGCTGCGCCACCTGGTGCGCGTCGTCGCCCAGCGTGCCCCTGGGGCTCCAGAGGTAGCGCTCCGGGGTGGGCAGCGGAGCAAGCGGCGTGTTGTCCCCCTTCGCGCCGGACACGGTGAGGTCCTGGGAGAGGGACAGGTCGCCCTCGGTGCCGGTGATGGTGCAGCCGATGACGCCGCCGTTACGCTTGCCCGACTCGATGTGCGCGGACAGCACGGCGCCGCTCGCCAGGGTGCCGCTCAGCAGCACCTGGTCCGGCGCGGTGACGGGGATGACCTCTCCGGTCTCGACCAGCGTCGTCCGCTCGAACTGCCGGGCCACCAGCGCGGACACGCTGCTCAGGTCCCCCACCGCCGCGAGCACCGTGTCGAGGAAGTGCGCGGTCATCGTCACCAGCACATTGGCCCCCTTCGTCGCGTCCGCCGTGTACTCGTAGGACTTGGGCCTGCGCTCACCCAGGAGCGGCGTGGACACCTGGAGCGACACCGAGCGCACCCGCCCCACGTAACCCTCCCGGAGCAGGTCGCGCAGGTAGAGCACGCCGGGGGCGAGCCGCCGCTGGAGCCCGATGACGGTGCGCACCTTCGCCTCGCGCGCCAGGGCCGCCAGCTCCGTCGTCTCCTCCAGTGAGACACCCAGCGGCCACTCGCAGAACACGTGCTTCCCCGCGGCGAGGGCCAGGCGCACCAGCTTCGCGTGCTCGGGGGCGCGCACCGACACCACCACGAGGTCCACCTCGGGATGCTCCACCAGGGGCTCCGCGCTGGCGAAGGCGTGCGGCACGTCGAAGCGGCGCGCCGCCTCGCTCGCGCTCTCCTGCTTCGTGGTGCTGACCGCCGTGATTCGATACCCCGGCAGCGACTGGAGCGCGGGCAGGTGCGTGAAGGCGGCCCAGCCCCCCGTGGGGTTCGCTCCAATGACTCCGACCCGAATCCGCTCCGGCAAGCTCGACTGGCCCATGGCTGCGCTCCCTCGTGAGTGATGGGGTGCGTCCTCGCCTCCGCGGGCGGGCGCGCCACCCCGGCGGGCAAGCTAACGAGCGCCTCCATCGAGTTCAAGACGACCGGTCATATTGATTGAAAACCCCCGTGAGTCCAGGGGGTTGGGGGAATCTCCGGGCGCACTTTGACGGCTGGGGGGGCGGGCCCTAGAAAGGGAGGAGCATGCCGAGACCTAGCGTTCGCGACAGGTTGCTCGCCGCCGGTCTGGAGACGCTGCGCACGCAGGGCTTCAACGGCTGCGGCGTCCAGGACATCACCGACGCGGCGGGGGTGCCGAAGGGGTCCTTCTACAACCACTTCGACAGCAAGGAGGCGCTGGGCGCGGCGGTGGTGGACCAGTACATGCGCGTGGGCGAAGAGCGCCTCGCGCCGCTCCAGGACACCTCGCTGACACCGCTGCGCCGGCTGCGCCAGTACTTCGCCGCGCAGGTGGACATGCTCGTCGAGACGAAGTTCGAGTGTGGCTGCCTCCTGGCGAACTTCGCCGCGGAGCTGGCCGACCACAGCCCCCTCATCCGCGAGCGCGTGGCGGCCTCCTTCGCCACCTGGGCGCGCCGCATCGAGGACGTGCTGCGCGAGGCCCAGGCCGCGGGCGAGGTCGCCGCGGATGTCTCGCCGGACATGCTCGCCACGTTCATGCTGAGCGCCTGGGAGGGCGCCGTGCTGCGCGCCCGGGTGGAGAAGGGCCGCGCCCCGCTGGATGGCTTCCTGTGGCTGGCCTTCGACCGCGCCTTGTCACAGGGCACTCCCGCCTGTTCCCGCTGACTCAGGCGGGCAGGGCCCATGGGAAGAACTGCACTGTCAATTAAGGGATTGTTGCTTTCTCTTGTCTTGAGACAGAGTGCTCCCAGGGAATCTCGGGAGGGAGTCAGCTTTGTCCATACGTGTAGGTCTCGCACGCGGGTTGTGTCTCGCGGTCTTGCTCTGTGGCGCGGGGGCATTCGCGCAGGGCGTCTCCGTCATCACTGGCACCGTCGTCAGCGCGGATGACAAGCGGCCGTTGGCGGACGTGGTCGTCACGGCGACCTCACCGAAGCTCCAGGGCGAGCAGGTGGTCGTCTCGGACACGAGCGGCCTGTACCGGCTCGCGCAGCTGCCTCCCGGCACGTACACGTTGCGCGTGGAGCGTGACGGCTACGAGCCCTTCGTGCGCGGGGACATCGTGCTGCGCGTGGACCGCACCATCCGGGTCAACATCCAGCTGTTGCCCTCGAACTTCGGCGAGGAGATCTCCATCAGCGCCGCGCCGCCCACGGTGGACGTCGCGTCCAGCACGCAGGGCATGAGCGTGGACGCGGACTTCCTGCGCAACATCGCCGTCATCCGCCCCGGGACGAAGGGCTCCGCGTCGCGCTCCTTCGAGTCGCTGGCGGAGTTGGCCCCCGGCGCCACGGAGGACCGCTACGGCGTGAGCGTGAGCGGCAGCAGCTCCCCGGAGAGTCAGTACGTGGTGGATGGCCTGTCGGTGAACGACCCGAGCGTCGGCACGCTGGGCACGCCGCTGTCGGTGGAGTTCGTGCAGGAGGTCAACGTCATCACCGGTGGCTACATGCCGGAGTACGGCCGCTCCACGGGTGGCGTGCTGAACGTCGTCACCAAGTCCGGCTCCAACGAGTTCCACGGCTCTGTCTTCGCGAACATGGCGCCGGGTGGATTGCAGCGCAACGGCACGGTGGTCCGGCAGGAGGGCACCGTCATCTCCGCGCAGGGCCAGCCGTGGAACCAGGGCGACTTCGGCGTCGAGTTGGGCGGCCCCATCCTCAAGGACAAGCTCTGGTTCTTCGTCGGCGTGGCGCCGTCGTTCAACCGCATCCGCGTGGACCGCCAGGTGAGCAAGCTGGAGTTCTGCACGGAGGTGGACCCGTCCATCGGCTGCACCGCCGTGGGCCAGCGCCGCAGGGATCCGGAGACGGGCTTCGGCCTGGTGACGCCCATCGACGGCACTCGCGTCACGCGCTTCGCCGACGAGCGCAGCGTGCAGTACCTGGGCAAGCTGACGTACCTCTTCAACCCGGACCACAACCTGTCGGTGTCCGTCTTCGGCACGCCGCGCTGGTCGGGTGGCAGCGGGAAGTACTCCTTCAGCGACGACGGTGACCCGGAGGTCTGCGTGGGCCTGTCCTGCACCGGCTTCGTGCAGGGCAACTACGGCGCCATCGCCACCGAGCGCGCCAACTCCGCGATGGACATCGTCGCCAAGCAGTCCTCCGCGTTCTTCGGCAAGAAGCTCCTCATCGACGCGACGGTGGGCTGGCACCACCAGGAGGACGACACACTGCCCTCGGACGGCTCCGGCATCCTCAGCGGTCGCGGCCTGTCCGCCGAGCCCAACCTCGCCTGGCGCCGCACGCGCAACCCGGGCCCGCACTCCATCACCGAGTTCGAGTCCCTGCCGGACCCGTCCGTCTGTGGCGCGACGCCCGCGGAGCAATCCCGCAACTGCCCCGTCACCTCCTACGCCACCGGCGGTCCTGGCACCATCAGCGTGCAGGAGCTGGACCGCGTGCAGGGCAAGGTGATGGCCACCTCGCTGTTCCAGGCGCTGGGCCACCACATCGTCAAGGTGGGCTTCGACGCGGAGCGGATGAGCTTCTACAACAACCGCGCGCGCACGGGCGGCTCGCCCTGGCAGGAGTGCACCGGAGGCGACTGCTGGTACACCCTCAACGAGTACGGCTACATGGCCGGGCCGGACCAGCCGGTGTTCCTGCGCAGCAAGGAAGGCACGTCCACGTCGATGACGGTGGGCGGCTTCATCCAGGACAGCTGGTCCATCATGGACAAGGTGACGCTCAACGCGGGCCTGCGCTACGACTCGCAGACGCTGTGGGGCCTGGACGACAAGGTGGGCCTGCACCTGCCCAACCAGTGGTCGCCGCGCGTGGGCGTCGTCTACGACTTCACCCAGCAGGGCCGCTCCAAGCTGTTCGTCAACTACGCGCGCTTCTTCGAGAACGTGCCGCTCGACATGGCGGACCTCTCCTTCCCGCAGCAGCAGCTCCTGTCGGCCACGTACAACGCGCCCGCGTGCAACCCCAGCAACCGTGAATCGCGGCTGACGGACTGCGTGGGCAGCGCCAACCGCGTGCGCATCGGCAGCCGGGAGAGCCCGGACCAGACCTGGAACGCGCAGGGCGGAGACCGCGTGCCGGTGGACCCCGACATCCGCGCCCAGTCCGCGGACGAGTTCATGGTGGGTGGCGAGTACGAGGTGCTGCTGGGCCGCGTGGGCCTGACGTACACGCGCCGCGTCCTCAACGACGTCATCGAGGACATGAGCCGCGATGACGGCAACACCTTCTTCCTGGGCAACCCGGGCAAGGGGTACTCGGCCGACTTCCCGGAGGCGAAGCGCGAGTACGACGCGGTCAACGTCTACTACCAGAAGATCTTCTCGGACGGCTGGCTGGGCCAGGCCAGCTACACCTGGTCGCAGCTGCGCGGGAACTACTCGGGCCTGTTCCGCGCGGACACGGGCCAGCTGTCGCCCAACCTCACGCGCGACTTCGACCTGGTGTCGCTCACCACCAACCGCGATGGCGCGCTGCCGGGTGACCGTGCGCACTCCTTCAAGGTCTTCGGCGCGCGCGAGTTCATGGTGTCGCGCTCCACCAGCGTGAATGTCGGCGGTGGCTACCGCAGCCGCTCCGGCACGCCGCTCAACTACCTGGGCGCGCACCCGCGCCGCAGCGGCTCCGAGACGTTCATCCTCCCGCGAGGCAGCGCCGGCCGCCTGCCCTGGGTGCACAACATCGACACCCACGTGGGGCTGAACCAGAAGCTGTCCAACGACTACACGTTGAGCGTGTCGCTGGATGTCTTCAACCTCTTCAACTTCCAGCAGTACACCGCGGTGGACCAGACGCTGACCTTCACGCGCGTCTATGCGATCGAACAGGGGGGGCGGCCCGAGGACCTGACCGCGTGCCTCACGGCGAACAACCCGGACTGCAAGGTCATCTCCACGGCGACGAACCAGCCCATCCTTCCGTCGGACATCAACCCCAACTTCAAGCGCCCCACGGCCTACCAGGCCCCGCGCTCCGTGCGTCTGGGCGCGAAGCTCAGCTTCTAGGCTCCCACCATGAGAGGACAATCACCCATGAAGACGCGTTGGCTGGGATGGAGCGCCGCGCTGGTGGTGCTGGCGGGCTGTGGCGCGGAGGAACCCGAGCCGCAGTGTGTGGTGGCTCGCGCGGTGAGCGACGGCTCCATCGGCTCGTTCGCCACCGTGTACACGCTCTCGGCCGGACAGAATCCCGACCTCCAGTGCGCTCGGCTCAAGCCGGAGGCGGTGGGGTTGCAGAAGTACTTCAGCGAGGACCCCAAGGCCGCGGACACCGTCGGTGTGCGCAGCACCCGGCTGGGCACGCTGATGGCCGTGGACTTCAAGGACCGGCCGGACCCGGATGCCTCGAACAAGCCCTACTCGGTGGGCGCGTTCGCGAGCGAGGGGCCCGGCGCGGACAACTTCTGCGACGTGCCGCAGTTGTCGGAGACGCGGCTGGACGTGCCGGCCACCGCGACGCTGCCGGCGCAGAACTTCCGCTATGTCTGGTCCAATCTGCGCATCTACAACACGCCCGGGATTCCGGGCACGCAGTTCAAGGCGGACCTGAGCTACACGGAGAACGGCTGCACGGCGACGTACCAGGCCAAGGGCATCTGGCCGGTGGTGAGCTGCGCGACCAAGGGCCTGCCGGACGAGACGAAGTGCGACCCCTACCCGGACTTCTCCGTGGGACGGCTGCGCGGCTCCGGCATCAACCCGCTGTTCCCCGTGAAGTGTGACCCGGCCGCGCTCATCTGCGTGCTCACGGGAGACGTGCCCTCCGACGAGACGCCCTGAGTCGTGTCGGGATGCTCCCTTGCGCGGGCCGCTCGAGCCGGCGCGGGGGAGCGTCAGTGCACGGAGATGAAGAAGCGCAGCTCGTAGGTGCTCTTGCGCACGCTGGAGTAGCCCACGAAGCGGCTGTTGCGCTGGAAGTAGTTCATCTCCGTGCCCAGGCCGAACCGGCCGCTCACGGGCACATCCATCATGAGCTGCCCGGTGTGGACCTTGTGGGAGCCGCCCGAGCCGTCCAGCACCGCGATGTGGCTCGTCCCGCCCTCCAGCGTGAGGACATCCCAGCCGTCGAACGCATAGGTGACGCGCAGCTCCGCGCCCACGCCGGAGCCGTAGTCGTAGTCGCGGTTGCCCTCGCCGCTGTGCTCGGACGAGACGCCGGAGAGGATGCCGGCCTCCAGCGCGAAGTACGTCTTCAAGCGGGCCGTGGGCGAGAACTGGCGCAGGTACATCATCCCCACGTCGAAGGACTGCCCGCCGACTTCGTACGCCAGGGTGTCCACGTAGTTGAGCCGCTGGAAGAGGCCCACGCGCAGCTCGTCCTTCGGCGTGCTCACCAGCGTGCTCACCGCGAGCAGGCCCGTCAGCCGCGCGTGACTGACGAGGCTGCTCTCGCGGGTGGTGAACTGGATGTGGCCCTCGAAGGCGTCGAACGGGCGGCGGATGGGGTCTCTGTAGGCGTCGCCGTAGCGCAGGGAGACCTGCGCGAAGAACTGGTCCTTGCCGCCCTTGAGCAGCTCGCCATCGCCCAGCGTCAGGTACCCGGTGGAGGCCCAGGTCATGACGTCGTGGCGCTTCCATTCGTCGGGGGTGGGCTCGATGCGGAACGTGTCCCCGCGAAGGAGCCGGTTGATGCCGCGGATGGGGCTGAGCACGCCCGCGGCCACCTCGCGCACGGCGCGCTCCCTGCCGGAGGTCTCCGTGTCGAGCACGACGGAGGACAGGCGGTAGAGGGCCTCGCCCATGGCGGTGCCGCCCAGCGAGGTGTTGATGAGGTCGTTGAAGGAGGGCGGCTCGGTCTCCGCGAAGAGCTCCCACTGGGCGCTGCCCAGCAGTGAGAACGCGAAGGCGCCGGGGTAGGGGATGCCGTTGTCGCGCGCGGCCGTGTAGTAGAGGCTGCCGTGGTAGGGGTGCGCGAACTGGTTGGTGGAGAAGCCGTCCCCGTCCCAGACGAAGCCCGTCTCCAGGTTCTTCTTCCAGGAGTCCACGCTGATGCGCGCCCACTCCTTGTTGCCGATGCTGACGTCGTAGGTCCACACCACCAGGTTGATGGCGGTGACCTCCGCCAGCGCGAGCCAGGGATGGCGCGTGGGGGTGTCACGCTCCTCGACGGGGGCGTCGGCCGGGAAGTCCTGCTCCTCCGCCCGGGCCGGTGACGTGGCCAGGGCGAACCACAGCATCAGCAGCGGCCCGCCCCACCGGAGCACACAGGCTCCCCAGGCGGGCCCCCGCCTCTGTTCCGCACCTGACGTCGCGCGCGCCTGCGCCCCCGGCATCCGCCGCCCCGTTGCGGCTGCCCGCCGCGAACTGGCGACAAGGTATGCACTCAGTGGGCGTCATGCGGCCCGGCCGCCAGGGAGGGGAGGAGCCTCTCAGGGAGGGGCAGGCGACTTGAACTCGGGGATGAGCTCTCCGGTGAGGCGGATGCTCTGGAGCACGGACTCGTGTGAGAGCGCGCCCACCTGGTGGAAGGACATCAGCGCGTCGATGCCCAGCGACTCGTAGCGCTTGAGGCCCTGTCGCACCTGGTCCTGAGTTCCCACGATGAGCGAGTCCTGCTCGCTCAGCACCTCCCAGACCTGCTCGTCCGGGACGGCCTCGCCGGACATGACCCGGCCCAGCAGGCGCTGCGCGCGGGACTGGGGCGCGTTGGGGTCCTTGCCGCGCAGGTACTGGCCCGTGAGACCTCCACCGGCCGGGTCCTTGGCGAGCGCCTCCAGCTCCGCGGCGGACTGGATGAAGTGCTCCTTGGCCTCGAAGAAGGTGAAGGAGCCGTTCGTGTACCAGGCCGCCGCCTTCGCCGCGCCGTTCTCCATGGCCTCGCGCTCCGTGCGCGCGCAGTGGACGAAGGTGAAGAAGGCCACCTGGTCGTTGACGAACTCGCCCACGGGCTCGCAGCGCTTCTGGATGGCCTCGCGGTAGATGTGAATCATCTCCGCCACCTGCTCGCGAGACGCCCACAGTGTCACGCCCAGCGCGCCCACGCCGTTGCGCCCGGCCTGCTCGAAGGACGCGGGGCTGGAGCACGCCTGCCACAGCGGTGGATGCGGCTTGCGGTAGGGCTTGGGGACGATGTTGACGTCCTTGACGCGGAAGTCCGGCGCGTCCCAGGAGAACTTCTCCTGCGTCCACATCTTCGGAATCGTCTCGAAGGCCTGCTGCATCTGCGCGCGGGTGGAGTCCGGCTCGATGTTGAAGACGCGCCACTCCGGGATGGTGCTGCGCGCCATGCCCAACTGGAAGCGGCCGTTGCTCAGGTGGTCGATGAACGCGGAGCGCTCCGCGAGACGGATGGGGTGGTTGAAGCGCGAGGGCGCGAGCGCCGCCGCGTGGCCCACGTGCATCCGCTTCGCGTTCATCGCGATGGCGGTGAGCATGACCTCTGGCGCGGAGCTGTGGCTGAACTCCCCCGCCGCGTGGTGCTCCACCTGCCACCAGACGCCGTATCCCATCTCATCCGCGAGCCGCGCCTGCTCCAACGTCTCACGGATGAGGTGATGCACGGGGTCTGGCTGCGTCCACCGCTCTTTCGGGTGTTGCATCTCTGAGAAGATATCGAGCCGCATGTCTGGTGTTCCCCCTGGCGACCTGGTGCTTCACGGAGTGTATCACGCAGGCCGCTGGAGGGCGTGTTGACTGCGACGCGTCGTGGGGGCCTGGGGTCTGTTGACACATCCAAGGACAAGGCCATGCGGAGGTGGACTGGCGAGTACCTCAGAAGGGCCGGCCGTGGACGCACCTGCCTCTCGTCCTTGTCCTCTCGTGGAGGACCACGGCCAGGGCACCACGCTGGACTTCTGCCGTGCCTGCGTGGGGTGCCCGTCGTTCAGGTGCGGCGCCGACGATGGGTGGTCGCCGCCATTTCATCACGTCGCTGGCTCGAATGGGGGCTTCGCCAACTCAACCAGGATGCGCATCAACACGCATCCCCCTATGCAGACTGAAGTTCGGCGCTTGCGCCAGCTCGGAGAGCGCTCGCTTACTTCATGATTGCGCCGAATCGATTGCAACGATCCTGAAGCTGTTTTCGATCTGGACTCATCCGTGTCGAATAGAGGAGCCAGCCTTCTCCACACTCAACCCTCCAGAAGGAGTGCTCTTGGAGGTGACATGGCTTGCCTTTTTTTGCGCCCTCACAAACCCGAGAGAGGGCGCGGCGGAGAGGAGAGTCGGGGGCCTCGCGATCCGACGAGCGCGACTCGCGAAGCCACACACTCATCACATGCGTTTGGTCGCCCTCGACGAGCGCTCCAAGTTGGTATGAGTTCGTGGCGAAGATGTGTGCGGACATCAAGATATTCTTATCGCCCGACTGATTCACCCAGCCCGCGGCATTCACGCTGTCCACTGAATGTCCCGGAACGGGCAAGCAAAGACCAAGAATCGCGAGTCCAGCGCAGATTGATGTCATTGAGGCCCTGTTGTTGGCAAAGTGATGGGGTGACGCGAATGGTGCCTCCCCTGAGTTGCGTCATCTCGGCCCGCGACAGTTCGCCTGCGCTAGATCTTCCGTGGACATTGGGCCCAAATTCTCTCGCTCCCACACTTCATAAGTGTCAGGTGATGTGTCCAGCCACTGATAGGGCTGACGCCCGAGTGGATTCTGCTGCAGGGTTGCAGCGATTCTCCGTGCGGGCTCATCCATCAGCCTGACTTCCAACCCGTCAGGGTCGACGTAGTTCACCGGGTTGTTCAGCGCGTATGCATACGAGGGTGCTCCGAAGCCTTGGCGGGCCGTTATCGTTGCGAACCGCGGACTCCGCTGATTCGGCTCGGATTGCAGGTACCTACCGCTGCTTGGGTCATGGCATCGGTTCCAGTTCTCAAAGAAATCGGTCTCCGCATCATGGTTGTGGCCGGGGAAGATCACCGCATGCCTTGGCGACTGCGAAGACTACAAGTCCCGTTGTACGCATGGGGGCTCGTTCGAAGTCGGGCGTTCCGATTGTCTATGACGCTGAGCAGGTCAATTCCTGGGTAGAGCTTGTGGAGATCTTGCTGCGCGAAGAGGATCATCGAGGGTGGAATCTCGCGTGTTGAGTTGAAAGGGTAGCTTGGTTGCGCCTGTTGCTATGTCAGCCGATTCAGCGGGGCCCACCGCGCCAGGGTTCTTGGGAGATCCCTCAGGCTCGGATTCCAAGTGGCGTCAGGACGTGCGTGCCACGAACAGTGACTCGGCCAAGCTTCGTCTCCCTCCCCATTTCACTTGTCGGCCTGGGAGTGGTCACTCGCAGTGAATCTCGGAATGTGAGAACACGTGCCCGGGACGCGCGGGAGGCGTATGCAGGGCGCATGAGCCGCACTGACTCCCGTGGAATCCTCTTCGACCTCGACGGCACGCTGGTGGACTCGCTGCCGGACATCATCGACAGCTTCCTGTACGCCTTCCCCGTGCTGGGCTTCGCGTCCCCCACCTACGAGCAGGTGCGGGAGCTCATCGGCTATCCGCTGGATGTGATGTACGCGCGCTTCGCGCCCGAGCACGGCGTGCCCGCACTGTGCGCCACCTACCGAGAGCACTACGCCCGCAACTTCATCAATCGCTCACGCCCCTACCCCGGCGTGAAGGAGGCCCTGGGGACGCTGAGGGAGCGCGGCTACCTGCTGGCGGTGGCCACGACGAAGAAGACCGCGTTCGCCCGCCGCTTCGTGGAGGCGATGGGCCTGGACGACGTGCTGCATCACGTCCAGGGCACGGATGACTTCCCGCACAAGCCCGCGCCGGACGTGCTCCACCGGGCGCTCGCCGCGCTGGGCACCCAGGGCCTGTGGATGGTGGGCGACACCACGCTGGATTTGAAGGCAGGGCGGGCCGCGGGCCTCCGCACCTACGGTGTCACCTGGGGCACGCACCCGGTGGAGGCGCTGGCGGACGAATCCCCCGACGAGCTCCAGCCCGACTTGCGGAGATTGCTGGAGCACCTTCCTCCCTTGTCCTGAGTCGCTCGCTATACTTGGAAAGTATGGAGAGACTCCCTGACGTCCTCGGTCATTTTCATCCCGTGCTCCCGGTGCAGTCGCTGGGGCGCAAACCGGTGAAGGTCGAGGTGGCGGGCAGGGGGTACGTGCTGTTCCGGGACGCGCGGGGGCGTCCCGCGGCGCTGGCGGACCAGTGTCCTCACCGCTTCGCGCCGCTGTCGAAGGGGCGCGTCGGCGCGGATGGTCGGCTCCAGTGCCCGTATCACGGCTGGCGCTTCGACTCGGAGGGGCGCGGCTTCAATCCCAGTCAACCGGACCTGCGTCACTGCGACGTGCGCAGCTTCCAGGTGGTCGAGCACCGCGACTACTTGTGGCTCGCGCACCGGGAGACGCCGCTGTCCGCGCTGCCGGAGCTGCCCTTGAGTGACGGGTATGTCTTTGGCGGCAGCTTCTCGACGCTGTTCGAGGCGCCGCTGCACGTGGCCATCGACAACTTCAGCGAGGACGAGCACACGCCCTACGTCCACACGCGGCTGGGCTGGGATGACCCGCATGCGCACCAGGTGGACTTCGAGGCGCGCAACCTCGAGGACCGCACGGAGGTCGTCTACCAGGCGCCGCAGCGGCCCGCGGCCTTGATGATGCTCCTGGGTGTGTACAACGGCGACGCGTTCCGCAACGAGTGGACGTTCCGCTTCGACCCCGTGCATGCGCAGTACACGGTGAGCTGGGTGTCGCCCCAGGGGGAGACGCGCCCGTTCGTCACCCGCGCCAACATCTTCTTCGTGCCGGAGACGCCCACGCGCACGCGCCTGCACGTGTTCTCCTTCCTGCGCTGCGTGCATCCGATGATGAAGCCCCTGCTGCCGCTGGCGGCGAAGGCGGCCCGCCTGCTCACCGCGTGGGAGGTGCGCGACGATGCCCGCTTCATCCCCGTCGTCGCGGGCACGCCCTACAGCCACAAGGGCATGCGGCTGGACCGATACGACAAGCCGCTGGTGCATCAACGCCGGCTTTTGGAGCGCATCTACTTCGGTCAACTCTCGGCCGCGAAGGACGAGGACTCGCCGGTGGAGCTGGTGCGCGAAGCGGTAGGCTGACGGGCCATGAGCCTGGATGCCCGCGTCGTCGAGATTCTGGTGGCCGAGCGCAGACGCTTCCTCGCGTTCCTGTCCCCGCGCGTGGGCAGCCCCGAGGAGGCCGAAGAGGTCCTCCAGCTCGCCCTGGTGAAGGGCCTGGAGAAGAGCGAGGGGTTGCGCGACGAGGAGAGCGCGGTGGCCTGGTTCTACCGGCTCCTGCGCAACATCCTCGTGGACCGGCACCGCAAGGCCCAGCGCGAGTCACGCCTCCTGGCCGCGGAGGACGCCGAGGCGCCCCGGACGACCGAGGACACGGACGCGCTGGAGACATCGGTGTGCGCGTGCGTGGCGGAGCTGACGGACACGCTCAAGCCCGAGTACTCGGAGGCCATCCGCCGCGTGGACCTGGAGGGGACCCCTGTCTCCGTCTTCGCCCGCGAGGAGGGGCTCACCGCGAACAACGCCGCCGTCCGGCTGCATCGGGCAAGGCAGGCCCTGGGCAAGCGCCTCATCGAGCTGTGTGGCACCTGCTGCACCCACGGCTGCGTGGACTGCGCCTGCGGTGAGGCGGGTCGTCCACGCGTCACCCCCGAGAGCTGAGCCGCGAGGGCGCGGAAAGGGCGCGGGTGTAATGCCGCTTTGAGCCCAGGCGTCCACCTGCCGACCGAGCGGCTCGACGCCGCTCCCGCCGCCGAGGCTCTCGCATGGACGCCGAAACCTTCCACCGCATCGCGCTGCCCGTCAGCGCCGTCGTCTTCCTCCTCTTCGCCATGGTGCTGCCCACGGTGCGGCTGCGCCGGCGCACGGGCCGCGAGGCCTTCGTCCTCCACCGCCGCGCCAACGCGTTCCAGCGTGTCCTCGGCGTGTGCATGGGGGTGTTCATCCTGGGCGTGACGGCCTGGAGCGCGCTGTACGCGGCGCTGGGCTCGGCCGCGTTGGGCGTGTGGCCGGTGCCGGAGCCGGTGCGGTGGCTGGGGTGGGGCGCGGTGGCGGCGGGGCTCGTCGTCGTGCGGGTGGCGCAGGTGCAGATGGGCGCGTCGTGGCGCATCGGCATCGCCCGCGAGCACACCGCGCTGGTGACGGACGGGCTGTTCTCCGTCGTCCGCAATCCCATCTTCGCGGGCATGCTGTGGGTGGTGACGGGCATCGCCGTCGTGACGCCCAGCGCGTGGACGTGGATGGCGTGGGCCGACTACGTGCTGCTCGTGTCGCTCCAGGTCCGGCTGGAGGAGGAGCACCTGCTCGGGCTGCATGGAGAGGTATACCGCGACTACGCGGAGCGGGTGGGCCGCTTCCTCCCCGGCGTGGGTCGCCTGGGGGCGCGTGACGTCGTGGCTTCTTGAGGGAAGGCCGTCTTGCTTCGTGGAGCCCGCTGCTCCACGAAGTCCCGACGGGTGTCCGCGTGGGTCGGCGTCAGTGCGCCGGCTGAGCGGGCTCCTGGTAGGGCTTTTGTCCGGTGCCCGCGCGGGCCTCGAACGCATTGCAACCGCTCGCGCCAGAGACCTTCAGGTCGAACGCCTTCAAGTCCGCCTGCATGCAGCGCTGGGTCTCGTTGTCGCTGGGGTTGGGATTGTTGCTGCTGAAGTAGCGGCAACCCTTGCAGTTGCCCCACTGTCCTGCCGCCATGGTGACCTCCTCGGAAAAAGGGGGTACTGCTGCCTTCCTTCCGAGGGTGGGACCGGTGAGGGGCCCTCACAAGCGCCAGGGGCCACCAGCCTGGGGGGCGCCTGGCCCGGCGCCCGAGGTGGGAGCGCCGGGCAGGTGTCACCTCACTCCGGCGACTACGGCTGCGGCGCGGGCTGCTGCTCCGGCTGGGCCGGCTGCTCCTGCGTCGCGGGCTGCAGCGGGTGCTGCTCCGTGGCGCCGGGGAGCGGCTGCGCCACCGGCGCCGCCACGTCCTCTTCCTTCAGGTCGGAGCCGAGCGGACGCGCCTCGAACGCACCCACCGAGCGCAGCAGGCGCAGCGCGGCGACGGAGGCCTGGAGCCGCTCCGCCACCAGGCCGATTTCCGCGCTGGTCAGCGCGGTGTTGGCGTCGGCGACCTCCAGGTACGTGGCCACGCCGGCCTTGAAGGAGACGTCGGTGAGGCGCTGCGACTCACGCGCCAGCTCCACCGTCTGCTCCGCCTTGAGGCGGTTGGCCAGGGCGCTCTGCAAGTCCAACTGCGAGCGCTGCACTTCCTCGCGCGCCGTCAGCTCCGCCTTGCGGGCGTTGGCCTGGGCCTCGACGATTTTCGCGGACGCCTCCGTGAGGTTGGCCTCGCGCAGACCGCCGTCCCAAATCGTCCAGCTGGCGCCGAAGGTGACCAGCCAGATGTCGTTGCTGCCCTGGAAGCCCGCCGCGTTGGCGATGCGGTAGGTGGCGGTGACGCCGAGCGTGGGCAGGTAGCTGAACCACACGCCGCGCTTGTTGATGCGCGCCAGCTCCGTCGTCTCCCGGGCGGCGGCCACGTCCGCGCGCTGCTCCAGCGAGCGCTGCACCAGCACCTCCGTCTCCGTCTGCACCGGCACCTGCGGCTCGGGCGGCGGGGCCACCTCGAAGTCGCCGCTGTCCACGTTCAGCAGCGTGGCCAGCACCAGCTTGGCGGACGCCAGCGCGTTGCGGGCGCGGATGAGGTCCTGCTCCGCGCGGGACAGGTCCTGCTCGGCGCGCAAGAGCGCCACGCGCGTCACGGTGCCCGCGTCGAAGCGCACCTTGGTGTCCTTGGCGCGAGCGCCGTTGAGCTCCACCAGCCGCTCCTGCACCGTCACCGCCTGGGCCTGCGCCGCGGCGCCGTAGTACGCCTGCGCCACGCCGAAGAGGATTTCACGGCGCGCCTGCTCCACCGTGAGCTCCGCCACGCGCTCGCTCTTGTACGCGGCCTGGATGCCCGCCCAGAGCTGGGGGGCGATGATGGCCTGGCGCGCCTCGGCCTGGAACGACCGCTGGACGAGCGGCTGGATGACGACCGGCTCGGGACCGAGCGGGCCGGGGGGAATGACGGCCGCGTTGGAGTTGCGGACGATGGCGCCACCCACGGTGATGGTGGGCAGATAGCCAGACCACGCCTTGCGAGACGCGGTGTCCGCCTGCCGCAGCCGAGCTTGGGCCGCCTTCAGGTCCAGGTTCTCCTTGCGGGCCTGGGTGAGTGCGTCCTGCAGGGTCAGTACGGGGGGCGGTGCCGCGGCCAGGGTGGCCGCCAGGGTCAACGCCAGAAGTGAACTCATAACCGCCTCTGCCTCCTCGTGGGGTCCGCGCCGGCGCGAGCCCCAGTCCGTCCTCGATGGACGACTTGCTACGGGTTGTGTCTCTCGCGCGCGGGCCCAGGCGTCATGCCCGGCCGCGTGAACAACGTCAGGAATTCAGCGCGCCGCGCCGAACCGGCTCTTATGAAGGTCATCCGCCGCCGCATCACGTCTCACGGTCCTGCATTAGGGGCCGGCACGACATAGGCCATGTCGGTCCATTTTGGAAGCTCCGGAATGTAGTAACCCTCAATATTTGATGAAGTCAATTGTTTAGGTGCCTGGGGCGAATTACCATGGGGGTATGAGCTCGAGCAGCGAGAATCTGGGGCGACGGGGGAAGTCACCGCACTCCGGGCTGGACGCCCAGGAACCTGAGGAGGCCCTGTCCAAACAGGCCTGGGCGCTCTTGTTCGAGTTGATGAGCGCCCACATGCGCAACTTCCCCGCCCTGGCGGCGGAGTTCGAGCTGTCCCCGGTGCAGGCGCACGTGGTGCGTCAGCTGGGTGAAGGCCCGCTGGCGATGAGTACGCTGGCCAACTATCTGTCCTGTGACGCGTCCAACGTGACGGGCCTGGTGGACCGGATGGAGGCGCGCGGGCTGGTGGAGCGGCGCAGCAGCGAGCAGGACCGGCGCGTGAAGATGCTGGTGCTGACGGAGGCGGGCGCGACGCTGCGCGAGCGGCTGCTGGAGCGCATGGCGGAGCCCCCGGAGCTCATCGCCGCGCTGGCGGACGAGGACCTGCGAGCGCTGCGCGACATCATGCGCCGCGCGCTGCGCCCGCAGTGACGGACGTGCGCGGGGCCCCGAGCGGGCCCCGGCGACACCTCAGTCCAAGAGGAACGTGTACGAGTACTTCATCTCCGTGGAGACCGCCTCGCCCCCCTTGATGGCGGGCTTGAAGCGGAAGCGCTTGATGGCGTCTCGCGCGGCTTCGTTGAGTCCGTAGCCGGGACCGGAGAGCACCTTGACGGCGACCACGCGGCCTTCGTGGTCGATGGTGATGGACAGCGTCACCGTGCCCTCGATGCCCGCGCGCCGCGCCTCCTCCGGGTAGGGAATCTTCACCTCGGAGGCCACGGTGGGCTCCGAGTCCACCTGGTAGATGGGCGTGTACTTGGGCGCGGAGTACGCCTTCACGTCCTTGGGGTCCTTCGCGGTGGCGGCCACCTGGCCGTAGGCGGTGTTGCCCACGGGCGCGGCGAAGGCGCCGGCGCTGGTGGTGGAGGACATCGTCATGCCCACCACGAGCGGCGGAGGCTTGGCCTGGGGCGTGGGCGGCGGCTCGTTGGGGGGCGGCGGCGCCTGCTCGGGCGGAGGCGGCACGGGCTTGGGGGCCTCGGCGACCTTGATGGGCGGAGGCTTCACCGGCTTGGGCTTGGGCGGCGGCTTGGGCTCTTCCTTCTTCTCCTCGGGAGGGGGCGGCGGAGGCGGCTTCGTCACCTCCACCATGACCAGCTCGACGGGGCGCTGCGCGACGGGGCGCGGGCGCTCGGCGATGCGGTTGAGCCACCAGAAGCCCACGCCGTGCAGCGCGAGCGACACGAGCGTGAAGATGACCACCACGCGCGGGGCATTGTCCCTGCGGGGAAGCACGGAGTTGTCGTCGAGGACCGCCTGGCTCATGAACCGGGCCTTGCCGTCAGGGTGTGGCGGGCGCGGCCGCGGGGGCCACGTCCTTCTCGATGTTGAGCGCGAACTTGGCGATGCCCTGGCCCTTCACCGTGTCGATGAGCCGCATCACCTGTCCGTACGCGATGCTCTGGTCGGCGCTGATGATGGCGCGGGTGTCCTTGTCCTTGGCGACGGCCTCGGCCACCTTCCGCGTCAGCTCCGCGTCCGTCACGTGGGCGCCGTCGAAGTAGAGCTTCCCCTCCTTGTCGAGCACCACGTTGACCAGGCCCTGCACCGTCTCGCCGCCGTTGGCCGCGCGGGGCAGGTCCACCTCCACCGTCTCGCGGACGATGAAGTTGGCGGTCACCATGAAGATGATGAGGAGCACCAGCACGACGTCCACGAGCGGCGTGACGTTGATGCCCGTGATCTCCTCTTCGTTGTCCTGCGCGCCTCCGGCCATGGACTAGCGGCCCTCCGGCGTGCGGCCCTCGGCGCGCAGGCTGCCGACCAGGGCGTGGCCCAGGGCGTTGGCGCGGCTGGTGAGCGTCTTGAGCTGGCGGTTGAAGATGTTGAAGGCGACGACGGCGGGAATCGCGACGGCCAGGCCCACGGCGGTGGCGACGAGCGCCTCCGAGATGCCCGCCATGACGGTCTGCTGGATGGCCGCGCCCTTCACGTTGGTGGCGCCCAGGTCGTGGAACGCCTTGATGATGCCGAGCACCGTGCCGAACAGGCCGATGAACGGGGCGTTGTTGCCCAGCGTGCCCAGGAACGACAGGAAGCGCTCGTACTGGGGACGCTCGCGCGCCATGGTGGAGGCAATCACCTGCTCCACGGTGTCCGCGCCTTGGCCGGTGGACGCGAGGGCCTCGCGGATGACGGCGGCCTCCATGCCGGTGCGGCCTTCCACGGCCTTGCGCGCCGCCTCGAAGTCACCGCGGGCCAGCCGCACCGCGAGCGACTCCGAGTCCGGGAGACGGTGACGCGCGAAGTACACCGTGCGCTCCAGCATGATGGCGATGGAGAGCACGGACAGCACGACGAGAATCCAGAGGACCCATTCGGCGGAGGTGAGCGTGACGCCGAGCAGCTTGCTGCTGAGCCAGCCGAGCTCGGGTTGCCCTGTCTGGGCCAGGAGGATGGGAAGCGTCATGAAGGGAAGCCTGGGTGGAAGTGGGGTGTCGGGTGGGAGCCACCCGGCGGCCAACTCGCGCGCCCATCTGTTGTTCCGTCCGCCCTGAAAGTCAAATGGAACGGCCGGGTTGTGTGCTTCCTGGGCAGGGGGGATGGGCCGGCGACACAAGGGTCGTCCGGCCGTCGCCCTCGCGGTGGCGGGTGTCTACGGGGTGGCGCCCTGGGGCGTCATCTTGAGCAGTCGGCCATTGGGGTCATCCGTGAGGAGGTAGAGGGCGCCTTCGGGACCTTGGACGACCTCGCGGACCCGTCCGTTCCCCGCGGGCTTCAGCCGCTCTTCACCGACGACGCGGTCATTCGCGATGACGAGCCTCACCAGCGCGTGGCTCGACAGGCCGCCGATGAAGAAGTTGCCCTTCCACTCGGGGAACAGGTTGCCGGAGTAGATGGTCATCCCGGACGGAGAAATCACTGGGTTCCAGAAGTAGACGGGTTGCTCCATGCCGGGGCCCTGGCCACTCTGGTGGATGGGGGCGCCGGAGTACTCGGTGCCGTAGCCGATGGTGGGCCAGCCGTAGTCCTTGCCCGCGCCGACGAGGTTGAGCTCGTCTCCGCCCAGCGGTCCCATCTCGACCTCCCACAGGCGGCCCTGGCCATCCAGCGCGGCGGCCAGGACGTTGCGGTGGCCCAGCGAGTAGATTTCAGGGCGCGCGCCGGTGCGGTTCACGAACGGGTTGTTCGCGGGCACGGAGCCGTCGAGGTTGATGCGGACAATCTTGCCGAAGTGGCTGTTGAGCTGACGGGCCTGGACGCGGCCGGGGAGGATGGAGCGCTCGCCCAGCGTGACGAACAGGGTGCCGTCGGGGTGGAACACCAGGCGCCCGCCCGCGTGCATCGTCGAGTCGAGCGTGGGCTTCATGCGGAAGATGATGCGCAGGCTGTCGATGCGAGGCTGCGCGCCGTCCAGGAGCCGGCCTCGGCCGACGGCGAGTCCGTTGCCGGCGGAGCGGGGCTCGTAATAGGTCCAGAAGATGAGGCGGCTGGTGGCGAAGTCGGGGGCCACCTCGACGTCGAGCAGGCCGCCCTGGTCCCTGCCATCCACGGCGGGCAGGCCCGCGACGGGGGCCGACTTCGCGCCCTGCTGCGTGACGATGTAGAGCTTCCCGGTGGGCTTCTCCGTCACCAGCATGCGCCCATCCGGGAGGAAGGCGATGGCCCAGGGGCGATTGAAGCCCGTGGCAATCTGGGTGATCTGGTAGCGGGTGCTCGAGGTGACGACGGGGCCGTTCGTCTGGCCTGGGAACGCGGGCGGGAAGGGTGAGCCGAGGGAGGTGGGAGTGGCCTCTTCGCTCTCGCTCTCGGGTGCGGGCTGGGTGGCGTCCTGGGCGTGGGCCGTCACCGCGAAGGGCAGCCAGAGGGCGCAGGCGAGGGTCGACAGAATCTGACTCGAACGCATGATGTTCCTCGGAGGGGGTGGGCGGGGGCAGCTAACCACCGCGAGGTCTTCACGCGTCCTGGCGTGCCGGGAGATGTGGCCCGTTGGACAGGTGGCGCGTCAGTCGCGGTGGGCCCGAGGGCGTCGCTGTCGCATGGCAACCGTTGAGGCCGCGACAGCGTCGTTACGTGGGGGCTCGAATCATCCGGGCGGCCTGGAGCCGATGCTCCTGGTGCTGGATTTGGACGAGACGTTGATTCACGCGCGCGAGGCGCCGCTGGAGCGCGCGGCGGACTTCGAGTTGATGGGCTACCACGTCTACGTCCGGCCGCACCTGGAGCGCTTCCTCACCGAGTGCGCGGCGCGCTTCCGCCTCGCTGTCTGGTCCTCCGCGTCGGATGACTACGTGGAGGCCATCGCCTCGCGCATCTTCCCGTCCGCGCAGCGTCCCGAGCTCGTCTGGGGACGCAGCCGGTGCACCTACGCGGTGGACTGCGCGCGCGTGCAGGAGGAGGGCTTCATGGACCCGTCCAGGCACTGTGCCTACGTGAAGAAGCTGGGCAAGCTGAAGCGGAGAGGCTTCCGGCTGGAGCGTGTCCTCATCGTCGATGACACTCCCGCCAAGTGTGCCTTCAACTACGGCAATGCCATCTACGTGCGCCCCTTCGAGGGCGCACGGGAGGACGCGGAGCTGCCGGTGCTGTCCCGCTATCTGGGCACCCTCGCGGACGTGCCCGACGTGCGGCGGCTGGAGAAGCGGGGCTGGTGGCGGAGCGGTGCTTGAGGGCGGGCGCGTCGTCACTCGGCGGTGGCGGCGCGTGCTGCTCGCTGCTGCTCCGGGAGCTTCGCGGCGATGAGGGGGGCGAAGTGCTCCATCGCGGCCTGGAGCGCGGGCGTAAGCGTCGTGTCCTTCTCGATGAGGACCTGGAACGGCTCCGAAGGTGAAGCGCGCTTCATCTCGAACGTGACGCCCTGGGGCTCCCAGGTGGTGGGGACCTTGATGGCGACGACGCGGCCGGTCCCGGTGCAGTCATGCACGATGACGGAGTCCGGGAACGGGCGCTTGCCCTTGCTGTCCAGGCGCCGGTAGGTGAGCGCACAGGCATCCAGCGGCCGGAGCTGCGCTTGAATCGCGGCGAGCTCGGGGAGACCTCCCACGTCCGACGCCGACAGGAAGCCGCCCTTCAGCGTGCCCACGTAGACCGCGCCCGATGCCAGGGCCAGGACCGCCACCGCGGCGAGGAGCAGGGGCCTCGCCGCGCGTCCCTCGGTGGGGGTGGACTCGTCAGGGTTCATGGGCGGCCCCCGAGGATGCGGTGGAGACAGGTTACTTGCAGATCTCCCGCGTCAGCTTGTCCCGCTGGGACTGCTCCGACGTCGCCCGCTTGACGGCGTCCTCCAGCGCGTCGTCCGCCTTCTCCAGCGCGTCCATCGCCTTGCTGTGCGCCCGGCCCTTCTTGGCCGTGGTGAGCACCGCGCGCATGTCCTTGCGGGCCTCGCGCAGCGTGGAGAGCTGCTCCTCCTTCTCGGCGTACTCCTTCTTCGCGGCCTTGCACTCGGGGGACTGCGCGAACGCACTCGATGAGAACAGCACGGCGATGACCACGAACCGACGCACACGCCACCTCCGGTGAGGGAGTGGCGAGTATAGGCGGACCCGCGACACCTGTGTGCGCGGCGCGAGCCCGGTGGGCTTCTAGAGCTTCCGGTCGGGCGTCTCGGTGAGCGCGGGGTCGCGCTCGACGACGGGGCCCAGCACCTCGTCGATGCGACGCATCAGCTCCGGCTCCAGCTTCACGCCCGCGGCCTTCGCGGTGTCCAGCACCTGCTCCGGACGCGAGGCGCCGATGATGGCGGAGGAGACGCCCTTGTTCTGCAACACCCAGGCGACCGCGAGCTGCGCCATGGTGAGGCCCGCGGACTCCGCGAGCGGACGCAGTTGCTGCACGCGCGTGAGCACGTCCTCCTTCATGAAGCGCGCGATGAAGCGCGAGCCGGAGGGGTCCGTGGCGCGGCTGCCCGCGGGAGGCGGCTTGCCCGGGAGGTACTTGCCGGTGAGCACGCCCATCGCCATGGGCGACCACACAATCTGCCCGAGCCCCTCCTCGAGCGACGCGGGGATGACCTGCGCCTCGATGACGCGCCAGAGCATGGAGTACTGCGGCTGACTGGAGATGAACGGGATGCGCAGCTCCCGAGCCATCGCCGCGCCCAGTCGAATCTGGTCCGCCGTCCACTCGGACACGCCGATGTAGAGGGCCTTGCCCTGCCGGACGATGTCCGCGAAGGCGAGCATCGTCTCCTCCAGCGGCGTGGCGGTGTCGAAGCGGTGCGCCTGATACAGGTCCACGTAGTCCGTCTGGAGCCGCGCGAGCGAGCCGTGGATGGACTCCATGATGTGCTTGCGCGACAGGCCCGTGTCGTTCTTCCCCGGGCCCGTGGGCCAGTACACCTTGGTGAACAGCTCATAGCCGGCGCGGCGCTGGCCCTTCAGCGCGCGCCCCAGCACGGCCTCCGCGCGGGTGCCCGCGTAGACGTCCGCCGTGTCGAACGTGGTGATGCCCACGTCCTGCGCGGCCTTCACGCACGCGAGCGCCGCCTCCTCCTCGACCTGCGAGCCATGGGTGAGCCAGTTGCCGAAGGAGATCTCACTGACTGCCAGACCGCTGCGGCCAAGATGACGGAAGTGCATGGGGCGGCGAGCCTAACCAGGGAGCGGCTCGCTCGCACGCGTTCTGGCCGGCCACAGTCCACCAGCCCACGTCACCCACGCCACGTAGACGAGCTGGAAGGGGATGCGCACCCAGAAGTACCAGTCCGGGAAGGGCAGGACATGGGACGCCTGGTTCGCCATCGCCTCGTGGATGTTGGCCGGGAGGATGGCCAGGAGCAGCCCGATGAGCCCCACGGCCGCGAGCTTCCGCGTCCTGACGGACAGCATCCCCACCCCGCCCGCGACCTCCACCACGCCCGACAGCAGCGTCCAGAAGCGCGGCCACGGGAGCTGCGGCGGAATCAGGGCGTCGTAGCGCTCGGGCATGACGAAGTGCATGACGCCCGCGCCGATGAAGAAGAGCCCCGAGGCCATCGCGGCGCGGAGGACGGGGGTGGACAGCGAGGGACGGCGGCGCAGCGGGGGGAGGTGGAGCACCAGGAAGATGCTGAGGAGCACGAGCGCGAAGGACATGACGAAGGACCTCGAGCGGGTCGGAAGGGTCCATCCCTCCCGACGCTGACACGGCTCAAGATGCTTCGGAGGTGCCTGCCTGGGCTTGAACGAACTGGCTGCGACGTTGAAGCAGCGAGGGCGCGGTGCCGAACATGCGCTGGAAGGTGCGCGTGAGGTGCGCCGCGTCGGAGAAGCCCGCCGCATGGGCGGCCTCTCCCAACGAGCGCCCCGCGGCGATGGCCCCCGCCGCGCGCTGGAGCTTCAGCCAGAGCAGGTAGGGGCGCAGCGGGACACCCGTGGACTCGGTGAAGACATGCATCAGCCGCCCCGAGGACAGCCCCGCCACCTGGGACAGCGACTCCAGCGACGTGTCCTCCGGTGCGGGCTCCGCGCGCAGGTGGCGCAGCAGCTTGCGCACGCGCGGATGCATGGGGGGCGGCGTGGCCACGGTGGCGCCCGCCAGGGCCGCGAGCGTGGACTCCATCCAGGGCCCCATGGCCGCGTGAGGCAGGGGGCCCTCCCGGGGCAGGCTGGCGAGCAGGGTGTCTCGCTCGGCTTCATCGAAGAGGCGAAGCTCGCCCGTGAGCGAGGCCCGCAGCCGGAGGCCGTCCTGGCTCTCCGGCTCGACGAAGAGCAGGAGCACCTCGCCGCCGCGTGCATCCACGGTGTGGGTGACGTCCGGCCCCACGAGCACCCCCGCGGCGCGCGTGTCCGCCTTCGCCGCGCCCACGCGGACCGACAGCGTGCCCTCGCGCCGGAACATCAGGTGAATCGCGTGGTGCGCGTGCTTCGACGACATCTCGCCCGGGCCCCAGAGCGCGAGCGCCGCGGGCCACACCACCAGCGGCATGTCGGGCCAGGGGGCGCGGGGCGCGAGGTCGGTGGGGCGGGCGAGCAGCATGGCAGTGCCGGGTCAGCCGCGGTCCTTCGAGAGGATGACCGCGCTGTATGCCCCTAGAGATAACTGGCCGCTCGCGGGCATGCCATCCCGTCCGCTCCATTCCCCCCAGACGTCCTGGACGGAGGTGCCGCTGAAGTCCGGCGAGTAGCCCTGCCAGTCCCCGTTGAAGCGCACCCGCCACGGGCCATCCGAGGGCAGGCCCAGCGCGTACCCGGAGAAGGCGCGGTGGCCCAGGTTCACGATGACCACCACGTCGTCACCCGGCCCGCCGTCCTCCCAGCGGTGGAAGGCCAGCACCTTGTCGTCGTGGTTGAGGTGGAAGACGTGGACGTGCTCGCCGCGCAGGCCCGCGGTGGTGTCGTGCCAGTTGCGGCGCAGCCGGATGAGGTCCCGGTGGGCCTGGAGGATTCCGCCGAACCACCCGGCCTTGCCCCAGTCGAGCGGCTCGCCGTCGTCGAAGTGCCCGTCCTCCAGGAACTCCTGCCCCATGAAGAGCATGGGGATGCCCGGCGCGGTGAGCGTCAGCACCGTGCCCAGCAGGGCCTTCTTCTTCGCGAGCACGTCACCGGGGTTGTACGGGGAGACCTCCGTGGGAAGTCGGCTGCGGCCGTTGGCCACCTCGTCGTGGCTCTCCGTGTAGACGATGCGCTGCGTGCTCCGGCCGTTGTAGCGGAAGGTCAGCGCGTCGCGGACGGCGTTCAGGTCGCGCCACTCGTCGAAGGGCGCGATGAGCGCGGCGCGCATCGGGTGCACGAAGGCCGCGTCCCACTGCGCATCGAAGCCCGCTCCCTGCGGGTGGGTGACAGCGGGGTTGGCCGCCATGTCCTCGGCGATGAGGAGCTTCCACGGGAACTCGCGCTTCACCGCCTCGGTGAGCGAGCGCAAGAGCTCCCAACCCGCGGGATTGTCCACGCCGCTGGCGGTGCGAATCTCCTTCGTCGCGTCCACGCGCAGCCCATCCATGTGGTACTCGCGCAGCCACATGAGGGCGTTGTCGCGCAGGTAGTCGCGCACCTCGGAGCGGCCGTAGTCCGGGCGCGTGTCGCCCCACGGCGTGCTCGCGCGCCAGTCCGGATAGAAGTACACGCCGCCCCGGCCCAGCGTCTCCCCGTCGAAGTCCCAGTGCGGCAGGTCGCTGGGGCCCAGGTGGTTGTAGACGACGTCCATGATGACGCCGATGCCGCGTCGATGCGCCTCGTCCACGAAGCGCTTCAAGTCGTTGGGGGTGCCGTACGCGCTCTCCGGCGCGAAGGGGAAGGTGGGGTTGTAGCCCCAGGAGAAGTCACCGGCGAACTCGGCCGACGGCATCAGCTCCACCAGGTTGACGCCCAGCTCCCGCAGGTAGTCGAGCTTGTCGATGGCGCTCAGCCAATGGCCCGGCCCCCAGCCCGGCGAGTCGTTGAACGTGCCGATGTGCAGCTCGTAGATGACGGCCTCGTGCGGCGCCGGCATCTGGAACAGTCCGTCGAAGCGCCAGACGAAGTCCCGGTGGTCCAGGATGACGCTGTTGCCCGTGGAGTGCGTCACGTCGGAGGCGCGCGGGTCATTGCGCCAGCGCCAGTCGCCATAGCGGCCCTGGATGATGAACTGGTACTGCTGTCCGTTGCCCGCGCTGGCGATGTCTCGCGAGAAGTTGCCCGACGGCTCGCGGGCGAGCTCCACCGCGTGCCAATGGCTGAAGTCGCCCACCACCTGCACCCGCTGCGCATAGGGCGCCCAGACCCGGAAGGTGGTGCCGCCGTCGTAGGGAATCGCGCCCATGCCCGGGCGCCAGGAGGGCTCCGGCACGGGCTCCAGCGGGACGATGGCGGTGAGGAAGTCGGGGACCTGGAGCTGGTCGGCGGGGCCGAAGAGCTCCGGTGCGGCCCGCGAGCGCGCGGTGCGCTGCACCACCTCGTTGTTGCGTGCCTCGCACGCGGTCTCGCTGAAGTCCTTGCGCGGCCGGCGTGGCTCGCCCTGCTTCGTCTCTCGCATCGACATGGTGTCCCCCCCGGAACGCGGACGTCACTCCCTGTGCACCATTCCGACAGTGGAAGGGCATCCAGGGCAACTCGGTTCCCGAGCGTGCGCGTTCAATTCATGGCAGTGAGCAGGCGGGGTTCGCACGCCGGAGGCAGGCGACCGTTCAGCGAGACACGCGAGCCGCCAGGCAGGGCTTTTCGACGGGCCGCACCGAGCGGCTTGTCGCCGCCGTCCGAGTGTTCGACACTGGTCCTTCGCCGCCCCGTGGACTCACCAGGGGCTCGACCGAACCCCACGTCATGGCCGCCAGCGAAGAACGTCGTCTCCAGGCCTTGGTGCTCGCTCCGGTGCGGCGCGTGCGCCGACGCCTCAATGCCCTCGCTTGGACCGAGGCGGGGCTGGCTCCGGCCTGGGCCACCGTCACCGCGTGCGTGCTGGCGCGGATGCTCCTGCGCGGGAACCTGGTCTGGGCGCTTCCTCCGCTCGTCCTCGCGGGACTCTCGTGGTGGTGGGTGCGTGCTCGCTCGCGCGGTGTCTCGCTGGAGTACGCCGCCGTGCTCGCGGACCGCTCGGCACAGGCGGGTGGGTTGCTCCTCACGCGCATGGAGCGCCCCGTGGGGGAGTGGGAGCTCACCGTCAACCAGCTCGCCCGGGAGGTGAAGCTCCCGGAGTTGCCGTGGCGGCGTCCCGTGGCGGCGCTCGTGGGCGCGCTGCTGTTCCTGCTCGTGGGCTTCCTCCTGCCGCTTCCCGCGCTGCGGGGCGCGCGTCCCGTTCATGCGGCGGCCGCGGCGAAGGTGGACGCGGTGCAGGCGCAAGCGGAGGCCCTGGCGCGCGAGGAGCCGTTGGGCGCGGCGGTGGAGGAGGAGCTGCGTCGGTTGGCCGAAGAGGTGGCGGCGGGGCGCTTCGACTCGGCGGATTGGGAGGCCGCGGACTCGCTGGAGCAGCGGCTGGCTGAACGCGCCGCCGAGGCCGCCGCGCACCTGTCCAAGGCGGCCGAGGCCGCGCGCGACCTGGAGGATGCGCTGGGCGCGGCGGGAGGTGCCGAGTCCTCGTCGCGTGAGCGCGAGGCGCTGGAGCGCGCGCTCATGGCGCTGGACGACGCGCAGTCGGGAACGGAAGAACAGGCTTCGGCGTCGAACCCGGGCTCACGTGAAGGCACGGAGGGACCGTCGGGTGAGGCGAACTCCGGCACGCAGTCGGCATCGCGCGAAGGCACGGAGGGACAGTCGGACACGGGCGCGCGTGAAGGCTCACAGGGACAGGCGAACACGGGCGCTCGCGAAGGCACGCAGGGCCAGTCGAACACGGGCTCGCGCGAGGGCTCACAGGGACAAGCGAACACCGGCGCTCGCGAGGGCACGCGGGGACAGGCGAACCCAGGGTCGCGTGAAGGCTCGGAGTCGGGCGAGTCCTCGGCGCAGCGGGCGCGGGCGCGTGCTCAATCCTCCGGCTCCGTGGACCAGATTTCAGACCTGCGCCAGTCGTTGGAGCGGCGTCGTCAATCGCTGTCCCAGCCCTTCGACTCGCGGCAGGGCGAGAGCGCCCAGGCGAACTCGCGGCGCTCGGGGGCTCGCGGACAACAGCCGGGCTCACGCGGGACGCGGCAGGGCTCGCGAGGCCCCGGCCAGCAAGGCCAACAGGGGCAGGGTCAGCAAGGCGAGGGGCAAGGAGAGGGGCAGGGAGAGGGGCAGGGCCGCTCCGAGGGCGAGGGCGGTCAGCGGGGCGGGCGCTCGGGACAAGGCCATGCGAGTCGCGCTGTCGAGACCCGCTCGGGCTCCAACGAGGTAGGAACCGGCGCGGAGGGCGGTGGACACAACCCCCTCGTGTTCGGTGGTGGCGCGGAGATGGACCCGGAGCGGTTGGCGTTCGAGCCGCTTCCGGAGGGGCAGGGAGGAGAGGCCGGCGAGCTCTGGGGCCTTCAAGCGGCGGACCCGCTGCGAAGCTCGGGCACGATGGGGGCCGGGGGCTCGCGAGGGACGAGTGCCCAGGGCGAGGCGACAGAGGGGCCGGGAGCGCAGCCGTTGTTGCCGCGCAACCGGGAGCTGGTGAAGCGGTACTTTGGTGGCAAGTAGCTTGGAAGGGGAGACACACGTGGCAGCGGAGCTTCTCAGTCCCGCCGAGGCCCAGGGGGCGGCGGAGGTCGCGAACCGGCTCAAGGAGCACCTGAATACGGTGCTGTTGGACCAGGAGTCGGTCGTCGAGCAGGTGGTCGTCGCGGTGCTCGCGCGCGGACATGTGCTGCTGGAGGGCCTGCCGGGTCTGGGCAAGACGGAGCTGTGCAAGTCGTTGGCGCGGCTGCTCGCGCTGCCCTTCCGCCGCATCCAGTTCACCCCGGACCTGCTGCCCGGTGACATCACCGGCACCTACGTGCTGGAGGGCGAGGGCCGCCGGGACTTCGTCTTCCGCGAGGGCCCGCTCTTCGCGAGCCTCGTGCTGGCGGACGAAATCAACCGCTCCAGTCCCAAGACGCAGGCCGCGCTGCTGGAGGCCATGCAGGAGCGCCGCGTGACGGTGCTCGGTCAGACGCGTCCGCTGCCGGACCCGTTCTTCGTGCTGGCCACGCAGAACCCCATCGAGCTGGAGGGCACCTACCCGCTGCCCGAGGCCCAGCTGGACCGCTTCCTCTTCCGCATCCAGGTGCCGCCCGTGGGCGCGAAGACGCTGCGCACGCTGCTCACCACGCGCGTGCGCGGCGCGCCTCCGGAGCTTTCGCCGGTGTTGGATGGAGAAGGACTCGCGCGCTTGTTCGCCGCGTCCGACCGGGTCCACCTGCCCGGGCCGGTGGCGGACTTCATCGGCCGGCTGGTGGAAGCCACCGACCCCCGCCAGGCCTCCGCGCCGGAGGCTGTCCGCCGGTTCGTGCGCTATGGCGCGAGCCCTCGCGCGGCGCTCGCGCTCGCGGCGGCGGGCCGTGCGCGGGCCTTGCTGGGAGGTCGCCCCAACGTGGGCTTCGATGACGTGGTGGCCACCGCGTCGGCCGTGCTCAACCACCGGCTGGTGCTGGCCTACGAGGCGTCGCTGGAGAAGGTGTCCTCTCCAGACGTGGTGCGCGCGCTCCTCCAGGCCGTGCCCGAGGTGCCGCGTGACTAGCGTCGCGATGCTGTCGCTGTGGCTGCTGCTGGGCACGTCACCCGAGCCAGCGCCCACCGCCCCCGTCGAAGCCATGGCCGTCGAAGCCGTGGATGTCGCCGCCGAGGCCGCCGCTGCCGCCGCGGCGGCTGCCCCGGAGGTGACGGGCTATCGCGACGCGACCGGCTCGACGCTCTCGCATTCACGGGGCCTGCTGCGCGTCACGATGCGCCGCGACGCCTTGAGGCCGCTGCAAGGGTACTGGGCCGTGGACGTGGTGCTGCACAACCAGGGGCCCAAGGCGCTCCCGGTTCGCCTGTCGTTCCAGCCCTCCGCTGGGGAGGTCTCGCACACCGTCGAGCGCCGCGTGGAGGTGGGAGCCCGTCAGCGGGTCGTCGTGTGGTTGCCCCTGCCCATCGCCTGGTACTCCGGCCAGCTCACCATCGAAGCCGCGGGGCTGGACCCCATCGTCGACACGCTCTACCCGGACAGCGACCGCTCCGAGCCGGTGTTGGTGTTGGGGACTCCGAAGTCCTTCGAGTCCGCCGTGGACGTCCCGAAGAACGAAGACGCGGCGGACAGCCTCCTCGCCGCGCGCTTCATCGAAGACCTCGTGGATGCCCCACGCGACCTGGCCCTCTACGCGGGCTTTCGCGCCGTGATGCTGACGGGCGAGCCCTCGAAGCTCCCCGCGGAGGTGTGGGCCGCGCTCGAGTCGTATGTCATGTCGGGCGGACGGCTCGTCATCACGCGTCCCGCGCGAGGCCTGGAGACGTACCTGCCGCTCTGGAAGGCGGGGTCCTCCCCCACCGTGCCTTATGGCTTTGGCTCCGTGGTGAGCTGTGCGACCCCGGGGCTCGAGTGCCAGGGGCTGGTGCGCGAGGTCTTGAGTCGTGACCCCGCGGACCCCATGGGCCCGGTGAATCCCGTGGGCATCCAGCCTCACATGTCGATGGGCTCGGACCTGGTGCCGCTGCTGTCGAGCGCGCGTGCACCGCTGGGTCGCTTCCTGCTGCTCATCAGTGCCTTCGCGCTGCTGGCGGGGCCTGGGGCCTGGATGTTGGCGAGGCGCCGAGGCCCCTTGGCGGTCCTGCTCGCGGTGCCAGTGGTCTCGGCGGTGACGTGCCTGGCCATCATCGCCTGGTCCGTGTTGGTGGATGGCTTCGCCCTGCACACCGCGCGCTACAGCCTGACGTGGCTGGATGGTGCCAGGTCTCGCGCGGCGACGGTGGGGCTGGGCGCCTGGTACGCGAACCTGTCACCGGAACCGCTGAAGTTGCCTGTGTCGACCGTGATGCTGCCGCCCGTCGAGAGCGCGGGGGAGCTGGCGGACATGGATTGGACGGGCGGGCTCACGATGGGCAGCGGGTTCGTGCCGTCGCGCACCTATCGCGAGTGGGGAGAGGTCGCGGTGGTTCCCTCGAGGATTCGGTTGGTGGCGAAGCGCGAGGGCGACTCGGTGCGAGTGCAGAACGCGCTGGGGGCGCCGCTGGAGGAAGGGTTCGTGCGGCTGGGAGGCACGCTGTGGCGGGTGCCCGCGTTGAAGGAAGGCGAGGAGGGGACGGGCACGCCCGAAGCGGAGCCGGAAGCGGACAACGTGGCGCATGCCCTGGTGAGCCGCGCGTTCGAGGCCGGAGTCGAGCGGCGACTCTGGGGCGCGGTGCAGTCCTTCCGCGCGGACCTGGTTGAAGGGGAGTTCATCGCACGGGTGGGCGGGCCCGGTCCCATGCCCAGCAGCAGCATGCCCGCGGAGCTGAATGGCGCCGCGCATCTGATTCGCGGCGAGGTGCGGCCATGAGTGCGTTGTTGGAGGTGAAGGGGTTGCGGCGCGACTACGGCGCGCTGCGGGCGGTGGATGACGTGACCTTCCAGCTGGAGGCCGGGAGCATCCTGGGCTTCATCGGGCCGAACGGCGCGGGCAAGAGCACCACGCTGCGCATCCTGGCCACGCTGGACTCACCCACGTCGGGCGAGGTGCTGCTCGGCGGACACTCGCTGGTGGACACGCCGGACCGGGTGCGTCCGCTCATCGGTTACATGCCGGACCGGTACGGCACCTACGACGACGTCACCGTCTACGAGTTCCTGGACTTCTTCGCGCGGGCGTATGGCCTGACGGGCGCGAAGCGGCGGCAGCGCGTGGACTCGGTGATGGGCTTCACGGGGCTGGGGCCGCTGGCGGACAAGCTCACCACGGCGCTGTCGAAGGGCATGCGGCAGCGCGTGGCGCTGGGGCGCACGCTGCTGCACGACCCGCAGCTGTTGCTCCTGGACGAGCCCGCGGACGGCCTTGACCCGCGTGCCCGCATCGAGCTGCGCGAGTTGCTGCGCGCGCTGGCGGACCAGGGCAAGGCGGTCATCATCTCCAGCCACATCCTCACGGAGCTGGCGGAAATCTGTGACACCTGCGCCATCATCGAGCAGGGTCGCCTGCTCGCCACGGGCAAGGTGGGGGACATCCTCCAGCAGGGCGCCAGCGTCACCGAGGTGGAGCTGTCGGTGCGCTTCGCGGTGGGCGCGGACGCGGAGGCGGTGTGGTCGCGCGCGGAGCGGCTGTTGTTGGAGCAGCCCCGCGTGGCGCGAGTCGCGCGAGAGGCCGAGTCGCTGCGCGTGAGCCTGGCGCTGGAGCCGGGGGCGGAGGTGAGGCCTCCCGACGCGGCGGCGGCGCTCCTGGCGGTGCTGGTGACGGCGGGCCTGCCGGTGTGTGCCTTTGGTCCGAGGGAGCGCAACCTCGAGGACGCGTTCATGACGGTGACGAAGGGGAGGTTGGCTTGAACTCGCCCGCGGTGGTGGTGGCGGAGCGCGCGGAGGAGCAGTCCTCCAGCGCCAGCTCCTTTCAGGAGAAGTGGGGAGACCGGCTCAACCCGCTGGTGGTGAAGGAGGTCCGTCAGGGCCTGCGCACCCGGGTCTTCTGGGTGTGCTTCGGGCTGATGCTGGTGGCGTGTGTCGTGCTGTCGCTCATCGCCTTCGTGGAGACGCGCGACGCGGCCTTCACGCAGCACGGCCAGGGCTTCTTCCTGGCGTACTTCACCTGCCTGTCGGTGGTTCACTTCATCGTCATTCCGTACAGCGCGTATCGCTCGTTGGCGCGTGAGCGCGACGACGAGACGTGGGTGCTGTTGGTGCTGACGGGCCTGGGGCCTCGGAAGATTCTGCGAGGCAAGATGACGTCCTTCCTGGTGCAGGCGGGACTGTATGCCTCGGCGGTGGGGCCCTTCCTGTTGTTCAGCTACTACCTCAACGGGATTTCACTCCCGACCATCCTCCTGGTGCTGGGGCTGGGGGGCGCGTGGCTGCTGTTCCTGACGGTGGTGGCGGTGTGTGCCGCGACACTGGCGGACGGCCGGATGGGCCGTGCGTTGATTCACTTCGCGGTGCTGGGCGCGCTGGCCGTGGGCTGGGGGTCGGTGATGATCAGCACGGGGGTGTGGATGGAGTCGGGCAGCCGCCTCCTGCACTGGGACGACGTGGCGAAGTCCGTGGCCTTCTCGTTGGTGTGGATGTTCGCGGAGGCGTGGCTGCTGTTCGAGGTGGCCGTGTCCCGGCTGTCGCTCTCCACGGAGAACTACACGCAAGGGCCTCGGCGCGCGGTGGTGGGGCAGATGGGGATTGCGCTGGTGGGCGGCCTGTTGCTCTGGTGGAACTCCGGCTTCGAGTCCGATGTGGCGGAGATCTTCGGCGTCATCGGTGCCCTGCACCTGGGGCTCGTGTGCCTCTTCGTGGCGACGGATGTGGATGGCCAGGCGCGCGCGCTGCGTCCCGCCACGCGGTTCTATTCCCTGTTCCGCCCCGGGGCCTTGCGAGGCTTCCGGTTGACGGTGCTGCTGCTGGTGGGCTGGTGCGCGGTGTGGCTGGGGATTGAGTGGGCTTGGGATGACGGGCTCACGAAGACCCTCATCGGCCGGATGATGACGGTGGTGATGCCGGCGTATGTCCTGCTCTACCTGTCACTGGGGATTGTGGTGGGACGGATGGGGAGCTCGGACCGGCTCTCCTCGCCGGCGGCGGTGCGGGTGTTGATTGGGGTGCTGGTGGGCTTGGGTTCCGGAGTGCCTCCGCTGGTGGCGGCGTTCCTGGGGCTCGATACGGCGCATGTGGACCTCAACCTCCTGAACCCGGTGGTGGGGATGAACCTCTTCAGCTCCACGGACTACGACGATGGGATGAGCCGTGCACTCATGTCGTGGCGGCACGTGGGCATCGTGGTGGCGGTGTCGCTCATCATGGCCTTCCTGGCGGACCGGGTCCTGAGCGCGCGTGAGAAGTGGGCGCATCGGTCGTGAGCGACGCCTGGGACGAAGCCGCGGTGGGGCGGCTGGTGCCGGGGCTCGCCCTGGCACTGCCGCGAGGTCCTCACCGTGGCCGCGTGGGGGAGGTCCGAGCCACGTCCGTGGGCGGCTCGCTGGAGCTGCATGACTTCCGCACGTATCAGCCGGGAGATGACCTGCGGCAGCTGGACTGGAACGCGGTGGCGCGGACCGACGAGCTCATCCTGCGGGTGCGTCAGGAGGAGGTGTCTCCTCGGGTGGAGGTGGTGCTGGATGGGTCGCGCTCCATGGCGCTGTCCCCGCGCAAGGCCGCGCGCGCGCGCGAGGTGGCGCTGCTGACGTGTGAAGTGGGGGCGAGGCAGGGGCTGAGTCCCACGTTGATGGTGACGGGCGCGCGGCCGGAGCGGACGCAGGGGCCCGCGTGCCGGACGTTGCTGCGGCGGTTGGAGTTCGATGCGCGGGACGACCTGGCGTCGGCGCTGGCGCGGCTGCCTCCGCCGAGGCCCTGCGGCATGCGTGTGGTGGTGAGTGACTTCCTGTTCGAGGCGGACCTGTCGGCGCTGGCGGCCCGGTTGTCGCGAGGCGCGGCGGGGGTCTTCCTGGTGCAGGTGTTGGACGCGGAGGACGTGGAGCCGTCGGGGGGGGAGGGGGCTCGGTTGGTGGATTCGGAGAGTGGGGCGGCGTTGGAGGAGTTGCTGACGGAGGAGGTGCTGGCCGCGTATGCCCGGCGCTTCGGGGAGCATCAGCGTCAGCTGCGGGCCGCGGCGTCGCGTGCGCGGGGCGTGCTGCTCACGGCGGAGGCCACGCAGCCGCTGGCCTCGCTGGTGATGGGCCCGCTGCGTCCGCTCTTCGTGGCGGGAGGTGGGGCGTGAGCTTCGGCTCCCCGTGGGGCTTGTTGGCGCTGGGGGCGCTGGTGCCGCTGGTGGCGGCGTACTTCCTGCGTCGTCGGCAGAAGCCGGTGGTGGTGAGCGCGCTGTTCCTGTGGCGGACGCCTCGGCCTCGCGCGGAGGCGGGGCCCCGTTGGGAGCGCTTCACGCGAGAGCTGTCGCTGCTGCTGGAGGTGCTGGCGCTCATCGCGGCGGCGCTGTACCTGGCGGACCTCCGGCTGGGGGAGAAGGCCCGGGTCCGGCACCTCGTGCTCGTGGTGGACGGGAGCCTGTCCATGTCCGCGCGAGGGCCGGAGGGCGTCACGGTGCTGGAGCTCGCGCGCCGCGAGGTGGCCCGGCGCGTGGAGCAGGCTTCCGCGACCCACGTGACGCTGCTGGCGTCAGGTGCGGCGCCGCGTGTGCTCGCGGGTCCGGAGGCGGAGCCGTCTCGCGCCTTGGCTGCGTTGGAGTCCTTCGAGGCGCGAGGCGCGGACCACGACCCGCTGCCCACGCTGCTGTGGGCCCAGGAGCTCGCGGGCCCCGGCGCGCAGGTCGCCTTCTTCACGGATGCGGCGCCGACGGAGGGGCTGGTGCTGCCGGGGCTGGTGCGCTGGACGGCGCTGGGCGCGCCGCACGACAACGTGGCGCTCATCTCCGCGCAGCGAAAGGACGAAGGAGGCACGGCGACGGTGACGTTGCGCGTGGCCCGCTTCGGCGCGGGGCCGGAATCCGTCGCGGTGCGGATGCGAGCGCTTCCGGGCGCGGATGCGAAGCAGGGCACCGAGCGGGTCGAGCAGGTGGCGCTCGCTGGCGCCGAGGCCACCACGGTGCGCTTCACCTTCCAGAACGCGGGGGATGTGGAGGTCTCGCTCCCGGATGATGCGCTCCCCGACGATGGCCGTGCGTTGCTGCGAGCCTCGCCCGCGCGGCCGGTCGCGGTGAGCCTGGCGCAGGGACTGGGGGCGCTCGAGCGCGACGCGGTGGAGCGCTTCCTCGAGGCCTCCCCCGAGATGGCTCGCGGCGCGGAGACTGGAGAGCCGCTGCTCATCGGGCCGCACGGCACGGATGCGAAGGTGACGCTGGGGTCCACGGGCAAGCCGCGGACCTTCGTGGGTCCGTTCTTCACGGAGAAGGGACATCCCCTGCTGGACGACGTGCAGCTCGGGGGCGTGCGCTGGTCGGCGGGGGCGAATCCTCCTGGGCGCCCCATCGTCACGGCGGGCGACGCGGTGCTGGTGTCCGAGGACGACGAGGGCCGCATCCACCTCAACCTGGACCTGGCGCGCTCGAACGTGCAGCGCGTGTCCGCCTGGCCCGTGTTGATGAGCAACCTGGTGCGTGAAGCCCGTCGCTCGCGAGAGGGCTTCGCGCGCCGACAGCTGACCCTGGGCGAGCCGCTCCAGGTGGTGACGCTGCCTGGCGAGCGCTACGCGCTGGTGGGACCGGAGGGGAGCCGGCCCGTCTTCGGCGCGGGCGCGGTGAGCCTGCCGCCTCCGGTGGTGCCGGGGCGCTATGTGTTGGAGCGGGATGGAGACACGGTGGACACGGCGGAGGTCCTGGCGCTGGACGCGCGTGAGTCGGAGCTGCGCGGACGAGGGAGCGTGGAGCTCGCCGCGCGCGAGGCGGGGGCGGAGGATGAGCGCACGAAGACCTCGGACCGGGCGCGCTGGCCGCTGGTGATTCTGCTCCTGGCGCTGGTGGGCGACTTCTACGTCACGAGGCGGGCGTCATGACCTTCTCCCTCCCGCATGCGTGGTTGCTGTTGTTGCCGTTGGGGCTCTTCCTCTGGAAGTACGGCCGTCGGCCCGGCCCGCCCATGTGGTTGCGGGGCGCGCTGCTGGTGCTCGTGGTGGGGGCGCTCTCGGGGCCGGAGCTGCGGCGGGAGGACGCGGGCAGTGACGTGGTGGTCGTGGTGGACCGCTCCGCGTCGATGCCTCGGGATGTGGACCGCACGGCCCAGGAGCTCATCTCGAACCTGGAGCGGGAGCGGCGTCCGGGAGACCGGGTGGGCGTCATCGCGTTCGGTCGAGAGGCGCGGGTGGAGCAGCCCTTGTCCTCGGCGGGAGGCTTTGGAGGCTTCACGCGCACGGTGGACACGGAGGCGTCGGACCTGTCCTCCGCGCTGGATGCGGCGAACGCGCTCATTCCTCGGGAGCGCACGGGACGCGTGCTCGTGTTCTCGGATGGCAGGGCCACGGGGACGGACGCACGAGGCGCCGCGCGCAGGCTCGCGGCCCGAGGCATCGCCGTGGACTGGCGTCAGCTCTCACGCCCCGAGCCTCCGCTCGATGTGGCGGTGGTCTCGCTGGATGTCCCGGCCAGCGTGGCGGTGCGAGAGCCCTTCCAGTTCTCGGCGACGGTGCAGTCCACCGCCGCCGTCACGGGGACGGTGCGCCTGGAGCGCAATGGCCGCGTGTTGGTGAAGGGGCCCTTCCACTTCCAGCCGGGGGCGAATGTGTTGCCCTTGAGGGACCTGGTGGAGGAGCCGGGGCTCGTGCGCTACCAGCTCGTCATCGAGACGCCGGGTGACGGCGTGCCGGAGAACGACCGGGGGCTCGCGGTGCTGCGCGTCGAGGGGCCTCGGCGGGTGCTGCTGCTGACGAATCAGCCGAAGGGCACTCTCGCGCAGGCGCTCTCCGCGGCGGGCTTGTGGGTGGAGGTCCGCGCGCCCTTCCGGCTCTCGCTGGACGAACTGGATGGCGTGGGCGCCGTCGTGCTGGAGAACGTGGATGCGAACACGTTGGGGGAGCCGGGCCTCAATGCGCTCGCGTCGTACGTGGAGCAGGCGGGGGGCGGGCTGGTGATGACGGGAGGGCGGGAGAGCTTCGGTGAAGGCGGCTACCGCCGCTCGCCCGTGGAGCCCTTGTTGCCCGTGTCGCTGGAGATGCGCGAGGAGCAGCGGCGGGCGTCCATCGCCATGAGCATCCTCATGGACTGCTCGTGCTCGATGGGCGCGAGCGTGGCGGATGGGCGCACGAAGATGGAGCTGGCGGCGGAGGGGGTTGTCGGGGCGCTCGCGCTGTTGAATCCCGAGGACGAAGCGTCCGTGCACATGGTGGACACGGAGACGCACGAAATCTTCCCGCTCAGCTCGGTGAATGAGGGGCTTCCCTACGACAAGGTGTCGCGAGGCTTCAGCGGAGGTGGCGGCATCTACGTGGGCGAGGCGCTGCGCTCGGGCCGGAAGCAGATTCTCAAGAGCGAGAAGCCCACGCGGCACGTGCTGCTCTTCGCCGACGCGGCCGACTCCGAGGAGCCCGATGACTACCACGCCACGCTGGCCGCGCTGAAGCGCGAGTCGGTGACGGTGTCGGTGATTGGGTTGGGGACGCCCAAGGACTCGGACGCGGACTTGTTGAGGGAGGTCGCTCGGCGAGGTGGAGGCCGCGTCTACTTCGCGGAGGACGCGATGAGCCTGCCGCGTGTCTTCAGCCAGGAGACGCTGGCGATTGCCCGGGCGACGTTCATCGATGAGCCCGTGTCGATGGAAGGTGCGCCGGACCTGCCGCTCCTGGGGCGGCTGTCGTCCGAGGGACTGCCGCAGGTGGGCGGCTACAACCTCACGTACCTGAGGCCGCAGGCGAACGTGGCGCTGCGCACGCTCGACACGCATGCGGCGCCGGTGCTGGCGATGTGGACGCGGGGCGCGGGGCGCACGGTGGCGTTCACGGCGGAGGTGGACGGTCCCTTCACGGGGGAGCTGCGTCAGTGGGGCTCGTTGAGGGCGGCGCTGGAGGCGATGGTGCGCTGGTCGATGGCGGGGGCTTCTCCGCTCGGCGATGCGGTGGTGCGTTCGGAGCGGCGAGGGCATGTGCTGCGCGTGACGCTGGACCTGCCGCCAGAGGCGCCGTTGCCGGGCACGCCGCCCACGCTGGCCTTGCTCGCGGGGGATGGGAAGTCAGCGCCGGTGGAGTACCCGATGCGCTGGGAGGATGAGGACCGGCTGGTGGCGGAGGTCCCGCTGGAGGGCAGTGGCACGTGGCATCCGGTGGTGCGAGTGGGCACGCGAGCGCTGCGAGCACCTCCTGTCGCGCTGCCCTATTCCCCGGAGTTCGAGCCGGGGAGTCCGAAGGAAGGACTCGCCCTGTTGCGCTCCGTCGCGGCGGTGGGCGGAGGCGTGGAGCGGCTGTCGATGACGGGCCTCTTCGCGGAGGCGCCTGAGTCCGAGGGCCATCGCGCGCTGGGCCCCTGGTGGGTGTCGCTGGCCGTGGCCCTGTTGCTGGCGGAGGTGGCCGTGCGTCGGTTCCTCTCCGCGCCAAGACAGCGTGCGGTGGCGCGCACCGCGCCTGGAGCGTCGACAGTCCCGGGGACGCCCGTCACGCCCGCAGTGGCGCCGGTGCGTGTGGAGACAAAGGCTTCGGGGCCTCCGGAGTCCACGTCACCAGAGGCGGCTCCGAGTCCCGTGAGCGAGAGTGGAGCCAAGCCCCGAGAGGGCGGAGTGGACTCCGCGCTCGATGCCGCGCGTGCGCGCTCGCGGCGACGGTTGGACCGATAGGTTGCTGGAGGTCACTCGCCTGGCCTGAGACGAGCAGCGGATGGGCGCTGCTCGTCCCCTGGAGCCCGGCTTGTACGCACAGGTATCTCTCGCCACGTCAGTCCATCCAACGAGAGGTGGCAGACCGCGTCGACGAAGCGCTCGGTGGCGACGACCCTCGTCGCGAAGTTCCCGATTCGGAACAGGTCCACATTGGCTGGGAGCGTGTCGCCATCCAGGATGGGCTGTTCGGGCCAACGGAGCGCAAACCTTCCACACGCCAGGCAGGAGGGCGGCTGGTCCGGTGGCATGCAGTCGGAATGCAGTCGGCCACGCGGGGCAAGCTGGAGCTCGAGGAGCTCGGGTGGGGACTTCTGCCGGAAGCGCAAGGCCGTGGGATATCCCTCGACGCCTCGAAGCCCGGATGCCTTGAGCTCTTCGTGCACGCCGCGATGCACCAGCATCACGTCGTCAAGCCAGACAATGTCCGCGAGTTCTCCACGGCAAGTCCCCTCGAGGGGGCCAAGCCCCGTCCCCGGTGGGAGCGAGGCCCCCGCAGGGACGAAACGACGCACCAGTTCTCGGAGTCGTCTGAACTCGGGGAAGGGCTCGGGTCGGGCCTGTACGAACTCGCCCATGGCTGGGAGTTGTGACAGGTCCGCGCCCGGGTAGTAGTGGCCCGCGCCGGCCCAGGTCACCGAGCACGTGGGGCATCTCGAGAGCCCCGGTAGGTGCCACCGGTGTGTGGCATTGACCGCCCCGCCGAGCTTCGCAGCCGCGGCTCTATCCTCGTCCAACAAATAGAGTCGTCCCATGTCACGTCCCAGACCTTGGAGCATACGACGGGAGAGGCCCATCGAATGGGAGGCCGGGACGTGCTTGCACAGCCCATCGTCACCGCGTCGGAACCCGCGCGTGTGCGGGTGCTTGTCTCGGAGTTCAGTGGAACGGGCCGCCCCGACATGGAGGGTCATCACGATGGATGGGGCGACCCGCGCCGAACAGAACTCACAGCCCCTCGCTCGAGGGTGAAACCAAGCCAGGATGAAGAATCGAGCTGCGAACGTCGTGCGGACACTCGCGTGTCCGTGGTGGAACGGGCCGCCCCCAGCCTTGGAGGGTCATCACGATGGATGAGGCGGCCCGCGCCGGACGAAACGTCACCAAGCCAGATGAATGCTCGAGATGCTGACTCCGCGCGGAACAACTCGCGCTGGCGATGAATCCAGTGAGCTGTGGTACGGGCCGCCCCCGTCTTGGAGGGGTCATCACGATGGATGGGGCGACCCGCGCCCTATGAAGCTCACAGGGTAACTAAGTAATACGTGGGAAGAGCCGAATGCGCAACTGGGTCAGAATAATTCTTTCCTGTCAGAATTTCTGAGACCTCAGCGGGTCAGCGCCACCCCGAGGGGAACCCCTGAGTCCTTGGCGTTTCGCGGTATGAGGGCGGCCGATGAGGTACGCACGTTGGGGGTTCGTGGGGCTGGGCCTGGTGCTCCTCGCGCTCGCCATCCAGGCCGCGCGGCTCGCGCTGCACAAGGGCTTCAGCATCGACGAGTTCCAGTACGCCCACGCCGCCTGGCTGGTCGCGAAGGGACAGGTGCCCTACCGCGACTTCTTCGAGGTCCACCTCCCCCTCCTCTACCAGGCACTCGCGCCGTTGTTCTGGCTGCTCGGCGATGACCCGCGCGCCGTGCTCGCGTTGCGCGCGGCGATGCTCGTTCCGCTCGCGGGGACCTGCGTCTCGGTTGCGATCCTCAACCGCCGCCAGGGCCCGGTCGCGATGTGGCTCGCGCCCATCCTGCTCCTGTCGCTGACGCCCTTCACGCGCTTCGCCACGGAGATACGTCCCGACGCGCTGTCGACCGCGCTGTTCCTCGGGGCACTCGCCGCGCTGTCGGTGCGTCCCGGCACGCGAGGGCTGGGTTTCCTCGCGGGCCTGCTGTTCTCCGCCGCCATCTGGGCCTCGCAGAAGGTGTTGTTCTACGGCGGCATCGTCGGGCTCGTGCTCGCCGTGGACCTCCTCGTGAGGAGAGGCCGACGCCCCGCGCAGGTGCAGTGTCCCGGGGCCTTCATCACGGGCGCGAGCGTGGGGCTCGCGAGTGTGGCCGCGTACCTCACGGTGACGAGCTCCTGGTCCGCCTGGTGGCAGTGGTGCTTCGTGTGGGCCGCGGAGCATCAGCGCCACTATCCCGGCTTCTCGTGGCGCGACTACGCAGTGCCCATCGTCCGAGAGCAACCCTGGCTCTTCGCCTTGGCCGCGCTGGGACTCGCGAGCTCCGTGCGCGCAGGGTGGCGCGAAGGAGCGGGGCGCTGGGGAGACGCGGACCTGCTGTTGCTGCTCGCGGTGGGCGCGACGTTCGGCTCCTACGCACTCCAGCGCGCTCCGTTCCCATACAGCCTGCTGCCCTTCCTGGGCGTGCTCGCGCCGTTCATGGCGCGGGGCGTGTGGGTGCTGTCGAGCGGGTGGCGCTCGAGGCCGGCGCGTATCGTGGCCCGCGTGGCCCTGGGCGTGATGCTGTGCTGGCAATGGACCCGGCTGGAGTCCTTGCTGGACGGTGACGGCAACACCCGTCAGCGAGAGGTCCTCGCGAGCATCGCCACCCTCACGGGCCCCGAGGACGTCGCGTATGACAACTCGGGCGGGTACGTGAGCCGACCCCACGCGCACTTCTACTTCTACACGGACGCCTATCTGCGAGGCGCCATCCCGGACCAGCTGTCGCGAGAGGTTCCCGAAGCCCTGCTCGCGCGAGGCTGCGTCCTCCGCGTGGACGACCTGCGGACGTCGGGGTTGCCGCCCGCGTTGAGGCGCTTCCTCGACACGTACTACCAGCCCTACGACGGAGACCTCTTCCTGTGGGGCCAGCGCTATGACGTCACGCCTGGCGCTGTGCTGGAGGACCGTTTCCTCGCGGTGCGCGAGGGCCGCTACTTCGTCGAGCCCGCCTCCGTGCTCGACACCGGCGCGCTCTTCATCGACGGAGCCCGAGTCACCCAGCCCGAGCTCACGCTGTCCAAAGGCGAGCACCGCCTCCGCTACGAAGGCGCCGCTGCCCGCGTCCACCTGCTGTGGCTGCCCCGCGATGGAAAGCGGTGGAGCCCCAAGCCCGAGGCCCGTCCCACCTACTCGCGCCTGTTCTGACCGTGCATCACTTCACGGGGCGGAACTTCCGCACCCGGTGGCCTCGGATGTCGACGACGTAGACCTGGCCTCGGCTGTCCACGGCGATGTCGTGCCCCCAGTCGAACCGACCTGCCTCGCGCCCATGGCTCCCCCAGCGCGCGACGGGGGCGCGGAACGAACAACAGACATGGAGCCTCCCCGGACGCGCCATCCCTGTGCGTCCGAGGAGGTGAAACACCGGAGGCTGTTTCCGGTGTCACCCGAGGTCCGAGGCGGTCACTGCACGCAAGGCACCTGCCCGCCGGCGTTCCTGTACGCGCGCACGCGGTTGGCCAGGTTGCCGTTGTCTGTCTCCGGCGTGGTCTGCTCGTCATTGCCCGCGCCGAAGGAGAAGCCGGCGGCGTGGGAGGCGGCGACCTCGGCGGTGTGCGTGAAGAAATAGTCCACGCGGTTGTCCCGCCACTTCGTGTCGCTGTTCGGCAGGCTCATGTTGCCGACCGGGAGCTGCCACCAGAAGTTCGGCTTGTGGAGCCGCTCGGAGATGGCGCGAGCCCACCCGAAGGCCTGGTGGAAGTGGGGCAGGGTGGTGTTCCCCGTGTCCCACCACGTGTTCTCGCTCTGCCGCTGCTCGTAGTAGCCCGCGTCGCGGTCCGATGCCTCCACCACCACGAAGTCGGTGTCCGCCGCGCCCAGCGTCAGGAGGAAGTCCGCCACCTTCCGCGCCTCGCTGTTCACGTCGAAGGACGTGTTCGTGTTCGTGTAGACGTCGATGCGCGTGGCCCAGGGGCTGGCGTGCAGGCCCACCTTCGCGTTGGGCGCGTACTTGCGAGCCATCGCAATCATGCACCGGCTCAAGCCCGACGCATCGTTCGCCATCCCCGCGCAGTCCGTGGGATTGGCGCTGGCCACCTGCGCGGGCACCGTGCGCGGATTGCCCTGGGAGAAGAATTGGATGTAGCCCCACAGGTCCGGCTCGATGTGGAGCAGCGCGCGAGCGTTGCCCACCTGCTGCAGCGTGAAGCGCCAGTCACCGAAGTAGCGCCGCATCAGGGCCACGTCGTTGAGCGACTGGAGCTGCTGCTCGCCCTCGTTCTTCCCGCTGCTCAAGAGCTGTTGGTAGTAGGTGATGAAGGGAATCTGCTGGCGGTCGCCCGACCGGGACACGAAGCCGCGCACGTAGTCGCCGGGGGCCTGCGAGGTGTCCTGCCAGCAGCCCCACCACATGCACCCGCCGCCCGCGCAGGACGTGCCCTTCGTGGAGCATCCCGTCGTGCACGACGTGCACACGTTCGCCGAGTCGACCAGTCCGCTCGCGACGTACAGGTAGCGCATGTCGAACGGCACGCTCGCCGCCGTGCGGTCCTCCATCTGCGCGCCCACGAGGAGCCGGTTCTTCCCCAGTGCCGTGAGCAGCGGCTCGCTCAGGCAGGAGGTGCCAGTGGGGCCACCGTCGGGGTTGCCGGTGCCGCCGCCGTCCGGTGTGTTCGTGCCTCCGTCGTTCTCGGGGGGAGGGTTCTCTCCGCCTGAGCCGGGGCAGCCGCCCAGGATGAAGAGAGACACCGTGAGAGGGAGAAGCCACTTCATCCGCGTGGGGGAGGGCTCGCGCATGGTGGGCCAAAGGCTAGCGCGCCAATCCCCGTGAGGCTCAAGGAGCACATGTCTCCCGGAGCGCGTCTTGCGCTGCCACGGTCTCGCAGTGTGTCATTCAATCGTTCGGAAATAATCCGCCAATCATTGAAAGCAAGAAATTCTTGAGTCGTGACATTCGAGCCGGGTAGACGTGACGGTTCCCCCCCAGCCGAGCCCGAGGGGTGGCCTGGGCTGCTCGACGGGCGCGGCGCATCCCCCCGAGGTCGTGATGACGTTGCGACTGTGGTGTCTCGTGGTGTCGGTGGTGCTGGCGGTTGGTTGTGGTCCCGTCGATGAAGGGCAAGGTGAGGTCATCGACGAGCTCACCGGACAGGTGCTCCAGGAAGCGACGGTGAAGTACGACATGCACCGGCTCCTGGAGGACTCGAACCTGCTGGGCCACCAGTGGATCACCACCGAGCAGGTGCAGGCGTTCCTGACGCAGCAGGGCTCGTATCTGGCGACGTACAAGGACCCGGCGTTCAGCAACAAGACGGCGGCGGCGCTCATCGTGGAGCGCTCGAAGGCGTCTGGCATCAGCCCGCTGTACATGCTGGCGCGCATCCAGGTGGAGTCGAGCCTGGTGCAGAGCGGCACCTCCAACAACCTGGCGAAGGCGACGGGCTGTGGCTGCCCGGACAGCAGCGGCTGTGATGCGCAGTACGTCGGCTTCGGGAAGCAGATTGACTGCTCGGCGAAGAAGCTGCGCGGCTACTTCACGGACCTGGATGCGGGGCGGCCGACGGTCTCCGGTTGGAAGGTGGGGACGACGAAGTCGACGCTGGACCCGTGCTCGGTGAAGCCCGCGAACAAGGCCACCGCGGCGCTGTACACGTATACGCCGTGGGTGGGCGCGTACGCGACGCAGTGTGGCCGCACGACGGTGGGGGGCTCGTCGCTGGTGTCGGTCATCTACAACCGCTATGCGTCGGGCGGCTTCAACTGGGGCGGGCCGACGACGGGCTGTGTGTCGGAGACGGCGGGCACGACGGTGCCGGACCTGGGCTGTGTGCAGAGCTCCTCGGACGCGATGTGGCGTCAGTGCGTGGGCGGCACGTTCTCGGCGGGCAGCACGGACAAGCCCACCACCTGCACGCAGGAGTGGCCGTGGTGCCCCTCCGCCACGCTGGGCCGCTCGGTGCCGGCGCGCACGTGCGTGCAGTCCTCGTCCAATCAGCAGTGGAGCCAGTGCGGCGTGGGCGGTGCGTGGGTGAGCGCGCCCATGGCGCCCAACAGCGGCGCGGGTCCGGTGGGCGCGTGCTTCGAGATGTACTGGCTGTAGCCCGCGCTCAGTACTCGTTGCTCCAGATGAGGTCGAGGCCGCCCGAGCGCGCGTCGCCGTACTGACCTTCCAGGCTCCAGCGCGGTCCGAACTGGTACTCGAATCGGACCGCGTTGGAGTTCTCCCCTTGCTGGATGTTGGCGCCGACGCGTCCGGTGTAGCCGACGTAGATCTTGTCGGTGACGTACGTGCCCACCTCCAGCTTGGTTCCGGCGATGCCCGCGCCCCCCGCCTCGATGGAGAGCACATCCAGCGGGAGCTTGGCGGCCAGGGCCTTGCGCGCCTCGTTGGCGACGAGCGAGCCCACCACCGACGCGGCCTGCGCGCTGGCGGTCATGGACGCGCCGGAGCCTCGCTCCAGGGTGCGGCGGCCCGTGGCGAGCAGGGTGTAGATTTCGGACTCGGGCATGGGCGGCTCGCTGGTGGGCTTCAGCGTGAAGTCGCGCCCCTGGCCTCGGATGGTGACGAACACCGTGACGCTGGCCGTCTCGTTGCGGTGCTCGGCGGTGACGTTGATGTAGGGGACGGCGGGCGGCCCCGTGAAGCTCACGATGCTGTCGCGCTGGACGTCGAAGCGCCGGCCCAGCACGTCCACCCGTCCGCGCAGCACGCGCACCTGTCCGAAGAGGCGCGCCTGGTCGGTGTATTCGATGCGGAAGTCCTCGGACAGGCCCAGCTCCACGTTGACGTCGGAGCCCTTCACCCAGAGGTTGCGCGGCGCGTTCACGTTCACCCAGTAGGCGCGTGACGCAGAGGACTCGTCGCCGGGCTCGGACGCGGCTTCCTCGGGTGGAGGCGTCGCCGGCGTCTGCGGTGTCTCCGGCTGGGGCTCACCCGGAGAAGGCTGCTGCGGCTGCTTGCGCTTGCGCCGCTCGAGCGGGACGCCGCGCCGCACGAGCACAATGTCGTCGGGGCGCCCCATGGCCTGGAGGTCCTTGCGCTTCACCTCCGGCAGCTCGATGGTGGCCTCGGGGATGGAGACGTTGCGCAGGTTGACCAGGTGGTTGGACAGCGTGCCCTCCACCTTCGCGCGCATGCTCAACAGCGCCATGAGCTGGTCGTCGTAGATGATGGGGAAGTTCTGGGCGCGCAGCGGGTAGGGCTTCTCCGCGGGGCTGGACAGCTCGTACTCCCCATTCCGCGTGCTCGTGGCGGTCAGCGGCGCCTCCAGCCAGAGCGAGCCACCGCCGGCCTTCACGGCCAGCTTCTTCACCGACAACGCCTCCTGCGTCGCATCGAGGCTGAGCTGGATGTCGCGGTACTCGCCCAGCCCCATCAGCGCGAGCTTGCCGTCCTTCCACTCCAGCGTGCCTCGGAAGATGGGCGCGGCCACGGTGCCGGTGAGCTTCGCGTCCGCTTGAATCATCCCGCCCACGCCGCGCACCACCTCCACCGCGCCGGAGAGGAAGGACGGGTCGAAGTCGCGCGCGTCGAGCGTCACGTCCAGCGGCGCGCGCGCGGTGTCCAGACCCTTGCGCAGCGCGGGCAGGGACACGTCCATCGCCACGTTTCCGTCCACGTGCAGGGTGCCCCCCGCCGGAGCGGAGAGGAGCACGTCGAAGGTGGAGCGGGCGTTCTGATAGCCGTACTGCACCCGCGCCTGTCCGAGCGCCAGGTCGCCCATGCCGAGCTTCTGCGCGCCCGCGGTGAGCTCGATGTGGGGCGTGTCGAGCGTGCCTCGCGCGGTCAGCTCCACCGCGAGCTCGCCCTGGAGGCTCTTGGACTCGGGCGCGACGGACCGGGAGTTCGTCGTGCTCTTCACGCGGGCCTTCGCCACGCCGGGCAGGTGTTGAATCGGCATGGGGCCCAGCCGGCCCTTGAGCTGGAGGGGGATGTGCCCGTAGACCTCCTGGTCCTGGAGCGCACCGAGCGGCGCCTCCAGCGTGACATCCAGTTGCACCAGCGGCTTGTCCTCGCGCTGCACCGCCAGCGTCACCTTCACGTCCTGGTCATCGCCCACCACGCCGAGCTGCCCATCCACGGGCGGCAGTCCATACGCCGTCAGCCCCGAGGACTTCACGCTCAAGCGCGCCTGCGGCACCATCGCGGAGCCGGTGAGGAAGAGCTGCGCGGAGACGGTGCCTCCGGGCTCCTCGAGTCCACCCACGCCCTCGAACTGGGCCAGGGGCAGGTCCGCCACACGCGCCTCCAGGTCCACCGAGGCCGTCAGCAGCTCATCGGCCTTGGGCGGCCGCGCCAGCATCCCGCCCAGCGTGAAGGGCGTGTGCAGGACGACATACGTCTGGGAGCCCAGGCCCTTCACATCGACGCGCGCGTCGAGCGTGCCGTCCTGCGCGTCCGACGCCGCGTGCAGCGCCAGGTCCAGCGGCTGCTTCAGCGAGAAGCCCGGAGGCGGCGCGGTGTAGTTCAGCGCCTGTCCGTTGATTTGAAGCGTCAGCCGAGGGTCCTTCGCGGTGCCGTCGATGCGCAGCTCTCCGGACGCCGTTCCCGTCACCGGCTCCGTGCGCTTCAGCAGGGCCATGGCCTTGGGGATGTCCAGGTTCTCCAACCGGACGGTGAGGGCCAGCGCATCCCGGCGGCGCTTGAGCACGCCTTGCACTGGCACGTCGAAGTCGGCGGAGACGCTGGCCGCGGGATTCGACGCCGTGAGCTTGCCCGTGGCGCGGTCCTTCTCGTAGCGCCCGTCGACCGACACCTGGAGGTCCGTGTACTCCGACACGCGACCATCGCGCCAGCGCACCTGGGCCTGGGCATCGGGGCGCGCCACGCGGCCCTTCGCGGTGACGAAGCCCGACACCGTGCCGCCCAACCCGAGTGACTCGGGCACGGCCAGCCGAGGCAGCAGCGACAGGTCCACGGCCTCCAGGTCCACGCGCGCGGTGATTTCCTCGCGGATGAGCGAGCCGAGCACGGATATCACCTGCGCCCCGGACGTGAGCTCGAGCGCGGGCTCCACCGCGACCTTGCCGCTGTCGAGTCGCACATGGGTGGGGGCCTGGAGCTTCCAGGTGGCCTCCGGCCACGAGAGGGTCATCCCTTGGAGTTGCAGCCCGTGGGTGTCTTCATCCACCAGGCCCGACAGCGTGAGGCCGAGCATCGTGTCGCCCAGGGCGCGCACGCTGGCCTCCAGCTTCCGCCCCTCCGTGGTGAAGTTGGCGGACACATCCCGGAACTGGCGGTCACCGGCGCGCAGCTCTCCCATCACCACCGTCGCGTCCGCGGAGAGGGGATGGGTGACGTCCGGGACCTCCGCGTTGAGCGTGAGGTTCTTCACCGCGAAGTCGCCGTAGGCCAGCGAGGTGAAGGTGCCCTGGGCGTTGATGCCGGGCTCTCGCGCGGAGCCCTCCACGCGGAACTCCAGCGTGCCGCTTCCCGCCAGGGGAGGGAACGTGCCGGGCAGCAGCCGCGTCAGGGCCTGGGACAGCAGCGAGAGGTCGCCCGCCGTCAGTCCGCCATTCACCCGCAGGGCCTTCGTGGTGCCCTCACCCTGCGCGTGGAGGGAGGCGCCGGGGACCAGCACCCGCAAGCGGGACAGCGTGTAGTGGCCGTCCTTCGCGGAGGCCTTCAGCTCCACGGGTCCCAGCGGCTGGCCCAGGTAGCGCGAGGGTGACACCGACAGGTCCACCTCCCCGTCGAGGGTCTCCAGGCTCGTGCCGCCGCCCTTCGCCGTGAGGTCCGCGGAGAGGTTCGTCTTGGGGCCCGAGTCCACCAGCACGGAGAGGTCCACGCCGCGCGCCTTCACGATGAGGCCATCGGTGCGCAGCCGCTCCAGGTTCACGTCGCCCTTCACCTCGAACGTCGCCTCCGCGGCCTTGCCTTGGACATCCGCGAACACCACCTCGCCCTCGAGCCCCGCCTTGCCCGCGAGGCTCACGGGCGCGCGCAGCGGCCAGGTGGGGATGAAGCCGCGCGTCAGCTCCGGCGGCACGGTGAGCTGGCGCACGTCCGCGTTCACCTTCAACACGCCCGGAGGCTCCCCCGGCGCCGTGTCCGCCGGGAGCGTCATCGAGGCCGTCGCGTCCAGCAGCAGTCCCGCGAGGTCCAGCTTCACGTCGGCATGGAGCGAGTCCTCCTCGCCGCCGCCCTTCACGTCCAACCGGAGCGGTCCCTTCACGGGCAAGGCGAGCCCTCCGGTGGACTCCAGCGCCACGGTGAACGAGCGCGTGGCCACCGCGTAGCTCCCGCTGCCTCGGGCGTCGAAGTCCTCCAGGCGCACGTGTCGCTCGCCGTCGTCCTCCAGCTCCTGCTTGAAGTCGACATGGCCGTCCTGGAGCACCAGCTCGCGCAGGTCCACGCGCAGCTTTCCGCGCGGACCGGGGGGCTCCTCGGGCTTGGCGACGCGCGCCGCGAGCGCGCGGGAGAGGTTCAGTCCTCGCTCGTCCTGGGCCAGGTAGAGCCGGGGCGCTTCCACGCGGGCCTGCGAGAGGTCCACGTGCTGACGCAGGAGCGCGCCTGGCCGCACGCGTGCTTCCACACGGGCAATCTCCGCCACCAGCTCGCCCTCCGGGTCATACAGCTTCACGCCCGTGAGGACGGCGCCAGGCAGGTCCAGGTCCAGCCCACCCACGTCCAGTCGCCCGGCGAACTGCTCGTTGGCCAGTCCCAGGCCCTTGTGCAGCAGCCAGCGCTCACCCGGCGGGGACGTGGCCCACACCAGCGCGCACGCCACCGTGAGCACGACCAGTCCCACCACGCCGAGCAGGCCCCACAGCAGCCATCGCCCCCAGCGTCGCCGGCTCAAAACGCTTCTCCGATCGAGAGTTGAAGCGCGCACTGCCCATCCGGTGAGCCCGCGAAGGTGGCGGCGCGCGAGGTGGGCCCGTCCTCCTTCCACTTGCTGCCGATGCCGAAGCAGCCCCCGGACGTGGGATAGATGTAGCGCGGATTGTCGACCGGCAAGCCCTGGCCGATGTTCAGGCGCCGCGCGATGTCCAGCCGGATGGGACCCACCACGGTGATGTAGCGCAGGCCCAGGCCCACCGCGTGGTAGTGCTCGGGACCGAACAGGCGCGGCGCGGAGCGCGAGTCGAAGCCCTCCACGCCCACGAGCCCCGAGTCCCAGAACGCCGCGAGCATCAGGCTGGTGGAGATCTGGTAGCGCAGCTCCAGCGATGTCTCGAAGAGGCTGTTGCCTCCCACGGGCACGGTGTCCCACTCGGACTTCTGGACCTCTTCGTCCGGCTCGCCGTCGTTGTTGGTGTCCACTTGCTTCGTGAGCGCCGCGAGCGGGGACAGCCGCTGTCCGTTGAAGCCGCGCATGGACGTGGCGCCCCCGGAGAAGAAGCGGGTGACGATGGAGCTCTGCGAGTTGCCCGCGGGGTTGAGCGTCCCCATGCGCACCTTGCCCGCGAGCACCAACTGCTTCTCGTCGCCGAACGAGCGGTAGAAACGAAGGTCCGGCAGCAGCCGCACGTAGTTGAAGTCGCCCTGGAGCAGCCCGCCGCCCTTCTGCACGGAGAGGCTGATGTAGTAGCCGTCCCGAGGCGCCACCGGGTCATTGCGCCGGTCCCACGTGAAGGCCAGCTCGAGGAAGCTCAGTGCCACCTCGCAGCCCACCTGCCCTGAGTCACCACAGCCCAGGACGACGGGCGGCACGCGCGAGTCCGCGCTCACGCGCCCCGTCAGCTGGTAGATCTGGAGGTTGTAGGACGGGAAGACGGAGAAGTTGCGATGCGGCTGCCAGATGACGCCCGTCTGCAGCTTGCCGCCGTAGAAGTCGTACGCCTGCTCCAGGCCCTTCTCCAGGGTGAGCGACGTCTGGTGGCGCACGTCGCGGAACAGGAAGCGCGGCTGCTCGTATTCGCCCGTCACCTCGAACACGGGGCCCTGCTTCGTGGGGGTGATGATGTCGCGGATGAACGCGTAGCCCGCGCGACCCCGCACCGTGACGCGGCGCAGTCCGCCGAGGAAGTTGCGGTGGGTCCACTCCCCCAGCACGCGCACTTCCTGTCGGGCCGCGTCCACGCCGATACCACCACCCAGGCGCACCGAGCGGAACGGCGCCTCCCGCACGTCCACGACGATGGGCACCGTCGCTGTCTCGCGGTCGGGCGCTCCGCGGTTCACCTTCACCGCGCCGAACACACCCATCCGGAACACGCGCGCCTGGGCCTCCGCCAGCGCCGTCTCGCTGTACCAGTCGCCCTTCTTCAGCGCGCCCTGCACCTGCTCGATGATGCGGCGCGGAGGGACCTGCGGGTGGGCGTCCGTGGCGACGAAGGTGTTGCCGAAGCGATAGCGCGGCCCGGGCTTCACGGTGAGCCGCACCTGGGCCTGCCGCGTGTCCACGTCCACCTGCACCTCGCCGGACACCTCCGCCTCCGCGTAGCCCAGCTCGCGCAACTGCTCCTGCACCAGCGTCTTGGATTCCTCCCAGGGCCCCTCGCGGAAGACGTCGCCTTCCTTGAAGGGGAGGATGGCCTTCACCCGGTCGTGGTGCTCCTGGCGGTGCTCTTCCGGAAGCGTCTGCAGCCCGTCGAGCTGGATGCCGGCGATGAGCGTGGGCTGGCCCTCGTCGACCTGGACCTGGAGCTTCACCGTGTCCTTGCCCTGGGGCTTCACCTGACTGTCCACCACCTCCGCCTGGTAGAAGCCCTGGGCCTGGTAGAACCGCTCGATGCGGCGCAGGTCCGCCTGCCACGCGTTGGGGTCGAAGTAGTGCGGACCGCCAAAGGGCCAGAACGCCCACCACGGCGTCGCGGACGTGAGGATGTGGTCCTTGATGTCCCCCTCGCTGACCTGGTCCGTGCCCTGGATGTCCAGGGTGGAGACCTTGGGGCCCGGCGGAGGCGTGGACGTGGTGGCACACGCCGCGACGCTCAGGAGCGCGGCGAGAGTGGCGAGGCGGAGGAGTCGAAGCAGGTCAACAGCCACGGAGTGTTCATACCCGGAAGGCCCGCGTCGGGCGCGTTTGCTGGCACATGGCCCCTGTGTAGTGTCGCATTCCGACGGTGCCTTGGCGCTTCCTGTTGGCTGGTCCTTGCCAGAAACACGTGGGCGCGTGCATGCCGAGCCAAGGTGCGCCAGATTGGGGGCCATGCTCCTGTCCCGGCGAATGAGAATCTGGGTGTTCTGCGTGATGTCGGCACTCGCCACCGCCTGCGGTGTGGACGATGACGAGGTGGTCCGGCTCAAGGAAGGGGAGAGCCTGGCGGACGCCGAGTACTGCGGCTCCTTCGGCTGCGAGCGGGTCGACGAGTTCTGCGCCGAGGTCTTCCTGGAGTTCGGCCGCTCGCCGCCCATCTGCGTGCGCGACGACGTCTGCGAGCGGCTGGAGTGCGCCAACTCCAACCGGCGCTGCGCCATCTTCGACGGCCTCCCGGGCCAGGTGAAGTGCATCGACTGAGTGGTGCGCGGGGTGCGCCCAGGCGCCCGGGACCTGACTCCCGGGCGGCCCCAGGGCCGCGCCTTCAACGACGGGCGGAGGCGGTGAGCCAGGCCAGCTTCTCCGCGGCCTCCCGCGTCGTCGAGTCGGACATCAGCGCGCCCGCATCCTGGCTGATGCGATAGGCCCAGTTCGAGTCGCTCATGGAGCCCGGCAGGTTGATGCGGTCCCGGGTCCCCAGCACGTCCTGCCAGGGCAGCACGCACAAGTCGCTGCTCGAGTTGAGCGCCGCGGCCAGCATGCCCCGGTGGACCTCGGGGGTGAACTCACGCGTCACCGGCACGCCCTGCATCTCCGGCCACGCGCGCGCGGCGGCGTGACGCTCGTCGTCGCGGGCGCCCTCCCACCACTCGGCCATGGTGTCCGTGTCATGCGTGCCCGTCGTCACCAGCGACACGGGCGGGAAGTGGTGCGGGTGGCGGTAGTCGTTGCCGTCGCGCTCCCAGCGCATCACGCGATAGCCGGGCAGCCGGAGCTCCGCGAGGATGCTCCGCACGAAGGGTGGGATGACGCCCAGGTCCTCGGCGACGATGCCGGCGCCTTCGGAGAGCAGCTCGAAGTGCTTGCGCCCCAGCCTCCGGTGGCTCTCCTCATCCGGCGGGATGAAGCGCCCGGTGGGCGTCTGCTCGTCGCGAATCCACTGCCGGAAGTAGCCCACTGCGTGGTCCACGCGGCGCAGGTCGTAGTAGCTGGCCGCCTTCTTCGCGCGCGACTTGAGCCACGCGTAGTCGTCCTTCTCCATCGCGGCGAAGTCGAAGTAGGGCAGGCCCCAGTCCTGGCCCGTGGCGGAGAAGTCGTCCGGCGGCACGCCCAGCCGCGCGTCGCGGCGGAGGATGGTGGGGTAGGCCCAGCAGTCCGCGCTGTCCTGGCCGATGATGAACGGCTCGTCGCCGCACAGCAGCACGTCCTGGGCGCGGGCCTTCGCTCGCACCGCGTCCCATTGCTGCTCGGCCACCCACTGGAGCCAGGCGTGGTAGCGCACGCGGCGCTCCAGTTCCGTGGCCTTCGCGCGCAAGGCGTCGGGCTTGCGGGTGCGCAGCGGCTCCGGCCACTCCCACCACGCGCGGCGCTGCTCCTGCTCGCTGATGGCGGTGAAGAGCGCGTAGTCCTCCAGCCAGTCGCCTTGGGCCTCTCGCCACTGGCGGAAGGCGCGGGCGCGCTCGGACTGGGGGGCCCAGTGCCGGGCCTCGAACGTGTCGAAGGCGCGCGCGAGGGCCGCGTCCTTGAGCGGGAAGACCAGGTCGTAGCGCACGCGCGGCGCGGCGCGGGCCTCGGCGAGCTTCTGCTTCTCCTCGGCGGAGAGCGCGGCCTCGCCTCCGGAGGCGATGAACTCCGGCAGCGCGCTCAGGTCGATGAAGAGCGGGTTGAGGCCGAACGCGGAGCGGGTGGCATAGGGACTGGAGTCCCCCGGCGCCGTGGGCAGGAGCGGCAGCAGCATCAGCAGGCGCTGGCGGGCGGCCTTCATCCAGGTGAACAGCCCCTCCAGCGCGCCAAGGTCGCCGATGCCGAAATCCGTGGGGGCGCGGAGGGAGAACAGCGGGAGCAGGAGACCGGACAGCCGGCCGGGGGTGGACATGGTGCGGCGCAATCTGCACCAGCACAGCCCCGGAGTGAACTGCTCCCCCGCCAGGAATCGCATGCGAGGGTTTGGCTGGTGGACGGATGCACCTTTCGCGGGGGATGTCTGGCCTCCCCGCTACACTCACACCATGACGCCCCTGCCCCCTTCCTTCTATGCACGGCCGGCCCTGGTGGTGGCGAGGGAGCTGCTCGGCACGCTCCTGGTGGTGCGGGACGCGCACGGCGTGCGCCGGGTGGGCCGCATCGTCGAGACCGAGGCGTACATCGGGGAGCACGACCTGGCGTGCCATGCCGCCAAGGGGCTCACCGCGCGCACCGAGGTGATGTTCGGCCCGGCGGGGCGGGCGTACGTCTACTTCATCTACGGGATGCACTGCTGCTTCAACGTGGTGACGGACGAGCCCGGGGTGGGGGCGGCGGTGCTGATCCGGGCGCTGGAGCCGGTGGAGGGGCTGGAGGCGGAGGTGCGCACGGATGGGCCGGGGCGCCTGTGCAAGGCCCTGGGGCTGAACCTGACCCACAACCGGATGGAGCTGGGCACGGACGCGCTGCACCTGCTGGCGGGGGAGGCCGTGGCGGAGGCGCGGGTGGAGCAAGGCCCCCGGATTGGGGTGGATTACGCGGGGGAGTGGGCCCAGAAGCCCTTCCGATTCTGGGTCGGCGACAGTCAACATGTCAGCAGGCGACCGGCACCCAGGGCTCGTAAGCGGCCTTGACGAATGCGCTTCTGGCTGGTTGGGTGCGCCACGCCATGTCCGACGAGGTCGCCACGGAAGATGATCGCCTGCTCCTCGCCCGCGCGCAGGACGGGGACATGTCCGCCTTCGAGGCGCTGGTGGAAGCCCACCAGGACAAGGTGTACGGTCTTGCCCTGCGCATGACGCGCTCGGAGGCGGACGCCGCCGAAATCACCCAGGACACCTTCCTGTCGGCCTATCAACATCTCAAGGATTTCCGCGGGGATGCGGCCTTCGGCTCCTGGGTGCACCGGATTGCCGCCAACCATGCGCTCATGCGCCTGCGCCACCGCCGGGTGGCCCAGGCCGCGGAGGCGGAGCTCCAGGGGCCTGAATTCACGGCCCGGGGCACGCTGGCGGATTACCCTCTCCAGGACTGGAGCCGGGATGCCGAGGAGAAGGCGCTGGACGCGGAGCTGGGCCATGCCATCCGCCAGGCGGCGGACCGGCTGCCCGAGGGGTATCGTGAGGTCTTCCTCTTGAAAGACGTGGACGGCCTCAGTTACGAACAGATTGCAGAGGTGACGGGGGATTCCATTCCCGCCATCAAGAGCCGCCTGCACCGGGCTCGTCTCGCGCTCCGTGAAGCCATCGACGCCTTCTACAACCGGGACAGTCGAGGGCTGTGAAACGCGAACGGGGGGTACCGCATCTTCGGATGCGAGGACGAGGGCGTGTCGCTGCCAGCCGAGGTTCGGATGTACACCTGTAAAGACTCAATCAACCTCCTGCTGGAATACCTCGACGGCGAGATGTCGCCCGAGGAGGCGCAGCACCTCCAGGAGCACCTGTCCGGGTGCTCGCCCTGTGAGGAGTTCTTGCGCACGTACCGGGCGACGCCCAGTTTGTGCAAGCGCGCGATGGCGGCGAGGATGCCGAAGGAGGTCAGCAACAAGCTGACTGAGTTCCTTCGCTCCAAGATCAAGTCCGCCTCGTGAACCTGAAGCAACTGTCGCTGCCTGAGTTGGAGGAGGCGCTCGCGCCTTTCTCCCCGTCGCCCACCGCGGTGCGCAAGGTGTTCGCCGCTGTCTTCGCCCACGGGAAGGGCTCCGTGGAGGAGGTGGCGAACTCCCCGCAGGTGCCGCGTCGCGTCGCGGACCACTTGAAGGCGCACGGCGAGATGCCGAGCCTCCAAATCGTGGAGCGGCGCCGGGCGGACGACGGCTTCGTGAAGTACCTCTTCGACTCACCGCTGGGCGGGCGGGTGGAGGCGGTCCGCATCCCCATCTTCGATGAGAAGTACGTCGTCTGCGTGTCCAGCCAGGTGGGCTGCGCGCTGGCGTGCGACTTCTGCATGACGGGGAAGTTGGGTTTCAAACGCAACCTGCAGACCTGGGAGATTCTGGACCAGGTGCTTCAGGTGCGGGCGGAGGCGGACCGGCCGGTGCGGGGCGTGGTGTTCATGGGGATGGGCGAGCCGCTGCTCAACTACAAGGAGACGGTGAGGGCGGCGGGCATCCTGTCGAACCCAGCGGGCTTCTCGATTGCGGGCACGGCGATAACGTTCTCGACGGCGGGGCATGTGCCGGCGATCCGCCGCTACACGCGAGAGGGGCTTCCGTACCGGCTGGCGTTCTCGGTGACGAGCGCCATCGCGGAGAAGCGGGCGCAGGTGCTGCCCATCGAGAAGACGCATCCGTTGCCGGAGCTGATTGAGGCGATTCGCGAGTACAGCCAGGTGCGTCGCGAGCGCGCGATGATTGCCTATGTGGCGATTCGCGGGTTCAACCTGGAGAGGGAGGACGCGGAGGCGCTGAAGACGGCCTTCGAGGGGATTCCCATCAAGGTCGACCTCATCGACGTGACGGACCCGACGGGGAAGTACCAGCCTCCGACGGCGGAGGAGCTGAGTGCGTTCCGCGATTACTTGCAGATTCTGAAGGCGCCGGTGGCTCGGCGGTATTCAGGGGGCAAGGAGATTGGGGCGGCGTGCGGGACGTTGGCGGCGACGCAGTACGGCGGCACGGTGATGCCGTCGCCTTCGCAGACTTCGTGACGTCAGGGCCGGGCGAGGTGCTCGTGGGCGAGGCGGGCTGTGTTCTCCTCGACCCCGAGTGACAGCGCGGCTCGGATGGCGTCATCGAAGGAGTGCAGGGTGTATTCCCCGGCGAGCTCTCCGGGGACATCCGTTGCTTGGAGCAGCCGAACCAACAGGATGCGAACGGCTGCGTTCCGGACTTCGAAGTCCTCGTGAGTGCAGAGGCTGGGAAGCGCGACGAGGACTCGGGCGACTCCCCAGCCGCGCATCGTGGAGGCCATCCAGAGGGCGTTCTTGATTTGCCGATGACTGCCATCCCGTTGCTCGACGATGTTCATCAGGAAGTCGAAGGCAGCGGGCCCCAGGGCGGCGAACTCTTTCACGGGAAGGTGCGTCGAGTCCGCGCGGCCCAGCTCCGCCTTGAGTCGTCTCCAGGGGCTCGTGGGGGTGGGAGGCGGGGTGTGGTGTTTGTCTTTGACCGGGCTGATGATGGCTCTGGCACCTGAGTCGGTGAGCTTGCCGATGAGGAGTGCCTCCATCTCCGTGCGGGTTCCCGTGGCCAGCGTGCTCGGGAGGGTTTTCAGCAGGGTGCCCACTTCCTGGACACCGAGGTTCAGGAGTTCTCGGACGCTCTGGAGGACTTTGACTCTCAGCGGGCCCGTGTCGATGAGCTGGAGCGCCCACCTCCCGTGCCGCGCGATGAAGAGAGGCCGCAGGTCCTCGGGGATGCCGGTGTCGTCACTCTCGAAGGCGTGGCCGCACTGGGTGCAGCGGAAGGAGGCGGAGAAGCGGACACCGGTCCTCGACGCCGTCGCGATGTAGAGGGTTTCCTGCGCGGTGGTGCAGCCAGGACAGCGGGTGGGGCCGCGGACGGATTCGCGTGACATGGCTCAGGGGTCCTTCTTCAGGAGTTCCTCGTAGACGGTGCTGAGCGTCGAGAAGCTCAGGTTCTTGTATGTGATTCGATTGGCGGCCCGAGCGACTTCTTCAGGAAGGGTCTTGAGAGAAGCTGGGACCAAGGGCGACGCCAGGAGGTGGTAGGGGCCACCGTGATGGGAGGAATCGAATGCGTAGACGCCTCGGGCCGCCATCTTCTGCCAGTAGTCGTCAGGCGTTGAGGATTGACCCGGAGCCGGCACTGGAGAGGTTCTGGGCTCCATGTCGAAGAGGACGGAGATCGCGGTGTCGTGAACGTCGACATCTTGAAGATACGCGTCGGGAGCGTAGCCACCCCCGGCCGAGCTGAAGAAGCCGACGTATCCATCTTGGTCAACGGCCAGCCAGTCGTGCTCGGCGCCTGCGATGTCGTCTCGAGTCTTTGGGGTCATGGCGCGTCTATCGCCGCAAAGTCGGCGCCGTTATCGCGAGGGCGGACTGTATGTCGTTTGTGAAGGAAGCATGAGGACGTTGCTGGAACGTGCGACCCTGACCGCACTCGATGTGCGACCGGCAGAACTGGGCCGCCGCACCCGGATGTTGTCCTCGCGCACGCGCCCCACTACTCCGTGTAAGCTCGGCTTCCATGAATTCGATGGTGAGTTCGCTCCTGGGTGCCGTCACGACCCAGCCCGGCGTGAAGGACGCGCTCTTCCAGGTGGACAAGCTGGGGGAGCAGGGCGACCACGCGTCGCTGGTGGCGCTCGCGGCGGGCCTCGAAGCTCGTCACTCGGCAACGCCCTCTGAACGTCGCTGGCGGCTCCATGCCGTGTCCGACCACCTGGAGGAGGTCCTCGCCCAGGGACGGGACTTCGAGAGCGCCCTGGCCCTGCTGGAGGTCGCTCGCCAGCCTCGCGATGCCCGCTTCCAGGGACTGCACTCCGCCTCACGCCGCGCCCAGGACCTCGCCTCGCTCCTGGCCACCTTCCGCCCCGCCTCGACCTTCATCGAGCTGCTGGCCCATCGCCGCGGGCCCGACGACCTCACGGAGCTGTTCGCCTGCGGCATCCACGAGTACGTCCTGCGTGGCTCCTCCCTGGCCTCACACCCCCACGTGCGCGACTTCTGGGCCCAGGTTGTTCAACGCGGCCATCCCCTGGCGGACCTGCCCCTGACCCGCCTGGCCTGGGAGTCGTCCCTCGGCCTGGACCTGGGCGTCGAGGACCTCTCCGCCTCCATCTCCTCCCTCTCGTCGCGGATGGCCTCCGACGACGATGACGACGCACCGACCCTCCCCAACATCCAGGTCGCCGTGCGCGATGAGCCCGTCCCACCTCACTTCGCCGCCGTCATCGAGACCCGCGGCGATGACGGTCCCCCCAGCCAATACGAGCAGCGCGTCCTCAAGCTGCGCCCCTCCCTCCCCAAGGCCCCCGCGGACAGCATCCAGTCCGTCCTCGTCGACCTGGGCCTGGACCTGCTCGAGGACGCGGACTTCGTCACCTGCCACCGCGCCGTGCTCGAGGACGTCGTGTCCTCGCTCTTCGGCCTGGCTGTCTTTGGCGCTCGCGGCTGGCAAGGCGCTCTCGGCGCAGCCCACGGACGTCTGGCATTGTGGCGCACGCTGGCCGGACTCAGCGGCTTCGAAGGTCCGCTCGACCCCAAGGCACTCAGCGCCCGGCTCGAGTCCTGCGGCTGGTACCGCTTCGAAGCCTCGGAGCGTGTTCGCAACGCGTCCCGTCGCCTGGGCCTCGTGTGCCTGCGCCCCGGCGGCACGTCGATGGCGCTGCTGGCCGTGCGCGACGAGCCCTGAGCCTCCGCCTCACGCGGCGACGGCGCTCCTCCGGCTCCAGAGTCGGAAGGAGCGCTTCGACGACCTCCCGCTCGGGTCCTTCGGGAGCGACTCGAGGACCACCAGTCGCTCACTCAGCAGCGCCGAGGCGAGGTTGCCCACCGGCGTCTGTCCCGTCTCCAGGTCGCGCCCCCGATTCCGCGCGATGAAGTCCTGGAAGAACTCCAGCCCCCCAGGCGTGTCCTCGACCAGCCCCTGGTAGGCGAGAAACCTCCAGGCCTCCTCGGGGTTGCCGTTGAAATCGACGGCGAACAGGGTCGCGGTGAGCTTGTCCCAGTGGGTCGGAAGAATCATGGTGATGGCGTCGAAGCATAGCCGACGTCGCCAAGGTGGTGCGCGTCAGCTCTGTTCACCCACCACGCATCGCGCTTTCCCCTCCACGGGGCATGACTTATGTCAGGTGCCTGGTACTCGGAGGAGGGGGTTCGCGCGGATGGTGGAATACATCGACCAGCTCATCGGAGCGCTCGGGCCGTTGGGGTTGCTGGTGTTGGGGGTCGCAGCGGCCTTGGAGTACGTCGTCCCACCTTTCCCCGGGGACACCATCACGCTGCTCGGCGGTGTGTACGCGGTGCGAGGCACCCAGCCGTGGGCGCTCGTCTTCCTCGTCGTCGTCGCGGGGAGTGTGCTCGGCGCCTTCATCAACTACCAGGTGGGTCACTGGCTGGCTCAGCGCTTCGACGCCAACCCCGAGCGCAGCTACTTCGGCATCACCCACGCGCGCCTCCAGGAGGTCCAGTCCCGGATGCGCCGCAGCGGCCCATGGCTCCTCGTGGTCAACCGCTTCCTGCCCGGCATCCGAGGCCTCATCTTCGTCGCCGCGGGCGCCGCGCGCATGCCACGGCTGAACGCGCTGGGCCTGGGCGCGGTGTCCGCCATGGCACATACGGGGCTGGTGCTCGCGCTGGGGGCCGCGGTCGGCGGCAACCTCGAGAAGTTGACGGCCCTCATCAGTCGCTACCAGTACGCCGTCGTGGGGCTCGTGGTGGTGGGCGTGGTGGCGGTGTTGGTGCGTATGTTCGCTCGACGACGTGCGCCCGCCCCAGGGCCCTGAGTTCTCGGGATGACGCCGCTCCCGCGCGCCGTTGCGTGCGGCCAATCCGGCGCGCTTGAGTTCTCGTCATGGCCTCATGCATCCACTCGGGGACCGTGTTGTTCGCCGTGCTCGCGCTGTGCTCGGCGGGCTGCCGCTGCGGGGACAACTCCAACGTGGGCGGTGCGCGCCAGGGCTTCCGCGCCCAGGATGAGGAGGTCGATTTCGGCCGAGCCCTCGAAGGCACGCTGACGCGGAGACAGGTGACGGTGCTCGCCACCGGCCGCGCGAGTGTCTCGGTGGTGGTGGCCTCGGGCTCGCCCTTCACCGTGGTGGCCTCGGAGGTGATGGTGCCCGGAGGCGGCACCGCCGTCGTCGACGTGGACTTCCTCGCGGGCGTGGGCACCGCGGAGGGCTCGCTGACGTTGACGGGCGCGGGAGGCACCACGTCCGTCCGGCTCAAGGGCCTGGGTGTTCGTCCGTTGACGTGCACGCCGTCGGGTCCCTGCCACGCGTCGACCTTCGACCTCGCCTCCGGCACCTGCGTGGAGCAGACCCTCGAGGATGGCGTCTCCTGCGTCCCGCTCAGTCGCTGCCAGGTGGATGGGCACTGTGAGTCGGGGGCGTGCGTGGGCGCTCCTCGCTCGTGTGATGACGACAACCCGTGCACCGTGGATGCGTGCTCACCGAGCCTGGGCTGTGTGGCATCGCCGGTGGTGTGTCCCGTGCCGCGCAACCCCTGCAAGGTGGGCGTGTGCGACCGCGACCTCGGCTGTGGCGAGGAGGATGCTCGGGACTTCAGCGTCTGTGGACCCGTGAGCTGCAAGAAGGCGCGTTTGTGTTTCGATGGCTCCTGCAAGGAGATGGCGCCACCGGATGGCATTGTCTGCGCACCCGCCACGGCCTGTCAGGGGGAGGGCACCTGTCAGGGAGGTGAATGCGAGAAGCCAGACGCGGGAGACCTCGTGGCGACCTTCAGCCAGGAGCTCGGCGGTGAGCCGGTGGGGGCTCCCGCGCTGCTCGTTCAAGGAGGCGGACTGTTCACCTCGGTCTGCGGTGGCGACGCGGGTTGCCGCCTGGTCTCTTTCACCCGACATGGGCTGATGCGCTACGAGTCGCTCTATCCCGACGGTGGCCCGCGCACCTTGCTGGCCGCGTCGGATGCGGGCGTGGTGGTGCTCGCGCCCTCGGGGCTGGAGTCCTATTCCGCCCGGGGCCTGGGGGAGCGTCAGTGGGAGGCCACGTGGGAGTCGCTCGGTGCGCCCGGGGACGCGGGGCCTTGGGTCGGGCACCTGAACGCGGGACAGGTCGCGCTGACGGAGGCAGGGGAGGTCCTCGCGCAGGTGGCGTGGGCGCATGCGCTCGATGGCGGCACCGCCACCGCTGCCCCCGTGCCGGAAGGCGCCCGATGGGTCTGGCTCTCGGCACGAGAGGACGCGGGCTCCCTCGTCCATGCGGGGCCCGTCGAGCCGTGGCGAGGAGAGTCTCGACTCGCGCTCGACACAGCAGGCACACCGATTCGATACACGGTGGAGGGCCGCTTGGAGCGCGCCGACGTCGACCCGGATGGCGGCTCCGCGCTGCACGTCACCTCCCTGCGGGAAGATGGCGGTGTCCTCATCGGGCGTGCCTCGCTGGCGGTGGCGAGCGGAACGCTCCTGGTGGGCGCGCGGGCCTTTGTCTCCACCGACGGCGGCGCACAGGTGGATGTGGATTGGGATGGAGGGACTCGGACGCTGACGCCCCACGCGGAGCCTGTGCTGCTGTCCGCGGCGGGGACCTCGGGCTATCTGTTCGCGCAGGTCTGCGCACGTGAGGGAGGACTCCCTTGTGCGCCCGAAGAGGAGCGCACCGTGCTTCGCGCGGTGGACTCGACGACGGGGCGCCCGGCGTGGGAGGTGGATGCGCTGCCCTTCGAGGCGCTGCCCGGCACGCTGCACGACGCGGCGCTGCTGCAGGGGGACGCGGTGGGAGTGCTCGCGGATGCGTGGGTGCCCGAGGGCCGGCAGGTGTGGTTGCAGTTCTTCGCCCAAGGCGAGCGACTCGGCATGTGTCCGCTGCCGGGGTACCCGACGCGGCTGGCGGGGGCCGCGTTCTTCGAGGGGCGGATGCTCGTCGTCGTCGAGCGCGAGGGCGTGTGGCGGCTGGAGTCCTACGGCCTGGGGCCGGGCATCCAGGTGGAGACACTCGGCTGGCCTCAGCGGCACGCGCATTCGGACGGGGCCCGACGCGAGGCCCCGTGACTCACTTCACGCGGCCGTGTTCGGGTCCACCCAGAGGTCCTCGTAGCGGACCTGCGGCGGCGTCTGGTGCAGCCGCAGCCCCTGCACCGACGACGTGGCCGCCGCGTGGATGCGCTCGTGGTACAGCGGGATGAGCGGACAGTCGTCGTGGAAGAGGTGCTCGGCGCGCACGTAGAGCTGCTGACGCAGCTCCGGGTCGATGGACACGCGAGCCTCCGCGGTGATGCGGTCCAGCTCCGCGTTGCGATAGCTCAGCGGGTAGACCGTCTGCGCGGCGGAGTTCAGCAGGAAGTAGAGGAACGTGTCCGGGTCCGGGAAGTCCGCCAGCCAGTGCGCGTGGAAGGCCGGGAGCTTTCCCTCGCGCAGATGCACCGCGTAGTCCTCCGGCGCCATCTCCACGTGCCGCAGCTCCAGCAAGCCCGCTTGCAGCAGGGGACGGAAGAGGACCGCGTCCTCGGCGGAGGTGTCGCGCCCGGCGGGGTGATGCAGCGTGAGCCGCAGCCGACGCAGGCCCACCTCGCGCAGGAGCTGCTCCGCCATCGCCACGTCGGGAGTCGGCAGTCCCCGGACCTCCGCGCCGCCAATCAGCTCGGGCGGGGTGAGGGTGCGGGCCACGCGGGCGCCCGGGTGGAACTGCTCCACCGCGCCCTGGATGTTCATGCCCGCGCGCAGGGCTCGGCGCACGCGCACGTCGTCGTAGGGCGCCTCGCGCAGGTTGAGGGCGATGAAGGCGGTGAAGGGCGCGGCGCTGGCCAGCACCTGGAAGGAGTCGAGCCCTGGCACCTCCACGTGCTCCGCGGAGAGGAAGGACACCAGGTCCGCGGAGCCCGTGCGCAGCCTCGTGACGGCCTCCTCGCGCGAGTCCACGAGCTGGAACTCCAGCCTGTCGAGCAGCGGCACCGTGGGGCGCCAGTAGGACGGATTGCGCTCCAGCACCACGCGCTCCGGCTCCAGCGACACGACGCGGAAGGGGCCCGTGCCCACCAGCCTCCCCCCCGCATCCACTCGCGCGACCGCCGTGGGCGTCAGCGCCATCAAGTGCGGGAAGAACGCCTTGGGCTCTCGCAGGCGAATCTCCAGCGTGGCGTCGTCGAGCGCCTCGATGCCGGACACCTCGCGGGCCAGTCCCGAGGAGAACTCGACCGCGCCCTCCACATCCTCGAGCAGGCTGCGGTCCGGTGAGCGCACGGCGGGGTCCAGCAAGCGCTCCAGGTGGCGCTTCACGTCGGTCGCGGTGAGCAGCGCCCCGTCGTGGAAGGTGACGCCTCGGCGCAGGTAGAAGCGGTAGCGGCGCGCGGACGGGTCTGCGTCCCAGCGCTCGGCGAGGTCCGGCTCCAGTCCTCCGTCCTCCAGCCGCGTGAGGCCCGAGAAGGCACACGCGGTCAGCTCCGAGAGCTGGTTCTCCACGCTGAACAGCGGGTCCACCGCCTGACGATTGCGCAGCGAGGCCGCCTGATGCAGCACCACGCGCATCGTGCCGCCCGCGCGCGGCCGAGGCAGCTGGAAGCGGAACACCTCCGTCTCCAGCCCCAGCGCCTCGTGGCCCAGCTGATTCACCGTGCGCGTCAGCCCATCGCCGATGCGGATGACCCGGCGCGCGTCCTCGCGCACCTGCGCCACCTCCTCGCGAATGGAGGAGTCCGCCTTGATGAGCACCGCGTTGGCGGTGCGCAGCTCCTCGATGGAGGCGCTCAGGCGGACCACGGCCTCGGACAGGTCGCGTCCGGTGCGCGCCTGGTCCTCCGCCTTCTGCGAGGCCCCATGCCCGACGCGGGCCATCTCCATCGTCTGGCGCACCAGCTCGCGCGCGTGGCCGGACTGCTCGATGGCCATGCGCGTGACGTCCTCCACGCGCCGAGCCACCCGCCGGCTGGCCTCCACCACCGTGGCGCCCTGGGCCTCCAGCCGCTGCGTCTCCGTCACCGTGGCTTCCACGGCGCTGAAGGTGCGCTGGGTGATGGTGCGAATCTCCACCAGCGCCTCGGAGGCGCGGTCTCCCAGCGCCACGCCGGTGGTGGCCTGCTCGCGGCCTTCGTGCACCAGCGTCACCGCGGTCAGCACCGCGTCGCGGATGCCGGACACCATGGCGCCGATTTCGCGTGTGGAGCGCGTGGTGCGCTCGGCCAGGTTGCGAATCTCGTTGGCCACCACGCCGAAGGGCCGGCCGTGCTCACCCGCCTGGGCGGCGATGATGGCCGCGTTGAGGGCGAGCAGGTTGGTCTGGTCGGCAATCTCCTGGATGACGTCGACGATGCGGCCAATCTCCGCGGAGCGGGCGCCCAGCGTGCCCATCAGCTCCGCGGCCTTCCGCACCGTCTCCTCCACCCGGTACATGCCCTTCACGCTGTCGGCCACCAGCACTTCGCCCCGCTCGGCCGTCGCCGTCACCGCGAGCGCCAGCTGGTTCGTCTCGCTGGCGCGGCGGCGCACGGAGTCGATGCCTCCTTCGACGAGGGCGACGAAGTCCTCGGCCTCGCTCGCGAAGCGCGCCAGCTCATCGCCGGAGGAGGCGATGTTGGCCAGCCGCTCGCTCATGGCCTGCATCAGCGCGGTGGTGTGGTTGGCGAAGTCGTTGACCTGCGACAGCGCGCCCACGACCTGCCCCAGCCGCTCCGTCATCTCCAGCAGGGCGCCCGTGGTGTCGACGGCGAACACCTCGAGCTGGTGCACGCGCTTGCCCACCACCTGGAGGCTGCCGCCCATGTCGCTGACGGACTGGAGCGTGCGCTCCACGGCGCCCCCCTGTCGGCGCGCCGCTTCGAGCAGGCTGAGGGCCTGTTCGCTCACGTCGTTGCTGGTGCGGTGCAGGTTGGCCGTCACCCGCTGCACCTGCGACAGCGCGCGGCGCAGCGACAGGATGAGGCGGCGGACGTCCTCGTGTCCCTCGAAGGTGGGGCCGCCGGAGGTGGTGAGGTCTCCCTCCGCCAGGCGCGCCATGACGCGGCGCCGGGCCAGCCGCCGCAGCGCCGCCCAGCGGAACCACGCGAGATAGCCACCCGTCAGGTACAGCGCGGGCGTGGCCACCACCAGCACCGTCCAGGAGGAGGTCTCCAGCGGCTGGCCGCTCAACTCGAGGACTCCCCCGAGCACGAGCGCGGAGAGCAGACCGGCCAGCAGGCCGAACGTGAAGAGGTACCGTTTGGCGCCCATGGACGAGGGGAAGGCTACCCTGCCTTCTCGCGCCGGTCCTCAAAACGCCGCAGACTGGGGGCCTCGTGTCTTCCCCGCTCGCCCTCCTCGTCCTCCTCCTCGCCGCCAGCCCCGTGAGCCCAGGGGAGGGGACAGAGGGCCCTCCCCAGAGGGAGTCGGCGCGCTTCGTCTTCGCCTGGCGAGGGGTGCCGGTGGGCACGGTGAGCCTGACGCACGAGGCCGGGCGCTTCACCTACCTCAGCCAGCACCTGCACACCCGAGGCACCCGCCACGGGGAGCGGCGCCGCGAGGTGACGCTGGCGGTGGACGCCTCGGGCCGGCTCGCGGGAGGAAAGGGGGTGCCCCAGGCGCTGTGGCTGTGGCGAGGCCCTCCCTCACCGGGCTGCGTGACGGGGCGCGAGGAATTGTCCGGCCGAGAGGGCCCTCACTGTGTCACCGGAGGGACGGCCCCCTGGGTGGAGGGCACGCTGCTGGGCGTCCCCTTCCGAGCCCGCTACAGCGCGGGTGGGCGCATGGAGGTGCTGGAGGTCGGTGACTCCCGCTTCACCGAGGCGTCCCCCCAAGAGCGCCTGCGCCCGCCGCCCGACTTCTTCTCGCAAGGGCTCCCCGTCGAGGGCGGCTCGCAGGGCGCGCTGACGCTGGTGCCCGCCCTGGAGGTCCCGTCGCGGCTGGAGGGGATGACGCCGTGGACAAGCGTCGCCGCCCGAGCCCTCTCCGCGCGCGTCCACGCGGCGTTCCCGGAGAAGGGCCCTGGGGCCGCGGACTGGCGCGAGGGCGGCGAAGGCGAGGCGGGTGGCTGTCTGGCGCACGCGCTGCGCTTCGCGGCGGGGGCGCGGAAGCAGGGCGTGAAGGTGGCCCTGGTGCACGGGCTCCTGGTGGTGGATGGCGGGCCCGCGAGACCTCACGCCTGGGTGCGCGTGGCGCTGGTGGATGGCGGCACGCTGGACCTGGACCCCACCTCGCTGGACGCGGTGCTGCCGGACACGCACCTGCCGCTGGCCCTGGCGGAAGCGCGAGGCCCGGCGCTGGAGGCGGGAGCGCGGTGGCTCGCGCTCCTGCGGGGGGCTCACCGCGTCGTGCGTCAGCGGTGAGCGTCGGTCCGGTTACTCGAAGGGGATGATGGACAGCCGGTCGCCCGCGTCCGCGCCCAGGGCTTCCTTCGCGGCGGCGGGCAGGTAGATGACCTGGTTGTCGAGCCGGGCCATGCAGCGCACGGAGCGGAAGCGGTTGCGGCCGGACTCCTTCTCGAAGGCGACGAGCACGTCGTCCCCCTCCATCTCGAAGTCCTCTTCCGCCAGCTTCACCGTGCGGTACTTGCGGATGAGCGACACGTCACCGGTGTTGGCCTCGAAGTGCGGGCCTCCGTCGAACGGGTCGATGCGCTCCACGTACTTGAAGCCGATGCGCTCCAGCATGCGCTGCACGCCGCGCGTGTTCGGACCCACCTCGCCCAGCACCTTCTGCACGCGGTCCGGGAAGAGGGACGCGTAGATGTCCGAGGCGGGGAAGAGCTCCTTGATGAACTCCTTGTTCTGCCGGCTGAGGCGGTCGGCCTCCAGGTACGTCAGGCCGGTGAACTTCTTTCCGCACGCCTCCCACAGCAGGCTGCGTCCGTCCGGGAGCAGCGGCGGGAGCAGCTCCGCGAGCACGCGCGGACGGAACAGCCGGCGGTGCATGGCGATGAAGAGGAAGCGCACATACGACAGCTGCTTGCCCGGCTTGTCCGGCGTCGCGCGGTAGGGCGGGTCGACGACGAGGCCACCAATCTCCGTGGGGCCCTCGTAGTTGTAGGCGATGGAGAGGACCTTGTGCCGGAGGTGGCGCTCCAGGGAGGCGGAGTAGTGCTCCCGCTCGCTGACCTCGTAGTAGATGTGCGGCGCCTCGTACGTGCCGTGCTGGGCGATGATCATCGACGTGCCGATGATGAGGCTGTTTCGCACATCCTCCAGGACGAAGAGGTACTCACGCTCGAGCGGGTTCTTCACCTTGCCGGCGAAGCTCTTCACCGACTTGTCGATGATGTTCTCGAGCGTCTCCTCGTTGTTCGGCAGGTTCACCGTGTTGAGCACGGCGGCGAGCCGCTTGAGGCCGGCCAGGTCGGTCTTCTGGACGTCACGCAGGAGAAGCATGGGGTCACCCGGGACGCCCAAGGATTGAGCGCCGGAAGGGGTGGGGACCATACACCACACCACCTTCCAGAAGGCACCTCGCGCAGCGGAGGAATCCTCCGATGGCGCACTGAGTCATTAGGTGAACTCACCGGCCCGGCCGGCGGGTGGAGGGCCCCCACACCTGGCGAAAGATTTATCAGACATCCAGTCTCTTGCTCGAATGCCTGCCCCGTTGTCAGGCGAGAGGGATGAAAACGCAGCGGGAATGAAACTGTGGAATGCTTTGGGCTCCAGCGTGTCAAACGTTGGCTGTCAAACATTCACAGGACAGGTGTGATTGAGAGTTTTCGTCCCTGGATTGCTTGCGATGTGGATGGTTCCCAGCCTGGCTTTGGCAGGCATTGTGTGGAGAGGTGACTTCGAGACGGGGAACCGCTCGCAATACTCGGGAGAGCAGATGGTGAGCTCGGACCGGTTGCTGGTGGTGACGAACCCGGTGGCGCAGGGGAAGTACGCGCTGAAGGTCACCGTGAAGCAGGGCGACGACCCCATCAACTCCAGCGGCAATCGCAACGAGCTGGTGTACCAGGGCGGCGAGAAGGAAGGCTCCGAGTACTTCTACCGGTGGAACGTGATGTTCGCGCCGGACTTCCCGAGCGTGGACACGTGGCAGTTGTTCACGCAGTGGCACCACGACGGGTGCTGCGGCTCACCTCCGCTGGAGTTCTACGTGCGAGGTGAGGAGATCCGGATGGTGTTGAACGACGACAACACGATTCCGTGGCGCACGAAGCTCCAGCGGGGCGTGTGGCACGAGTTCATCCTGCACGTGAAGTGGTCCTCGAAGGCGAGCACGGGCTTCGTGGAGCTGTGGCACAACAAGGAGAACGTGCTGCAGAAGCGCAGCGCGGTGACGATGTACGCGGGGCAGGGCAACTACTTGAAGCTGGGCCTGTATCGCAGCGACACCGTGAAGCAGGTCGGCGTCGTGTACCACGATGGTTTCATCCAGGCGACGGCGCTGGAGGACGTGCTGGAGGCGCCGACGGTGCCGGACGCGGGGACGCCGGTGGACGCAGGGACACCCGAGCCCGTGCCGGACGCGGGTGAGCCCGTGGTGCCGGAGCCCGTGGATGCGGGGACTCCGCCGCAGGCGGACGCGGGTGTGGCCGCGGATGCGGGCACGGACGGGCTGAAGCCTCCGGTGGAGGTGCTCCCGGATGGAGGCGACGCTGAAGGCGCGGGCTGCAACAGCTCGGGTGGCTCACTCGCGGCGCTGACGCTGTTGGGGCTCCTGGGGCTGGCGCGGGTTCGCCGTCGCCGCTCGTCGTAGCCTCCGGTTCCCGGTGGTGACGAGAAGCACCGGCCCGTGAGTCGTGGGGCCGGTGCTTCCGAGTGCGCGCGGAGTTGTGACGGGATGTTGCCCGGGCCGTGATGTGGCCGGCACACCGCCGTGACGGGTGCATGCGACGGTCTCCGGCAGGTGCTCGCCATGCAGACTGAATCGCGCCCGTCGACTTCGCCTCATTCGCTGGTGGACCCGCTGCTCGGCCAGGTGCTCCATGGGCGCTTCCGGGTGTTGTCGCCCGTGGGCGCCGGGGGCATGGGCCGGGTGTATCGAGCACTCCAGCTTCCATTGGAGCGGGTGGTGGCGCTCAAGGTGATGAGCCCCTCGTTCCCGACGGCGAGCGACCCGGAGTTCCAGCGGCGCTTCCTCCTGGAGGCGAGCATCACGGCGAAGCTGAGCCATCCGAACACCGTCACCGTCATCGACTACGGGAAGACGGAGGATGGGACGTTCTACATCGCGATGGAGTATCTGGAGGGGCGCACGCTGGCGGAGCACCTGGCCTCCGGGCCCATGCCTTGGCCACGCGCGGTGGATATCGCCCAGCAGGTGTGCCGGTCGCTGCGCGAGGCGCATCGGCTGGGCGTCGTGCACCGGGACTTGAAGCCCGCGAACGTGATGTTGCTGGCGGAGGAGGGGCGCGACCACGTGAAGGTGCTCGACTTCGGGCTGGTGAAGTCCTTCGTCGTGGCGGGGGAGAGCGGTGCCTCGCAGGCGGTGCCGGAGATCACCCAGGGCGGGATGTTCCTGGGCTCGCCGATGTACATGGCGCCGGAGCAGGCGCGGAACCTGGCGGATGCGCGCAGTGACATCTACGCGCTCGGAGTCCTGCTGTACCAGATGCTCATGGGGCGTCCGCCCTTCGTGATGCAGGACCCGCTGGAGCTCATCTTCGCGCACCAGAAGGAACCGCCACCGCGCTTCCAGACGGTGCGTCCGGAGGTGGTGATTCCCGAGGCCGTGGAGGCAGTGGTGCGCCGCTGCTTGGAGAAGCAGCCCGCGCACCGATACGAGTCCATGGAGGCGCTCCTGGAGGCACTGCGTGGAGTGGTGGGAGGCTTGGCGGATACGGGCCCTGGGGAGGTGCTGACCGGGCCGCTGGCCGTGTCGACGAACAGTGGCGTGCAAGGCACGATGGTGTTGGACATCAGCCTGGATGAGTCCTCCGTGGTTCGTCCGGAGAAGCCTCGCTCGAGCCTCCCCCGCTGGAGCTTGATGCTGGGCGTGCTGCTTGTCTGTGGCGCGGGGGCGTATCTGCTCGGTGCTCGCCATGCTCCTCCTCCCGTGGACGCGCCGACAGTCGCCGTGCCACCGGTGCCATCGGCTGCGCCGATGCGAGAGGAGCCGCCTACGATTGTTGCAGCGGTGCAGCCGCCTCAGCCCGTGCGCTTCCATGTCTCCAGCCAACCGTCAGGGGCGCGAGTCTTCTGGAAGGGTGTGGAGCGGGGCACGACCCCCTTCGTGTTGGAGGTGCCGCCGGATGCGAGAGGTCTTGCCACCGCCGAGTTGACGTTCGTGCGGGAGGGGTATCGCTCGGACCGAGTGCTCGCGGGTGGGTCTGGCGAGGTGCTCTTGAGTCAGCGCCTGCAGCGCGAGCGAGGAGGCCGAGGTGGGACGTCGTCTCCCGGCGCGGAGGTGGCGAGTCCGGTGGAGTGGCAGTCGGGCCCATCGCTGAGTGCTCCCACGCCGCTGGAGGTCCCCGTCGCGGCGGAGCCCGCGGTGGTCGGCGCACGTCCGAGTCACGTCGCCGCGGAGCCCATTCAACTGCCAGAGAACGCGAAGCCGCCCGTGGAGCTCACGGGGAATCCGCAGCCGGAGTTCCCCCAGGAGGCGCGAGCGGCGGGACGTGAAGGGATGGTGGTCCTCAAGCTGGTCGTCACCGCGCGAGGTGAGGTCCGAGATGTCACGGTGATGCGAGGCGAGGAGCCCTTCGCCTCCGCCGCACTGCGCGCGGTGCGCACGTGGCGCTATCAACCCGCGATGCTGGAGGGACAGCCTGTCGCCGTGTATCGCGTGGTCAAGGTGCCCTTCCGGCTGCGCCCGTGAACCAGAGAGGTCACCCCACCGCGCGCCCTTCCTCGGGTGACGCAGCTGTTGGAGCGTCGAGGGGCTCTCGCTCGGATGGGCTCCGCCCCGCTCCGAACACCGTGTAGAGGACAGGGAGCACCACCAAGGTGAGCAGGGTGGAGGAGAGGACGCCTCCGATGACGACCGTGGCGAGGGGTCGCTGGACCTCCGCGCCGACGCCCGTGTTCAGCGCCATGGGCACGAAGCCGATGGCGGCCACCGCCGCTGTCATCAGCACGGGTCTCAACCGCGTCAGCGCGGCCTCTCGAACGGCCTCGCCCACGGACAGCCCTCGCTCCAGCAAGCCTCGCACGCGCGAGACGAGCACCATGTCTCCCAGGACAGACACTCCGGACAGCGCGATGAAGCCCACCGCCGCGGAGATGGAGAACGGCAACCCTCGCACCAGGAGCGCCAACACACCTCCGACGAGCGCGAAGGGGACTCCCGCGAAGATGCGCAGCGCATCCAAGACCCGGTGATACGTGAGGTAGAGCAACAGGAAGATGAGCGCCAACGACACCGGCACCACGATGAGCAGGCGCGCCCGTGCCCGCTCCAGGTGCTCGAACTGTCCCCCGTAGCGCACGTAGGAGCCCGCTGGCAGCTCCAGCTGGGTGTCGAGCGTGTGGCGAAGCTCCTCCACGAATCCACCCAGGTCGCGCTCGCGCACATTCGCCTGGACCACCAGCCGACGCTTGCCCCACTCGCGCTGGAGGGTCGTGGGGCCCACGACCTCGCGAATCGTCACCAGCCTCCCCAATGGAATCCGCTCACCCCCTGGCGCCGTGACGGGAATCGACGCGAGCTTCGTGGGCTCCTCGCGGTACTCCTCCAGCAACCGCACCGCCAGGTCGAACCTGCGCTCGCCCTCGCGCACCTCGCCCACGACGCGTGTGCCCATGGCCTCCACCACGTCGAGCACCGCTCGCGCGGGGATGCCGTGTCGCGCGACGGCCGCGCGGTCCACCACGACCTCCATCACCGGCTGCCCCGTCACCTGCTCCACCGTGACATCCGCCGCACCCGGGAGGCCCTTCACCAGCGTCTCCACCTCGCGTGCCTTCGCCTTGAGCACATCGAGGTCATCGCCGAAGAGCTTGATGCCGACGTCACTGCGGACGCCCGCGATCATCTCGTTCACCCGCATCTCGATGGGCTGGAGGAACGCCATGCGCATGCCGGGCAGGTCCGCGAGCTCCGCCTTCATCTCGCCGACCAACTCCTCCTGGGTCTCCGCCCGCCTCCACTGCTCCCGGGGCTTGAGCGTGATGAAGACATCCGACAGCTCGATGCCCATCGGGTCCGTGGCCACCTCCGCCGTGCCCGTGCGCGTCCAGACCCGCAGCACCTCATCGGGGAACCGCGACAGCAGCACCCGCTCTATCTGCCCTCCATAGCGCACGGACTCCGAGAGGGAGACCTCGGCCAGGCGCACCGTGTTGATGACGAGGGTGCCTTCGGAGAGGCGCGGGACGAACTCACTCCCCAGCCGCGTGGCGGCGAGGGCTGCTCCCAACACGAGCAGCGCCGCGGCCCCGAGCGTGACGCGCGCATGCGCCAGCGCCCACTCGAGCACCGGTCGATAGCACCGCTGGAGGAATCGCACGAGGCGAGGCTCCGAGTGCGGCTTCGCTCCTCGCTTCAGCGCGAACGACGCGAGCACCGGCATCAGCGTCATGGAGAGCACCGCGCTCCCCAGCAGCGCGAAGATGACCGTGAGTGCCATGGGGCGGAACAGCTTCCCCTCCACCCCCTCCAACGCGAGGATGGGCAGGTACACCACCATGATGATGAGCTCACCGAAGAGCGTGGGCTTGCGCACCTCGATGGCGGCGTCTCGCACCACCTCCAGCAGCGAGCGCCCGTCCTTGGCCTCCGCCAGCCTCCGCTCCGCGTTCTCCACCAGGATGACGGAGGAGTCGACCACGAGCCCGAAGTCGATGGCTCCCAGCGACATGAGCGTCCCCGCGATGCCAAAGCGCAGCATCGCGCTGAAGGCGAACAACATGGACAGGGGAATCGCCGCCGCGACGATGAGCCCCGCGCGCCAGTTGCCCAGGAAGACGAAGAGGATCGCGATGACCAGCAGCGCGCCCTCCAGGAGGTTGGTGCGCACCGTGCGCAGCACCAGCTCCACCAACTCCGTGCGCTCGTACACGGGCTCCACGGTGACGCCCTCCGGCAACGTCCGGGTGACTTCCTCCAACCGCTGGGCCAGGGCCTTCGTCACCGTGTGGGAGTTCTCGCCCACCAGCATGAAGCCCAGGCCGAGGACCACTTCTCCCTCTCCATCCGCCGTGGTGGCGCCTCGCCGGATTTCATGCCCGACCTCGACGCGTGCCACATCCCGGATGCGCACGGGGACTCCCCGGCGCGCCGCGACCACCACGTCCTCGATGGCCTTGCCACCATCGAGCACTCCCACTCCCAACACGAGGCTCGAGGCTCCCGCGCGCTCCACCACGCCGCCGCCGACGTTGGCGTTGTTCTCCTCCAGCGCCCGATAGATATCCCCCAGGTCGAGGCTGAACTGCTGAAGCCGGCGAGGGTCCACGATGACGTGCCATTGCTTCTCCTCGCCGCCCCAGGCGTTCACCTCCGCCACACCCGGCACCGCGCGGAGCTGGGGCGCGATGACCCAGTCGTGCAGCGTGCGCAGCTCCTCCAAGCTCCGCGTGCGGCTCTTGACCAGATAGTGGAACACCTCGCCCAGGCCCGTGGCGACTGGCCCCAGCGAGGGAGGAGCGATGCCCGAGGGCGTCTGGACCCGACTCAGCCGCTCGGACACCTGCTGCCGCGCGAACCACAGGTCCACACCGTCGCTGAACTGGAGCGTGACTTGCGACAGGCCGAACTTGGAGATGGAGCGCAGCTCGCTCACGCGAGCGAGTCCCGAGAGCGCCTGTTCGATGGGGATGGTGAGCTGGCGCTCCACCTCGATGGGCGTGAGCGCGGGCGCCACCGTGTTCACCTGTACCTGCACGGGCGTGGTGTCCGGGATGGCGTCGATGGGCAGGGCCCGAAACGCGAGCAGCCCCGAGACGACCAGCGCCCCCGTGCCCAGGAGCACCGCCCAGCGGTGTGACAGTGACCATTCAATGAGCCGGGTCAGCATGGGGGTTACTTGCTCTCCCCGGTCTCGCAGCAGCCCGCGCCGATGGATTCCTTGAGAATCTCCGTCTTGAGCAGGAAGGCTCCCGTGGTGACCACCTCCGCGCCCGCAGCGAGTCCCTCGACGACCTCCACCTCCTCGCGAGTCCCCGCGCCCAGCTTCACCGCGACGGGCTCGTAGAGCCCCTCCTGCTTCTTCACGAAGACCAGCGTCCGGCCCTCGGCGCGCTGGATGGCCTGGTGGGGGACCATCACCGCCGTGTGCTCCGCGGCCACCTCCACCTTCGCGCGGAGGAAGAGTCCCGCCTTGAGGGCGCCGTCTGGATTGGGCAACTCCACCCGCGCCCGAACGGTGCGCGAGGCGGGATCCACGGACGCGCCGACGCGCGTGAGCGTCGCGACCTGTGTCTGTCCTGGCAAGGTGTCGAAGGTGAGGGTGACGCGCTGCCCCGCGCGCACCTGGGTCGCGTCCGCTTCGGGAATCTCCAGCATCGCCCACAGGGTGCGCAGGTCCGCGACCTGGATGAGCGGTTGTCCCGCCGAGGCATGTCGTCCGGCGAGCGCGTCACGCGCGACCACCGTCCCCGCGAAGGGCGCGGACAACACATAGGCCCCCGACTGCCCGGTCGCCTGCGCGCCCGCGGCGGAGAGGGCCGCGCGGGCCGCGTCTCGTTCGGCCTCCGCCGCCGAGACCTCCGCCTGGGCCGCCTCGACATCCTTTCGCGCCGTGATTCCGCTCGAAGCGAGCTTCTGCTCACGCTCGAGCGCGGCGCGCGCCAGACCCAGCCGAGCCTGCGCCGAAGCAAGCCGTCCCTGGTCCGCGCCCACGCTCCCGGAGGCCACCCGCACGAGCGGCTGGCCCGCCTTCACCTCGTCACCGACATCCGCGTGGACCTCCACCACCAGGGCCTCGCTGCGCACGGACAGTTGCGCCAGCCGGTTCTGGTTGAAGTCGAGCTGTCCGACGACCTCCAGCGTCCTCGCGAAGGGAACCTTGCGCGCCGGACGTGTCTGGATGCCCGCCTCTCGGGCCGTGTCCGAGGAGGCGAGGCGGACGCGAGTCCCCGGCTCGGGAAAGGCAGGCGGCTGGGCTCCCGCCGCCGTCACCCGCTCTGGATGGCAGTAGGGGCAGACGGACTCGGGCAGGCCGTGCTCGCGGCAGTAGTCACCGGCCTCGATGAACTTCGCGACCAGGGCCGGGTGGCACTTGGTGCACATGGACTCGGGGACCGCGTGCTCCTTGCACCAGTCCTTCGGCGTGGTGTCCGCGGTGGTGAAGGTGAGATTCGGGTTGCATTGGAAACACTGTGACTCGGGGACGCCGTGGGCGTCACACCAGTCGTCCTGGGACTTAAAGACGTCGACGAGGTCGGGGTTGCACCGGGTGCACAGCTCCGCCGGCACCCGGTGTTCGCACAACGTCACTGTCTGTGCCCGCGCGTCTGTCGCGGCGGGAGGCCCCGCATCGGCCGAGGCCCCAGCGGACTTCTCCGCGCCGCCGGGCCGGGTGTCTTTCGAGCAGGAGGCCAGGCTCGCGAGGAGCAGGGCCACCATCGTCAGCGTGCCGATGCGGGGACCCATCTACTTCACTCCCTTCTTGGCGAGGTCCGGATGGCAGAGGGAGCACTGGGACTCGGGCCGCTCGTGCTCGGCGCACCAGTCGCCCTTGGCCTTGAAGACGGCCGCGAGCTTCGGGTTGCAGCGCGTGCAGAGCGTCTTCTGCACGCCGTGCTCACACTTGGGTTTCTCCGCCTCGGCCTTGGGGGCGGCCTGCTGGCGCGGAGCCTCCTCCGCGAGGGCCGGGAGCGCGGGGACGAAGGCGAGGGACACGACGACGGACAGCGAACGCAGCGAACGCATGGATGGAACTCCAGCCGCGAGGGCCCCGAGAGGCCATCGACGGCGGTTGGGGTTGGGGCGAGGTGATGGGCGTGCGTCAGCGGCCCCGGCTGCCGGGCGCTGGACACACGTCTCCCGTGAAGGGCGGGCTCAGGTTTTCGGCGGCTGGAAGATGTCCGCGCTCACGCCGGACAACGCCAACGCGGGGGGCCGGGACGGCGCCGGCTCATGGCGTGGCGCGGGGAGGGGCACGCCCACTTCCGGGAGACTGGGGGCCGCGGCGCGCAGGGGGCAGCACAGGCACAACACGCAGTCGGACGCGCAGTCCTCACACGGTTGCCCGGCTTCCTCCTCATCCGCGCATGGCTCGGTCTCCTGGCTGGCGAGTGCGAAGGTCTGGAAGACACCTCCGGTCATCAGCACGAGGAAGACGGCGAGGATGCGCAGGAAAGGCTGCATCGACCCCAGGGCTTACTTGCCGGTGTGATGGCGAGTCAAGGCGCGGTCCCGGGCTCGCCCGTGTGGCTCAACTTCTCCAGCAGGCGGCGCATGGCCTGGGAGCTCCAGTCCTTGGACCCGGAGAAGCGAGCGACCTGCTGGCCGTCCACGACGAGGATGGCCGTGGGGAGGGTCTCGACGCCAAACGCTCGGGCCGCGGCGTGGTCTTCATCCAGCCGCAGGTGGAGGGCGGGGGCGGGCGGGCCGCGCAGGAAGGACTCCACCGCGGCCATGTCCATGTCGTGGCTGAAGACCATGACGCTCAGGCCCTCGGGTGGCTTCTGCGCCAGCTCCACGAGCGAGGGCGTCTCCTTGCGGCAGGGAGGGCACCACGTGGCCCAGAAGGTCACGAGCACCGCGCGTGTGCCGGGCGCGCCCTGGAGCACGGGCGCCGCGCCCTGGAGCCGGATGTAGCTCGGCGTGGAATCGGTCCGGCACCCGGGGAGGACGACGAGGACCCCCAGTAGGAGCGCCAACGTGCTGAGTCCAAGGGCTCGAGGTCGTGGTGAGGGCATGTTCTTCTCGGGCAGGTCGCCTCCCCTCTCTACCGCGAGACCACGGGCCTGGGCAGCGCTCACTGTCTGTTGACAACCCGTTGTCATGATGACAGCACATTGCCCATGGCGAAATACACGTCGGCCGGGTCAGCCTTCTCGGACCTGGTGTTCGAAATCTTCCGGAACAACGGGTTGATACTCGCGGCGGGAGAGCGCCTCACGGAGCCATCGGGGCTCACGAGTGCCCGCTGGCAGGTGTTGGGCGTGGTGGACCACGAGTCCGCGCCGGTGGCGAACGTGGCCCGGACGATTGGACTGACGCGGCAGAGCGTGCAGCAGACGGCCGATGCGCTCGAGGCCGACGGGCTCATCGAGTACCAGGAGAACCCGCACCACCGCCGCGCCAAGCTCATCGTGATGACACCCAAGGGGCGTGAGCGATTGCGCGAAGTGGAGGCCCGTCAGATGGCCTGGGCCAACCAGATGGGAGGTCGCGTGTCCGTGGCCTCGCTGCGCGCTGCGGTGGAGGCGCTGGGGGCGGTGCGCGAGGCGCTGGAGCAGGAATCCGCCAACGCTCCTATGGCTTGAGCAGGAGGCGTCATGTGCTTCGTGCTGGCGCTCGTCTTTCCGTGTGACGTGCTGCAACGCGACGAATGAGGATCCCGTCGAAACGCGAGTGTTCCCTTGTCGACAACACATCCTTCCCTCTGCGGAAGGGTCAGGGGCGTTCTTGATGATTTGGTGGGGCGGTTGCTACCCGCTCCATCCTCTCGCCAATCAGGCCATACTCCAGGTGCCTTGGATTGGAGGGGACAATGGCGGTGCCCATTCTGAAAGTGCTTCAGTTGATGGAGGCGAAGGATCTTCGGGCTTTGGCAGCGTCGCGGAAAGTCTCGGAACGCCATTCAGAGAGCGAGGTTCGTCACGCATTGTCTGCCTCGTTCGGTGAGTCCATGCAGCGATTGATTGACGCCCTTGATCGAGAAACGCTTTATCGATTGCTACGCCGCCCCTTTCGGTGGCGGGAGCGTCGCTACTTTTCGCCAGAGCTCGCAAGGCACTCGAAGGACCAGTTGGTGGCCCTGGCGCGAGCAATCTTCGTGCAGGGGGAGGTCCCTCCGGAGTTTGGGAAGGAATCCACCCATTCCGAGTTCAATCTGGATGAGTATCGTGTGACCTCTGGCTCTGTTGCGGCTGATGCGCTGAAGAACGTTGCGGCGCACGGTGCGGAGGACGACGACGACTCAGGCCGCACAGTCGTTGCGCCTGCGATGCAGTATCTGATCGGGCTTTCCCGTGAGTGGAGCCGGCCACGGAACCTCAGTGGAGTGCTTCGTGCCCTCGGAATGGAGGTGCCGGAGAGGCTTCGCTCGTCGCGTTTTCAGGAGGCTGTGCGAAAGCTGATAGCGCTAGGAATCGACATTTCGGAAGCAGATTCAGGCCGGGTCTATTCTCCGCGGGATTCCTCTCCCGGGGTTGATGGCAAGGTGCGTCTCCGCAGGGCTCGTTCCTGACGGCCACGGAACTCTCGTGATGCTTGGGATATTCATCCCGTCGAGGACCATGCTGTCCGGTGAGCTGGTGACGGCGATGGGGTTCGCTCTGACGGACTTTCTTGCGAGCCCTACGAGCTGAGTTCATCCCTCGGTCTCGAGGGAGCGATGTTTGTTCTCATCCCCTGCGGCCAGGTGTGTGCGAGATGAAGGACCCGACTTTCGACAGGGATGCCACCTTCGCCGTCGCTCTCCCAGGGTGGCGCATCCTGGCGGTCCAGCGAAAGCCGCGGTGATGGCGCCTCAGCGCAGACGCCGCTCGCTCTCCGCGATGGGGACGTCATTGGCGCTCATGTCGCGACGGCGCATGAGCCCCTCGTCATTGAACTCCCAATGCTCGTTGCTGGGGGGACGGAACCACTGCCCCTGGGCGTCGTGCCATTCGTACTCGAACCGAATGAAGATGCGGTTCCTCGTGAAGACCCACAGCTCCTTCATCAGCCCGTAGTCCCGCTCCTGCTCCCACTTGCCGCGCAGGAAGTTCCGGATGGCCTTCCTGCCTCGGAAGAACTCCGTGCGATTGTGCCACTCGGAGTCCTCCGGGTAGGCGAGGGCCACCCGGTCCGGGTCCCGGCTGTTCCATGCATCCTCGGCGGCCTGGACCTTGGCTCGTGCGGTCTCCCGCGTGAGCGGCGGGCGAGGTGAAACGGACATGTCCTGCTCCTGTGGTGACGGGAAGGTGTGCTCCCAGACTCCTCCTCTAGGGCCCGCATCAGGGCTCCAAGGCACCACGAGATCTCGTGGTCAACATGCCTCGGACTGGGATAGGGGGGGGCGGCATGTGCGCCGACGCGCTTCAGTCCATCTCCCTGGCCATGGCGCAGGTTCGCTCCTTGGGTCTGTTGATCGCGCGCATCGCGCAGGGGCTGGCAGCACAGCCGGACGTGGCGCGCGTGCGCATCTGGCTCATCGCCCCCGGGGACATCTGCGGCGCCTGACCCCTGCGTGCCGAGTGCCCGGATGCTTCCCTCTGTCTGCACTTGGCGGCAAGCGCGGGGGGCTCGCGAACATCGAGGACTTCTCGCCGTTGGTGACTGGAGCGCAGACGGTGACGAACATCTCGGGGCTGGATGCCGGTAGGCCGCGTGCGCCTCAATCCCGCTCCCAACCGCACCCCGCTTCTGCAGGAGGTGGGGTCCATCGGCTGAGCCCTCTCACGCGACAACCACCTTGACGCTCACCGTCCGGACGGCTCGACGTCCCGGTACACGATTACGTTGCCGGAGATGCCGCCGGCCAAGGCGTTCTGGTCCATCACGATGTATGACGCCAAGACCCAGTTGCTCGTCGAGAACTCCATCAATCGGTATCTGGTGAATACCTCGATGGAGGACAAGTTTGTGTATGGGGATGATGGCTCCCTGACCATCTACCTCCAGAGCGAGCCTCCGTCCGAGGCGCTGATGGCAAACTGGTTGCCAGCTCCCGTTGCCCCCTTCTACGCCGTGATGCGGCTCTACGTCCCCGAGCCCGAGGCCTACGAGGGTGAGTGGAGTCCGCCGCCGATGGTGCGCGCGGGCGACGCTTCAGTGAAGAAGGCCTGACCCGGCGCGCGGAACTGCCTTGGTCAAACAGGCTCTCCCCTGCCCGAGGTGGAGGGGAGGGCCCCTGAGGCAGATGAAACCCACCCGGCGGAGGCTGAAACAGAAACATGCCTGTTTGTCTCGGCCTGGCTGGCGTCTCGACGAGCGGGCGCGATACACAGGGCACTCCCCCAGCTTGATTCCAGCATCCTGGATTGGATTGCTCCGCATGACCCTGTTTCTCTCCTCGCGCTCCGTTCCGATGACGCGCGTCTGTCTCTCCATCCTCGCGTTGGCGCTCGCGGCTTGTGGCTCCACGAAGTCGGAGGACCCACCTCCCAAGGAGCCCCCTGTCACTTGCACGGCTCGCTGTTCGGGGAAGACGTGCGGCGACGACGGCTGCGGAGGCTCGTGTGGGGCGTGCGGCACCGGCCTGGCGTGCTCGGCCTCGGGGCAATGTGTCTCCACCTGCACGCCCATCTGCTCGGGCAAGGCGTGCGGTGACGACGGCTGCGGAGGCTCCTGTGGGACCTGTGCCACCGGCCTGACGTGCTCGGCCTCGGGGCAATGTGCCTCTACGTGCACCCCTGCTTGTTCAGGCAAGGTGTGTGGAGACGATGGCTGCGGAGGCTCGTGCGGGACCTGCGCCACCGGTCTGACGTGTTCGGCCTCGGGGCAATGTGCCTCCATGTGCACCCCTGCTTGTTCGGGCAAGGTGTGTGGAGACGATGGCTGCGGAGGCTCCTGTGGAACCTGCGGCTCGGGGCAGAGTTGCTACGGGGGGCACTGCGCCCGGACCTGCACCCAGGACGTGCGGTTGCAGTCCTTCAGGGCGTTCGCGTCCGGTTCGGCGCCGCGGTGGGTGGCCGTCCGGGACTTCGACGATGACGGCAAGCAGGATGTGCTCTCGGTCAACGACGGAGACAGCATCAGCTTCCTGCGCGGCAGGGGAGATGGGTCCCTCGAGGCGCCCATCCACTCGGCCGTGAGCGGCGTCGTGGATGGAGTGGCCCTCGCCGACTTCAATGGTGACGGCAAGCAGGACCTGGCCATCAGTCATGAGCTCAAGGGCGAGGTGAGCCTGCTCCTCGCGAGGCCCAATGGAATCTGGGGGCCGGCCGTGCGGCATGCGATGGGCTCGCGCCCCTTGGGGCTCGTTGCGGGGGACTTCAACCGGGACGGGAAGGCGGACCTCGCGGCCACCTCCAATCTGTCCACGGGAAGTGTCACCGTCCGGTTGGGCAAAGGGGATGGGACCTTCGCCTCGGCGAGCTCTTTCCCCGTCCGTGGCAATCCCCAGGTGCTCGCTGTTGGCGACTTCACCCGGGACAGCCTGGTCGACCTCGCGGTCATCACCCCGGATGTGAACTCCGGCTCGAGCGTGCTCGTCGGAGATGGGATGGGTGCTTTCGTGAGCAGGGGTTACTTCCTCGCGGGCTCCGAGCCCACCGCCGTCACGGTGGGGGATTGGAATCGCGACGGCAACCTGGACCTCGCGGTGGCGCACTCCACGCCCAGCAGCGCCCTCTCCATCCTCATGGGCAATGGGGCGGGAGACTTCTCCACGGAGGTCCTCAGTGGCGTGAGTGGTCACCCCCGCGCCCTCGTCTGCGAGGACGTCAACCTCGATGGTCGGCTGGACCTGGCGCTGCCCTCTTCCTACTCCGACGGCGCGGTGAGCCTGCTCCTCGGCACCAGCACCGGGGCATTCGGTGCCGTCACTCAGACGGATGCCGGGGCTTTCCCGCAGGGTATCGCCTTCGGAGACTTGAACGCAGATGGCTGGCCAGATGCCGTCACCGGCAGCACGGGGTCTTCCATCCGGGTGATGCTCTCCACCTGTCAGTAACGTCAGGGGCTGGCGGCGTCTCAGCGCAGGCGCCGCTCGCTCTCCGCGATGGGGACGTCATTGGCGCTCATGTCGCGGCGGCGCATGAGCCCTTCGTCATTGAACTCCCAATGCTCGTTGCCGTGGGTGCGGAACCACTGTCCCTGGGCGTCGTGCCATTCGTACTCGAATCGCACGGAGATGCGGTTCCCGGTGAAGGCCCACAGCTCCTTCATCAGCCGGTAGTCCCGCTCCCGCTCCCACTTGCCGCGCAGGAAGTCTCGGATGGCCTCTCTGCCTCGGAAGAACTCCGTGCGATTGCGCCACTCGGAGTCCTCCGAGTAGGCGAGCGCCACCCGGTTCGGGTCCCGGCTGTTCCATGCATCCTCGGCGGCTTGGACCTTGGCTCGGGCAGTCTCCTGCGTGAACGGCGGGCGAAGTGAAACGGGCATGTCCTGCTCCTGTGGTGACGGGAAGGTGTGCTCCCGGACTCCTCCACTGGGTTTGCATGGGCCGTGCCCAGGGCTGTCTCCTCTGGGGCTCGTTCTCCAGGGGCTCCACGGCACCACGAGTTCTCGTGGTCAACGGGCCTTGGACTGGGTAGGGATGCGGCATGTACGCCGACGCGCTCCAGTCCATCTCCCTGGCCATGGCCCAGGTCCGCTCGGTGGACCTGTTGCTCGCGCGCATCGCGCAGGGGTTGGCGGCGCAGCCGGACGTGGCGCTCGCGCGCATCTGGCTCATCGCCCCCGGCGACATCTGCGGCACCTGCCCCCTGCGTGCCGAGTGCCCGGATACTTCACGCTGTCTGCACCTGGCGGCCAGCGCGGGAGGCTCGCGGAAGGGCGAGGAGGCGTGGACGGGGCTGGGCGGGGCCTTCCGACGGTTCCCTCTCGGCATCCGCAAGGTGGGGCATGTGGGAGCCACGGGCGAGCCCGTGCTCCTCCAGTGGGCCGGGAAGGATGCGGACTGGCTCGTGCGCCGCGAGTGGGCCGTGCGAGAGGGCATCCTCAGCTTCGCGGCCCAGCCGCTCATCTTCCGAGGCGAGGTGCTGGGCGTCCTGGCCGTGTTCAGCCGCCGCAAGCTGGGACGCGCGGAGTTCTCCTGGCTGCGCACCTTCGCGGACCACGCCGCGGTGGCGCTCACCAACGCCCGGGCCTTCGAGGAGGTGGCGCGTCTGCGTGCCCAGCTCGAGCTGGAGCGGGACTACCTGCGCGAAGAGGTGAAGGACGCGCTCTCGTTCGGCGAAATCGTCGGACGGAGCGAGGCCCTCCGGCGCGTGCTCCAGCAGCTCCAGCCTGTGGCGGCGACCTCCGCCAGTGTCCTGGTGCTCGGTGAGTCGGGGGTGGGCAAGGAGCTCATCGCTCGGGCGCTCCATGAGCAGAGCCCTCGGCGGGAGCGGCCGCTCATCCGCGTCAACTGCGCCTCCATCCCCCGCGAGCTGTTCGAGAGCGAGTTCTTCGGCCATGTCCGAGGTGCCTTCACTGGCGCGCTCAAGGACCGCGCGGGCCGCTTCCAGGCCGCGGACGGAGGGACGCTCTTCCTGGACGAAGTGGGCGAGATTCCCCTCGAGCTCCAGAGCAAGCTGCTCCGTGTCCTCCAGGAGGGCACCTTCGAGCGCGTGGGCGAGGACGTCACTCGCAAGGTGGACGTGCGCATCGTCGCCGCCACCAACCGGGACCTGAAGACCGAGGTGGCCCAGGGCCGCTTCCGTGAGGACCTCTTCTACCGGCTCAGCGTCTTCCCCATCGAGGTCCCGCCCCTGCGAGAGCGGCTCGAGGATGTCCCCCTGCTCGCGGAGCACCTGCTCGGACGTGTCTGCGTGAAGCTCAACCTCGCGCCTCTCAGGATGAGCCAGGCACAGGTGCAGGCGCTCCAGCGCTACGACTGGCCGGGCAACGTCCGCGAGCTGGAGAACGTCCTGGAGCGCGCCGTCATCCTCTCTCGGGGTGGGCGACTGCGGCTGGAGCTGGCCTTGCCGGACTCCCGAGGGACTTCGGCGCGTGATGCCCGGCCACGCGACTCTGGGGCTCCTTCCACGTTCATCACCGAGAAGGAGTGGCGCCGCAGGGAGAAGGAGAACCTGAAGGCGGCCCTCGCCGCCGCGGGAGGCAAGGTGTATGGCCCAGGAGGCGCCGCCGAGCTCCTCGGCCTGGCCCCGACGACGCTCGCCTCCCGGCTCAAGGCCCTGGGCATCAAGGTCCGCTGAGTACCGTGGCCCAGTGGAGCCACGGAATCTCGTGGGCAACGAATTCTCGTGATGAGCCCGAGGCGGGAAGCATACGAAGGAGCGGTTGAGCGCGTCGGGCCCCGCGGTCTCACGGCTGGCGCCTACCTCGCGCCGGACTCCATGCCGGGCCGGTCGTCGAAGAGCTGATTCCATCGCCCGTCGAACCCACCGTTCTCTGGCAGGTACCAAGGCCCTGGCAGCCAGAAGCCTTGCTCCACGCCGTCCGTCGAGTCCGCGAACCCCGAGTGGACGAAGTAGTCGTGTTGCCACCAGAAGGAGCCGGGGGAGGTCGCATGGCCGCTCGCGCTGGCTCGGGTCTGTCCCCGGGAGTCCACCACGGTGCTGGCGTAGGCGTTGTCATGGAAGGCGTTGGAACCGCCGCCTCCGAAGTCCGACGCGCTGTCGTTCAGCTCGTGAGTGCCCACGAACCACTTCTTCGAGATGTAGCCCTCGCGGTCATCCTCGTTCTCGATGTCACGCGTCTGGGGGAAGAAGCGCTGCATGCCCGCGCTCACTTCGGACTGCCCCGCCTCGTTGACGAGGGCGCTCTCCAGGTAGAAGTCGACGGGCCCGGTGCTCAGCCAGTGCGTCGGGTAGCCACCGTGTTGCCAGTGCGTGGGCAGGATGTCCGCCAGGTCCTGGAGTTCGTAGGTGACGCGCTTCACGTTGGGCCAGGTGATGGTCTTCCCGTTGTCGTAGCGGCTCGCGAGCGCATCCGCCGTCGCATACGTGAGTGCCTGTGCTCCGAAGGTCGTCACCGCCTCCGCTGATGCCTCGGGCACGAAGGCGTAGTGGACGTTCTTCCGTCCTCCGTCGTTGTTGACCCCGGCCTCCGCCTTGCCGCCGCTCGCCATCCGCCCCGCGAAGAAGGCGGAGGTGTCCGTGACGAAGCGCAGCTCCTGGCCGTGCGCCGCGGCGAGCTTGTCGGACCACTCCGCCTGCCAGATGAGCAGGTGTCTGCCCGTGGAGGACTGCATGAAGTTCAGGTCCACGTGGCCCGCCCGGCGCACGACGTTGCGCTTGTGCTGTGTGACCACCGCGTGCGCCACCGACTCGCCGCTTCCTGGCGCGCCCACCACGTTCTTCACGAGCATCTCCACGCGCTCCCAATCATGGAGCTGGTAGTCGCCCGCCGCGTTCTTATCGAGCGCGTGGTACACGTGGTAGATGAGGACGAGGTTCTTGCTCCCTCCGTCCATGAACTCGATGAGCGACGTGTAGAGCGTCGGGCGGATGCGCCATTGGGCATGGGCGCCTGTCCCCGCTCGGGCTCCGTCCACGTACTGAGGAACCTGTTTCCAGTGGAGCTTGTTGTTCGAGAAGTCTCCGTCCTGGTCGAAGTCGAAGCTCGTCACCCAGTCGTAGCCGTGCCTCCCATCGTCCCCGTTGCCTCGCTTGAGGATGATGGGTGCGTAGTGCTGGAGAAACGCCTGGCGTTGTGCGGTCGTCAATGACCACGCCTGTGCATGGGCTTCGCCCGGCAGGCACAGCAGGGTGAAGGTGACTGCGAGCACGCCGTACAGGCCGAGCCCTCGGAGCAGCGGGGCACGTCTCGGGGTGTCTGGGGTCATGGTGCCCAGCAAAGCATGGGATGTGAGGGATTCGCCAAGTGTGCTCCCCGCGCACGAGGCATTGTGTTGCTTGATGCGTCACAGGGGGCGTGCGAGGAGGGAGGCATGCGCGATGACTCGAATGGCGGTGGCGGAGGTGTGCCTCACCTGAGCGCGGAGGAGTTCCGCGAGCTGGGGCATCGGATGGTGGATTGGATCGCGGACTACCAGGCGCGGCTGGAGTCCTTCCCCGTGCGCTCCCAGGTGGCTCCGGGTGACGTCGCATCGAAGCTCCCCTTGCATCCTCCCGAGGAGGGGCTGGGTGGGGTGAGTGGCTGGGATTCCATCTTCAAGGACCTGGAGGACATCCTCCTGCCCGGGCTGACGCATTGGCAGTCTCCGTCGTTCTTCGCGTACTTCCCGGCGAATGCGTCCGGGCCCGCGGTGCTGGGTGAGCTCCTGTCCGCGGGGCTGGGTGTGCAGGGCATGCTCTGGTCCACGAGTCCCGCCGCGACGGAGGTGGAGACGCGCGTCTTGGATTGGCTCGCGGAGCTGACGGGGCTGCCCGAGGACTTCCGCTCTACGTCCGACAAGGGTGGGTGTGTCATCCAGGGCACCGCGAGCGAGGCCACCCTGGTTGCGATGGTGGCGGCGCGCGAGCGTGTCCGTCGTCGCGGCGCACCCGTGGATTCCGAGTGGGTGGCCTATGCCTCCACGCAGGCGCACTCGTCCGTGCTGAAGGCGGCGATGTTGTGTGGCGTCGCGCATGGGGCGGACGACAAGGCCCATGTGCGGCTCATCGAGACGGATGCCCGCTACGCGATGCGGCCCGATGTGCTGGAGGCTGCCATTCGCGAGGACCTGGCCGCGGGTCGTCGGCCTTTCTTCGTGTGCGCCACAGTGGGGAGCACCTCCTCGGGGGCGGTGGACCCCGTGCGTGCGGTGGGGGAGGTGCTGGCTCGCACGGGTGTGGGCGACGCTGGGGGCTGGCTGCACATTGACTCGGCGTGGGCGGGGGCGGCGCTGGTGTGTCCCGAGCATCGGGGCTTGCTCGAGGGAGTGGAGGTGGCGGACTCGCTCTCCTTCAATCCTCACAAGTGGCTGCTCACCAACTTCGACTGCAATGCCTTCTACACGCGGGACCGCAGGGCGCTGCTCGAGGCCCTCAGCGTGACGCCGGAGTACCTGCGCAACGCCGCGAGCGCGAGCGGGGCGGTGATGGACTACCGCGACTGGCAGGTGCCGCTGGGGCGCCGCTTCCGTGCGCTCAAGCTGTGGTTCGTGTTGCGTCACTATGGCGCGCGGGGATTGCGTGCGCACATCCGTGAGCATGTGCGGCTGGGCGAGTGCTTCGAGCGCTGGGTCGAGGCGGACGAGCGCTTCGAGGTGTCCGCGCCGCGTTCCCTGGCGCTGGTGTGCTTCCGCTTGAAGCCTCGCCTCGGGGAGACGCCCTCGGACACCGATGGGCGCAACCGTGCGCTGATGGAGCGGGTGAATGCTTCGGGCAAGGTCTTCCTCTCGCACACCGTATTGCCTGGAGTGGACGGACTGCCGCCTCGCTATGTGTTGCGCATGGCCATCGGCTCGACGACGACGGAGGAGCGGCACGTGCGTGCCGCGTGGGAACTCCTCGCATCATCGGCCGGCTGAGAAACGTCACGAGCTGCCGCCATGTGAGCTGGAGCATGGCGACCGCAACGGAAGGATACGGCCGAGCCTGTTGCTCAGGCCGCGCGTTGCGGAGGATGGTCGCCAGGTCATGACGGCGGGGTCGTGTGGCATCTCGGGTCGGGTGGCGGTGGCCCCGGGAGTCTGTCGTCTCGCTCGCTGGTGCCCAGCGCACGCCGCGTTGCTTGCCCGGGCCGCTCAAGCCGGGCCTTGCGCGGCGGCGCCTGTGGCATCATGACCCTTGTTCATGGTGCCGCACCGCCCCGTCTCGTTGGTCCTCAGCTATCAGTACCCCGGCAAGTACGCCTTCACCGTGCTCGCGGGCGCCGTCGAGTCCGACCCGACGCTCGCGGACGTGAAGCTGTTCTTCCCTCGAGACCGCGAGACCTTGCTCGCCACGGTGAAGGAGCGCGCGGACGCGGGTGACACCGTGGTGGCCGCGTGGTCGTTCTACTCGGCCAGCTTCGCCGCCTCGGCGGAGGAACTGACGTGGGTTCGCGAACGACTGGAAGGGCGCTCCGTCCTCTGCATCGCCGGCGGCGTCCACGCGACGGCCGAGCCGCTCCAGACGCTCCATGCCGGCTTCGACCTCATCGCCATCGGCGAGGGTGAGCACTCCCTTCGTGAGCTGCTCGCTCGCGTCCAGCGAGGGGACGAGCCCCGTGACACCCACGGCGTGGCCTGGCTGAAGGACGGCAAGCTGGTCCAGCACGGCCGGGGCGAGGGCGTGAAGCTCGATGACTTCCCTCCCTTCGCCGCGCGGAACGCGATGTTCGGGGCCATCGAAATCACGCGCGGCTGCATCTACGCATGCCGGTTCTGTCAGACGCCCTTCATGAGCAAGGCGCGCTTCCGCCACCGCTCCGTGGCCAACGTGGCGCACTGGGCCCGCGAGCTGCGCCGCTCCGGGCGCCGGGACATCCGGTTCATCACCCCCACGTCCATGTCCTACGGCACCGCCGACGAGACGATGAACCTGGCCGCCGTCGAAGAGCTCCTCGCGGCGGTGAGCGAGGCCATGGCCCCCGACGGGCGCGTGTACTACGGCACATTCCCCTCGGAGGTCCGCCCCGAGCACGTCACCCCCGAGGCCCTCGCCCTCCTCAAGCGCTACGTCCACAACGACAACCTCATCATCGGAGGACAGTCCGGCTCCGAGCGCATCCTCCAGAGCACTCGGCGAGGCCATGACGTGGAGACTGTCGTTCGTGCCACGCGCCTCGCGGTGGAGGGTGGCTTCGTCCCCAACGTGGACTTCATCCTGGGCCTGCCCGGTGAAGAAGCCTCGGACGTGGAGGCCACCGTGGCCCTCATGGAGCGGCTGGCGGAGCTGGGGGCCCGTGTTCACGGACACGCCTTCATGCCGCTGCCAGGGACTCCCTTCCGCGACGCGCCTCCGGGACAGGTGGATGACGAGACGCGCCGCAAGCTCGACAAGCTGGCCTCGCAGGGGCGCCTGTATGGCCACTGGAAGCAGCAGGTGACGCTGGCCGAGGGAATCGCGTCGCGACGCCGTCCGCGTGCGGGCTGACCTCGCCGCGCTTCGGGCCGCCCCCGTCTCGCGAGGTCGAACGCTCGTCTCGGCAGGTCGTCGAGGAGGCTCCTGAGCGGGCCAACGGTACCCGCGATGGCCAGACCTCCTGTGAATGCACGAGCGCTTCCACCGATTCGCGCATCACGTCGCGATGGTCTCTGGCTCCCAGGTCACGTTCTTCGTGGCGCTGGGCGGCATCGTGGGCTGGTGCCTGCTCGGGCCGCTCTTCTCGTTCAGCGACAGCTGGCAGCTGGTCATCAACACCGCCACCACCATCATCACGTTCCTGATGGTGTTCCTCATCCAGGCGACGCAGAACCGCGATGCGAAGGCCCTGCACCTGAAGCTGGACGAGCTCATCCGCGCCCGCAACATCTTCGCGGACCTGGAGGACGCGACCGACGAGGAGCTGGCGGACTTCGAGCAGCAGTTCCAGCGCCTGCGCGCGAGCTGGAAGAACCGTCGCGATGCCCAGGAGGACGACGACGAGGCGGCCCGCGCCGACGCTCCGGATTCAGCAGGCCCTCGATGAGACCCGCTGGGGCTCCGCCTCGGAAACCTCCCGACTCGCGTCATCCCACCAGGACCGGGTTCGCCACGGTGCCGAGGTCGGCTCCCAGGCCGCCCCCTCCCCGCGACAGGTGGCCGTCACTTCCTCGGGCCCGCGAGCGCCCAGGCGCTTAGGATGGGCGTGCGATGTCCTCCGACGAAACCCCGCCCTACTGGCTGCTCATCTCCGTCCTCTTCAGCTCCCAGCCGCTCTCCCCCTCGCTCGCCATGACGCTGCATCAGACGGCGTACGAGCTGCACGAGCGGGGCGAGGGGATGAAGGAGGTCGCCGGGGACATGCTGAGCGGCAAGGTGCGCAACCTGCGCAAGGACGTGGCGCTGGGCGGAATCGCCGGGCCCGCCTTCGAGGCCGAAATCGAGACCGAGCGCGGCTCCGGCGTCGTGCGCTTCATCCTCACGCGCCAGGGCCTGGAGATGATGCGCCAGCAGCCCGCGTCCCCGCCTCGCCCGAAGTACCTCAACTGAAAATGAAAAGGGCCCGGTCCACGGGCCCCCTGCACCACTTCCGCTGGGACAGAGCGACTACTCGCGCTCCAGGTCCACCTTCATGCGGTTGCCCATGTGGAAGATGGAGTTGTTCAGCGTCGCCGCGGACAGCTCCGCCAGCTCCGTCATGACCTTCTGCTCCTCGGCCTGCTGCGAGCCCGGCTTCGCGGCCCCGGCGCCAGCGGCGGCGCCCCCTTCCGGGGAGATGGGCCCGCGGCCCACGGCCGACAGGTAGGAGTTCAGCATGCCGCTGTGCGAGGAGCCTCCCACCGAGGCCAGCGCCGACTGAACCACCAAGCCACCGGTGGACATCAGCGGGTCACCCGGACGGGCGGCGGCGGACATCATGCTGTTCTGCTGCTGGAGCCGCGAGCCGAAGCCCACGCTCGAGGACGCGGCGGCGGCCTGCTGCGTCGGGGCCTGGACCCGAGGACCCGTGAGATGGTTGATGCGGCTCATGGCTGCTCCGTGGCGGTCCGAGCACGCACGAAGCGCGAGTCTCGGAGGTCTGCCCACATTATCGCCCGAGGCCCCGGAAAGTTGCGTCCCGTGGATCAGCGAAGGACCGCCCGCATGAAAAACGCCCAGAGGCCGCGGGCTTACGGGCAAGGTGCCCGCTCCCACGGCCTCCAGGGGACTTCACCGCCGAGGCGGACTCCTAGAACTGATGGGCCTCGGTGGACTCGTGCAGGGCCAGGGTGCTGGCGGAGCCGCCGGAGATGACCTCGGCGACCTGGTCGAAGTAGCCGGTGCCGACCTCGCGCTGGTGACGCGTGGCGGTGTAGCCGTCCTTCTCCGAGCCGAACTCACCCTGCTGGAACTCGCTGTACGCCGCCATGCCGCGGTCGCGGTACTTGCGCGCCAGCTCGTACATGGAGTGGTTCAGTGCGTGGAAGCCCGCCAGGGTGACGAACTGGAACTTGTAGCCCATGGCGCCCAGCTCGCGCTGGAACTTCGCGATGGTCGCGTCGTCCAGGTTCTTCTTCCAGTTGAAGGACGGCGAGCAGTTGTACGCGAGCAGCTTGTTGGGGAACTTCGCGCGGATGGCCTCGGCGAACTTCTTGGCCTGCGCGAGGTCCGGGGTGCTGGTCTCGCACCACACCAGGTCCGCGTACGGCGCATAGGCCAGGCCGCGGGAGATGGCGCAGTCCAGGCCGCCGTTGAGGCGGTAGAAGCCCTCCGGCGTGCGGCCATTCTTCCGGTCGATGAACGGGTGGTCGTACTCGTCCGCGTCGCTCATCAGGAGCTTGGCGCTGTCGGCATCCGTGCGCGCGACGAGCAGCGTGGGCACGCCCATGACGTCGGCGGCGAGCCGCGCGGCGTTGAGGGTGCGCACGAAGTGGCTGGTGGGCACCAGCACCTTGCCGCCCATGTGGCCGCACTTCTTCTCGCTGGCGAGCTGGTCCTCGAAGTGGACGCCCGCGGCGCCCGCCTCAATCATGCTCTTCATCAGCTCGAACGCGTTGAGCGGACCGCCGAAGCCGGCCTCCGCGTCCGCGATGATGGGCGCGAACCAGTAGCGGTCGCTCTTGCCCTCGGCGTGGTCGATCTGGTCCGCGCGGCGCAGGGCGTTGTTGATCTTCTTCACCACGGTGGGGACGCTGTCCACCGGGTAGAGGCTCTGGTCCGGGTACATCTGCCCGGCCGAGTTCGCGTCCGCCGCCACCTGCCAGCCCGACAGGTAGATGGCCTTCAGGCCCGCGCGGACCATCTGCACGGCCTGGTTGCCGGTGAGCGCGCCCAGCGCGTTGATGTAGTCCTCCGTGTGGAGCAATTCCCACAGGCGCTTGGAGCCGACCTCCGCCAGCGTGTGGCGGATGGGCAGCGTGCCCTGCAGCTTCTTCACGTCCTTCTCGGTGTAGTTGCGCGTGATGCCCTCGAAGCGGCGCGCGTGCAGCTTGGCGTGAGGGGAGGTGTCCGGGGTCGTCGTGGTGGCGTCGTACATCGCAGGCTCCTCGGTGAAGCAGTGAAAGGTGGGTTGGCGGGTGGGCGGTGATTCAGTGAGTGGAGTCGAGCGCCTCGTAGGCGGGCAGGGTGAGGAAGTCCTCGAAGGAGGGGGAGGTGGACAGCTGCTCGAAGAGCTCGCGAGCGCGCTGGACGTGGGCGGCGCCATACTTCTCGTGGACGCCCTCCTTCTCCAGGCGGGCCATCTCCTCGCGCAGGAGCGTGCCGAACAGCTCGGGCGTCACCTTGCGGCCGTCCTCGAGCGAGGCGCCGTGGTGCAGCCACTGCCACACCTGGGCGCGGGAGATCTCCGCGGTGGCCGCGTCCTCCATCAGGTTGTAGAGCGGCACGCAGCCCAGCCCCCCCAGCCACGCGGCGGTGTACTGGATGCCCACGCGCAGGTTGTGGCGCAGGCCCTCCTCGGTGCGAGTGCCGGAGGGGACCTTGAGCAGGTCTGACTCGGTGATGCGCACGTCCTCGCGCTTGTTGGAGAGCTGGTTGGCGCCCTTCATGTTCGCGTCGAAGATGTCGCGGGCCAGGGACACGAGGCCGGGGTGGGCGACCCAGGTGCCATCATGGCCGTTCTTCACCTCGCGCAGCTTGTCGGCGCGGACCTTCTCCAGGACGGCCTCGTTGGCGGCGGCGTCGCCCTTGATGGGGATGAACGCGGCCATGCCGCCCATCGCGTGCACGTGGCGGCGGTGGCAGGTCTGGATGAGCAGCTGCGAGTAGGCGTTGAGGAACGCCTTGTCCATCGTCACCTGGCCCCGGTCCGGGAGCACCACGCTGGTGTCCGACTGGAGCGTCTTGATGAAGCTGAAGATGTAGTCCCAGCGGCCGCAGTTGAGGCCCGCGGAGTGCTCGCGCAGCTCGTAGAGGATTTCGTCCATCTCGAAGGCGGCGGGGAGCGTCTCGATGAGGACCGTGGCCTTGATGGTGCCCCGGGGGATGCCGAGCGTGTCCTGGGCGAGCACGAACACGTCGTTCCAGAGGCGGGCCTCCAGGTGGCTCTGCATCTTGGGCAGGTAGAAGTAGGGGCCCGTGCCGCGCGCGAGCTGCTCCTTCGCGTTGTGGAAGAAGAACAGGGCGAAGTCGAAGAGCGAGCCGGAGATGGGCTTGCCGTCGATTTCGACGTGGCGCTCGGGCAGGTGCCAGCCTCGGGGGCGCACGAAGAGGACCGCGGGCTTGTCGTTGAGGGCGTAGTGCTTGCCGCCCTCGGCGGTGAAGGAGATGCGGCGGCGGACGGCGTCGCGCAGGTTGAGCTGGCCCCGGACGACGTTGTCCCAGGTGGGGCTGTTGGCGTCCTCGAAGTCCGCCATGAAGACGTTCGCCCCGGAGTTGAGGGCGTTGATGATCATCTTCCGGTCCACCGGGCCGGTGATCTCCACCCGACGGTCCTGGAGGTCCGCGGGCAGCGGCGCCACGGTCCAGTCGCCCTCTCGGAGGGCCTTCGTCTCCGGCAGGAAGTGGGGGCGCGCGCCCTGGCGCCAGGAGGCCTGCACGGCCTTGCGACGCTCGAGCAGCCCTTCCCGACGCTCCCCGAAGGCGCGGACCAGCCGGGCCACGAAGGCCAGGGCGTCTGGGGTGAGGACCTCCCCGTAGTCGGGGTGCCACGGCCCCTTCACCGCCACGCCGGCGCCGAGGGCCGGGCTCTTCGAAGGGGGGGCTTCCGAGGTCATCTCAACTCCTTGGCTTGACGCGTTGTAAATCTGCTTCGACGGCTCGGAAGATGAATCTTCAGAGTGTGTAATGGAAGTGATGGTCAATTTGTGCCTGCTTGCCTGTAATCCTGTCAACAGGCTCCGTATTAAATTTGTAAATCAGTAGACGTGGCGGGGGTTTGGCCCGGAGGGGGGCGGGTGCAATCGGCGGCGCGGGGGCCCGTAGACAGGGCATGGACGCGATGAAGCGATGCACGGGTTGCGCGGAGGAGATGAAGGCGGAAGCCTCGAAGTGCCCTCACTGCGGGACGCGCGCGACGCGACTGCACCGGGGCGTGGACGGGCGGATGCTCACGGGCGTCTGCGCGATGCTGGCGCGGGAGTTCGGCATCGACGCGGCGTGGGTGCGGGTGCTGCTGGTGGTGGGCACGATGTTCACCGGCGGCACGCTCCCCTTCGTGTACGTGATGCTCTGGGCCTTCACGCCTCCGACGGCGATGGGGCGCCCCCCGCTCCAGCGCACGATGGAGTGGCTGTCCCGGCTGGGGCAGTCCGCGGACGTGCGCCACCTGGAGCGGCGCGTCTGAGTGCTCACGGCGTGACGGGGCGCTGACGCCTTTCGGGTGCCGGCGCCCCGAGCCTGTTATGCGAGGGCTCTTCGGATTCACTCATCCAGGAGCCTTGTGCGTGAGTACTCGCAACGTTCGCATCGAGAAGGACACCTTCGGCCCCATCGAGGTCCCCGCTGACCGGCTGTGGGGTGCCCAGACGCAGCGCAGCCTGGAGAACTTCGCCATCTCCACCGAGCGCATGCCGCCCGCGCTCATCCGCGCGCTGGTGCTGGTGAAGAAGGCCGCCGCCCGCGTCAACGTGGAGAACGGCACCCTGGCGAAGGACAAGGGCGACGCCATCGTTCGGGCCGCGGACGAGGTCCTCGCCGGCCAGCACGATGCCGAGTTTCCGTTGAGCGTCTGGCAGACCGGGAGCGGCACGCAGACCAACATGAACACCAACGAGGTGCTTGCCAACCGGGCGTCGGAGCTTCTGGGCGGCGAGCGCGGCGAGGGCCGCAAGGTCCACGCGAACGACGACGTCAACAAGGGGCAGAGCTCCAACGACGTCTTCCCCACCGCGATGAACGTGGCGGCGGCCACCGCCCTGGTCGAGCACGTGCTCCCGGAGCTGAAGGCGCTGCGCGACGTGCTCGCGGACAAGTCCCGGGACTTCATGGGCGTGGTGAAGGTGGGGCGCACCCACCTGCAGGACGCGACGCCGCTCACGCTGGGCCAGGAGTTCAGCGGCTATGTGGCGCAGCTGGACCTGGCGCGCTCCCACCTGGAGCGGGTGCTTCCCCACCTGCACGAGCTGGCCCTGGGCGGCACCGCCGTGGGCACGGGATTGAATGCGCCCAAGGGCTATGCCGAGCGCGTGGCGAAGGAGATTGCCTCCCTGACGGGGCTGGCGTTCGTCACCGCGCCCAACAAGTTCGAGGCGCTGGCGGCCAACGACGCGCAGGTCCAGGCCCACGGCGCGCTCAAGGGGCTGGCCGCGGTGCTGTTCAAGGTGGCCAACGACATCCGCTGGCTGTCGTCCGGCCCGCGCTCCGGCCTGGGGGAGATCACCATCCCGGAGAACGAGCCGGGCAGCTCCATCATGCCGGGCAAGGTGAACCCCACCCAGAGCGAGGCGCTCACGATGCTCAGCGCCCAGGTCATGGGCAACGACGTGGCCGTGACGCTGGGGGGCGCCTCCGGCAACTTCGAGCTCAACGTCTTCAAGCCGCTCATCATCCACAACCTGCTGCAGAGCTGCCGGCTGCTGGCGGACGGCATGCGCAGCTTCCGGCTGCACTGCGCGGTGGGCATCCAGCCCCACCACGCCCGCATCCAGGAGAACCTGGAGCGCAGCCTGATGCTCGTCACCGCGCTCAATCCGCACATCGGCTACGACAACGCGGCGCGCATCGCGAAGCAGGCGCACAAGGAGGGCAAGACGCTCAAGGAGGTGGCCGTGGCGCTGGGGCTGGTCACCGCCGAGCAGTTCGACGCCTGGGTCCGCCCGGAGAAGATGACCGGCCTGTAGAGCCCCGGGTGTCCTACACCCGCCGTCCGGATGCCCGCCAAGGGGGTATCCGGGGGGCGGGGCCCGCACCAATCGTGGGCCAGCGCACGGTGAGGGAAGAACGGGCGGGCGCGAGGGCCCGAGGGCGATTAGGGTAGGGGCGCCATGAACGTCCCCTTCGTCATCGAGACCACGCACCGCGGCGAGCGGGCGTATGACCTCTACAGCCGGCTCCTCAAGGACCGCATCATCATGCTGGGCACGCCCGTCAACGACGACGTGGCCAACATCATCGTCGCCCAGCTGCTCTTCCTCGAGTCCGAGGACCCCGACAAGGGCATCAACCTCTACATCAACTCGCCCGGTGGCTCCGTCACCGCGGGTCTGGCCATCTACGACACCATGCAGTACGTGAAGTGTCCGGTGTCCACCATCTGCGTGGGCCAGGCCGCGTCCATGGGCGCGCTGCTGCTGCTGGCCGGCGCGAAGGGCAAGCGCTACGCCCTGCCCAACAGCCGCATCATGATTCACCAGCCGCTGGGCGGCGCGCAGGGCCAGGCCACGGACATCGACATCCAGGCCAAGGAGATCCTCCGCCTGCGCAGCTACCTGAATGGCCTCATCGTGAAGCACACGGGCCACTCCATCGAGCGCATCGAGAAGGACACCGAGCGCGACTACTTCATGAGCGCCGAGGATGCCCGCCAGTACGGCATCATCGACGAGGTCGTGGAGAAGCAGCAGCGCCTGTCGGCCCCCGCGCCGAGCGCGAAGTAGCCCCTTCGGGGACGTCCCCGCTCCTCATGGCGGAGCGGGGACACGAAGCCTCCTGACGTGGGCCGGCTTGGCGCGGGGATTCCCGCCCGCCTGCTCCTCGGAGGACTCCCTGGCCCCCCTCGCGCAGGGCGTGCGCCGGGGCGGCAAGCGGGCGCAAGGCTCGCGCGTCACGGAGGCCGCTCCCTCGGGTGCCCGGTGGCATGGCCAATGCTCAAACTGGACCCATGGCCTGGACCTGCTCGCGCACCCTCCGCCGATTCATGCTGCCCACCGCCCTGCTGGCCGCCGGGGGCTGCGCCGGGAATGGCCCCACGGGAAGGCCCCCTCAGCCTCCCTCCTCGTCCACCGTGCAGGCGGAGCTGGGGGAGCGGGACGTCATCCAGGCGGGACAGGAGTACGCGCGCCACAACAGCATGCTGCTGGCCGAGTCGGGCGAGGCGGTGGAGATCCGCCCCAACTTCTGGCGCATCCGCTTCGGGCTCAAGGACCGGCCCGGCCGGGGCGTGGAGCTGGAGTTCGACGAGCTGGCCCGCAAGGTGACGCGGGCCCAGGAGATTGAAATCGTCCCGGGCGCCACCACGCCCCCGGTCGTCGTCCCGGGCCAGGGCGCGGACGCCCCCTCCGGAGGCGGAGCGGGGCGCGGTCCCATTCCCTGAGCCAGGGGACTACGGAAGCTGGGTGATGCGGTCCAGGGCCGGTGCGGGCAGCGGCGTGGCCTGGCTGCTGTGGGCCTTCATGAAGACCTCCAGCGCGTCGATGTCGACGGCGCCTCCCAGCCGGTCCTTGCCCTCGGTCAGCACGTCGAAGCCGTCCCCGCCGCTGGCGAGGAAGCTGTTGACGGTGACCCGGTACGGCGCGGCGGGGTCCAGCGTCACGCCGTTGAGTTGGATGGAGGCCGGGTCGATGCGGCGGCCCAGGGGCGCCGAGGCGCTGAACGCATAGGAGAAGCCCGCGGACGGCTGGAGGACTCGGGTGATGAGGTTGGGGCCCGACTGCTGCCACTGCCGCTCCAGGAGCTGCTCGATTTGCGCGCCCGTGAGCGTCATCGTGACCAGGGTGTTGCCGAACGGCTGCGTGGTGAAGAGCTCGCCGTAGGTGACCTCGCCCACGTCGGCGGGGTTGCTGGCGTCTCGGGATATCTCTTCACGCACGCCGCCCGGGTTCATGAAGGCCACGTGGGCGCCGCCCAGATTCGCGGCCCGGGTGGCCTCCCATTGCGAGTCCGCGATGACGAAGCCCACCGTGGACTGGCCCGCGGGGTCCATCTGGGTGAAGGGCGTCTTGAGCGTCTGTGACACCCAGCCGACGACGCGGTTGGCGAGCGGCGTGGCGCGCTGCTGGTACTTCGCCACCAGCTCCTTCACCACGCTGTCCTCCGCCACGTCGCGGGTGACGATGACGTTGTTCGCCTTCGCCTCCAGCACGTCGCCGGTGGTCTTGCTCAACGTCAGGTCGATGTCGGTGACGAGCCGGCCCACGGAGGCCGCGCTGGTGACGAGCTTCCCGTCGATGACGCAGTTGTAGGCCTGGTGCGTGTGGCCGCTGACGATGACGTCCACCGCGTCGTCCAGGTCCTTCGCGATGTTGACGATGGCCCCGGAGATGCGGCCGTCCGCGCCCGAGCCCTTGCACTCGTTCACCAGCGAGCCCGGGGCCGGGACGCCGCCCTCGTGTACGACGACGATGATTGTTTCCACGCCTTGCCGCCGCAGCTCCGGTACCAGCGCGTTGACTGTCTCCACCTCGTCCTTGAACACGAGCCCCTTCACGCCCGTGGGCGTGACGAGCTCCGGCGTGCCCTCCAGTGTCATGCCGATGAAGGCCACCTTCACGCCCTCGAACTCGCGCACGTCGTAGCGAGGGAACAGCGTGCGGTCCACGTCGGTGGCCACGTTGGCCGCCAGGTACTTGAACCTCGCGCCGGGGAAGGCATCGCCATCCTGGCAGCCGTCCACCGGGTGGCAGCCGCCGGACTGCATGCGCAACAGCTCCGTGCTGCCCTCGTCGAACTCGTGGTTGCCCACCGCGACCAGGTCCAGGCCTATCTGGTTCATCGCCTCGATGGTGGGCTCGTCATGGAAGAGCGCGGAGAGAATGGGCGTCGCGCCAATCAAGTCTCCCGCCGCCACCACGACGGTGTTGGGCTGGGTCGCGCGCAGCTGCGCGATGTGCCGGGCGAAGTACGTCACGCCCCCCGCGTTCACTCGCACGGGGCCTGCGTCCTCCACGCCCGTCAGAATCTGGCCGCCGCCTCCGGTGGGCGGCTCCAGCTGGCCGTGAAAGTCATTGAACGCGAGGACCTGCACGCTCACCGTCGCGCCCGCGTCGGGCGGCCCCGCGTCACCGGGCTCGCTCCCGCAGCCCCCGTGGGCGAAGAGGACGCCCCCCGTGATGAAGGCTCCGGCGAGGAGGAAGACGCTGGGGCGCGCGCTCAGGCGGTACGGCGGACGAGGGGGCTGTGACATGGATGCGGCTCCTGCGTGCAGGGCGGACACCCTACCCGGTTTCAGGGGCCCCACCGTGACTTCATGGCGACCCCGGTGAAGCGCTTGCCTCGCCGCCGTCTGGCGGGGGTGTCACGGGGCGGGGGCGTGAGAACAGAACAGCAGCTCGGCGGGACCTCCCACGCGGCCGACGAGGACGGCGACCTGCCCGTGCGCGCGACCGAAGCGCTCCGCGTCCGCGCGAGGCAGGCCGGGGACGAAGAGGCTCTGCTCGGACCAGCTTCCGTCCTCGGCCTCGCCGATGGCGGGCGCCACGCCCCAGCCTCCCGCGATGAGCTGGGAGACCAGCCGCTCCTGCGCGCGCTGGTTCTCCTCCTTGCTCCGAGGGCGCGAGCCAGGATTCCACGCCGTCAGGAAGGCCCACTCCCGATGGCCCCGCGCCGCCAGCGCCGCGTCGAGCGAGGGGTGGAGTCTGCCCACCCTCAAGACCTGCTCCACGCCGTCCGTGGAGGCGTGAGGTCGGATGACATACCGCGTCGCCCGGTAGGCCCCCAGCAACTGCTCCTGGTCGAGCTGTCTCATATGCCGTGCATTCTCTCGCCGGCCCCCGCTCGCTGTCACCCCAGGGACTCCAGTCCTGGGTGAATATCCAAAAGCACCCAACGTCAGACGGCGCCGAATCGTTCCAAACGTTTCAGGGGGGAATGCAATGGGGATGCGTCTCGCATTCGTTGCCGCGATGTGTCTGGGCTTCGGGGGGACTGGCTGTGTTTCGGTGAGTCACGTGCAGACCGCCGACACCCTGGGCCAAGGCAAGTTCCAATTCGCCATGGAGCCGGGCCTGGGTGGGGCCGGCGTCGTGAGTGGGGACGACGTGGAGGGTATCTATTACCCCCATATCGACCTCGCGATGCGTTACGGCGTGTCGGACCGCGTGGACCTGGGCGTGCGCATCGGGTCCTCGCTCGCGGAGCTGCAGTCGAAGTTCCTGCTCACCCATCCCGACAACCCCGACCTGGCCATCTCCCTGGCGCCGTCGGTGATGGGCTTGTTCGTGGGCACGGACGAGGACTCGGTGGTGGGCAGCTACGTCAACGTCGCCATGCCCCTGTTGGTGGGATTCAAGACGTCGGGAGGCTCGGAGTTCGTGCTGGGGCCTCGCGTGTCCTACACCCGCATCGGCGCGGGGAGCGGAGGGGAGAGCGCCGCGGTGAACCTGGTGAGCGTGGGGACCTCGGTGGGGTATGCGCTGCGCGTCACCGAGGGCTTCCGGCTGATGCCGGAAGTGGGATTCTCCGTCCCCGTCATCGGCACCTTCCGCTCGCGAGACGCGGACTCGGAGCTGGCCTCGGGCTTCAACGGAGGCTTCGTCCAGTTCAAGCTGGGCTTCCTCTTCGGCCGGGGGCGCTCCAGCCCGCGTCCGAGCCAGGACGCCTTCACCGACACCGGCGACGTCGACATTTGATGCCGTGCCCCCCTCATCCGCTAACCTTGTCCCGGTCCGAGCCCGCGTGCTCGGGTCCGGACGACGGCAAGGAGGCTTGGGATGGACTCGCTGGAGACTCGGCTGGAGCGGCTGGAGCGGCGCTGCCGGCGGATGCAGGGGCTGACCTTCACCGCGCTCGCGCTGGCGGGCCTGGGCCTGGGCGCCGCGGCGCTGCGGACCTCACCGGAGCCGGTAGGAGGGGAGCTGGTGGCGTCGCGGCTGGTGCTCCAGGACGCGCGCGGCCAGCAGCGGGCCCTCTTGGGCCTGGATGACTCCGGGAGCGCGGGGCTGGTGCTGAATGACGGCCAGGGGCGTCCTCGCGCGCTGCTCGGCGTGGCGGAGGATGGCTCGCCCCGGCTGCGCTTCGCGACGGCCGAGGGAGAGTCCCTGGCGGAGCTCACCGTGTACTCGGACGAGGCCCCCCGGCTGACGCTGTCCAAGCGCGGAGGCGTGGACCTGTTCGCGGTGGGGCTCCAGGTGGATGGCTCCTCGCGGCTGGAGCTGGCGGACGCGGACGGGCGGCCTCGCGCGATTCTGGGCGCGGACGAGAATGGCTCGCCCGGGTTGCTGCTGGTGGACCGGCGCGGGCAGCCCCGGGTGGAGCTGCGCGTGAGTCCCGCCGACGACGCCAGCCTGCGCGTGGAAGGCCGCGACGGCGAGGTGTTCCGCGCGCCGGCCGTGATTCAGTAGGGCGTGCGACTCAAGGCGACAGGTGGCCCAGGCCGATGGGCGCCGCGAGACACGTGTCGGGAATCCCGAACGCGTCGACCAGCGCCACCGCGTCCGGGCGCAGCTCCGTGCAGAGCTTCACGACCTCCTTGCGGATGGCCAGCGCCTTGGACGCCTCCACGAGTCCGTGTTCCTGGAACCAGCCGCTCCCGGACTCCAGGCAGGACAGGCCATAGAGGTCGCACAGGCGGCCCAGCACCGTCTTCAGGCCCGGGTCCTGGACCTTCTCCACGCCCAGGAGGAACTGCTCCAGCACCACGCGCTCGACATGCGCCTCCGACAGCGCGACCAGGTGCGCCTGGACCTGATTGAAGGCGGTGAAGGCTTCCACGCCCGCGGCCATCCGCTTGCGCAGCCGCTTCGCCACCGAGGCCAGCAGGTCCTCCTCGCGGTAGCGCAGCAGCCGGAGCTGGAAGTCCCCATCGCGCAGGTGCTCGCTGTCGGTGCGGCGGGCGGCGAACGGGTTGCGGTCCGCCATGGCCGCGGCCTTGTCCGCGATGAGCTTCAGCACCGCGTAGACGCGGTCATCCTCGAAGCGCTGCCGGTAGTCCGTCAGCAGGCTCTTGGCGACCAGCTGCATCAGCACCGTGTTGTCGCCTTCGAAGGTGGAGAAGATGTCCGTGTCCGCCTTGAGCGCCGGCAGCCGGTTCGCCTCCAGGTAGCCCTGGCCTCCGCACGCCTCTCGCGCTTCCTGGAGCACCGCCGTCGCGCTCCAGGAGGCGTATGCCTTGAGGCCCGCGGCCAGGGCCTCCACCTCCATGGCGTCCTCCTCCGTGCGCTTCACGTAGCGCTCCACCAGGTACTCGAGCGCGAAGTCGAGCGCGTAGGTCTTCGCCAGTGGCCGGAGCAGCCGGAGCTGATGCGTCTGGTGGTCCAGGAGCCGCACCTCCGTCGCGCCGGGAGGGCCGAACTGCCGGCGCGTGTCCGCGTAGCGCACCGCGATGGTCAGCCCGCTCTTGGCCGCGCTCAAGGACGCGCACGCCACGCTCACCCGGCCCGCCACCAGCGTGCCCAGCATGGTGAAGAAGCGCCGCCCGTCGCTGGGGATGGAGCTGGTGTACTCGCCCTGCGCGCTCACCTGGCCGAAGCGGTCCAGCAGGTTCTCCCGAGGCACCCTCACGTGGTCGAACCACAGCCGGCCGTTGTCCACGCCGTTGAGGCCCATCTTCCGGCCGCAGTCCTCGACGCGCACGCCGGGCAGCGTGCGGCCCTGCTCGTCGCGCAGCGGCACGAGGAGCGCGTGGACCCCCAGCGCCTTGCCGCCGACCTCCAGCTGCGCGAACACCGTCGCGATGCGGCCGTGCTTCGCCGCGTTGCCAATCCACTCCTTGCGCGCGCTGTCCGACGGCGTGTGGACGACGAAGTTCCCTGCCTCCGCGTCGTAGCGCGCCACCGTCTTCACGTCGCGCACGTTGGAGCCGTGGCCCAGCTCGCTCATCGCGAAGCACCCGGGCAGCTCCAGCGAGGCGACCTTCGGCAGGTACTCGCGGTGGTGCCGCTCGGTGCCGAGGAAGAGGACGCTCGCGCCGAACAGGCCGAAGTGGACGCCCACCTTCACCACGAGGCTCAGGTCGAAGAAGGCCAGCGTCTCGAACGCGGCGATGAAGGCACCCAGGTCCGCGCCGGTCTCGTTGCCTTCGGGGAAGGCGATGCGGCCCAGGCCCTGGTCCGCGAGCTGCTTCATCCAGTCGAACACCTGCTCGCGCTGCTTGCCCGTGTCCTGCGGGGAGGTGGGATAGCGGAACGCCGGGGCCTCCAGCCACTCGCGCACCTTCGAGCGGACCTCCGGGTACGTGCGGTCCAGCACCGCGCGCAGGGCCTCGGGGGCGAAGGAGGTGGGCTCACTCGGGCCGATGCGGCGGGGCTCGTGCGCGGCGGAGGGGACGAGGGCGCGCACCGCCTCGCGGCCGGAGACGCCCAGCGCGGCCTCCACCGTCGCGAGCGCGCTCACCAGCTCGGGGAGGGACGGATGCAGCACCTGCGCCTCGGACGCGACCTCTGCCAGCTTCGCGCCCAGCTCCGCGAGGCTCTCCTGGGGGCTGAGCGACAGGCGCTGCGCGGCGGAGCGGATGTGCTCGCGCACGAGCGCCAGCTCATGCGGCGCGGGCGGCATCAAGGGGTCCAGCCAGCGCGCGAGCACGGTGGTGGAGCGCAGGTCCAGCCAGGGCTGTGCGCGCGCCGCCGTGCCCAGCATCCGAATCTCCGCGGGCGTCAGCTCCCCGTCCGTCCAGGCCACGTACAGCATGGGCACCAGGGGTGCGAGCCGCGGCAGCGACAGCAGCTCCTTCGCGGTTGGACGGGTCTCTTCCACCATGTGTGGGCACTCCAGGCTGCGAGGAAACAGGCCCAGTGTGTCCAGCCTGCCTCCCATCGGCAACGGAAGAGCGCCGCGTCAACGCGGGTTCGTCACGCCGACCTGTCGGCATTGCTTCAGCACTGGACAGGTGGAGCAGCGCGGACGCGCGCCCGTGCAGACGTGTTTGCCGAACGGCACCAGCAGGCGATTGATTTCCACCCAGTAGCGGCGCGGCAGCCGGGCCTCCAGCGCTTCCAGCGTGGCCTGGGGCGTGCGCGTCTTCACGTAGCCCCAGCGGTTGGTGACGCGATGCACGTGGATGTCCACGCTGATGACGTCGTGCCCACACGCGATGCCCAGCGCCAGGTGCGCGCACTTGGGGCCCACGCCCTTGAAGGACTGGAGCACCTGGGCATCGCAGGGCAGCGCGCCGCCGAGCTCGTCGCGGGTCCTCACGGCGATGGCGTGGAGCTGGTGCGCCTTGGCCTCGTGGAACGTCACGGGCTGGATGAGGGCGTCGATGTCACCGGGGCTCATGCGGGCGAGCGCGTCCGGGGTGGAGGCCTTCTGGAGCAGCGCGAGCGACGCGGGCAGGCTCACCTCGTCGAGGGTGCGGATGGAGAGCACGCAGGCCACGAGCTGCTCGAAGAGGCTGTCGTGTCCTCGCGCCGCGAGCGCGAACATCGCCGCGTCCGGGAGGTCGCGCACCGCCTCGCGCACGCGTGCGAGCACATCGTCGATGTCGAAGGGGCGCTTGTCGTCGTGGCTCGGCGCGGTGGGGTGGACTCGGGCCACCATGGGCTGCCTCCTCTCCGGAAAGGTGCGGCCTGGAGAGGAGGGTGCCCGGTGCGGCGCGTGGGCCCGGCGGTAGGGCAGGGGAGCGAGGCGCCTCAGGGCGCGGGCTTCGTCAAGTCGAGCGCGTAGAAGTGATTGCAGCCGAAGTGCCCCGTGTTGCCCAGGGGCGCGGAGAGCCGCTCGAAGCCCAGTCGTTGGTAGAGCTTCTGGGCCTGCTTCATGGCGGAGAGCGTCTCCAGGTAGCAGCGCTGGAAGCCCGCCTCGCGCGCGAAGGCGAGGCACTGGCGCAGCAGGCGTTCGCCCGCTCCCTGGCCTCGTGCCTCGGGGAGGAAGTACATCTTGCGCAGTTCGCACACGCCCGGGTCACCGCCTTGGAGTGGCGCGATGCCGCCCCCGCCCACGACGCGGCCCGCACGCTCCACCACGAAGTACGCGTGACGGGGTGGGGCGTAGGCGGCGCTCATCGTGGACACCTCCGCGTCGTGAATCGCGAAGCCCGGCCCGTCGGCGCCGAACTCCGGCATCACCGCGCGGATGAGGGCGGCCACCGCCGCGTCGTCGTGGGGCTGGATGGGGCGGAGCTGCAGGTTTTCGGTGCTCATGGGAGGTCCACCCTTCCATGGACGAGGGGTGGGGGCCAGCACGCCCAGCGGAACTGACAGGTGCGTCGGGTGTGATGCAGCGGTTGTGCACCCCCTTGCACAGGTGCCACCCGGCCGACACGCCTGGAGAAGGGTCGGCGATTTCCAACTGGTGATTCTTCAAGGCATTCTGCGTGGCATGTCCGTTGTAGAGGGGGCCACTCATGTACTGCCCTGAATGCAGGCAGGAGCGCCTGGGGGCTTCCAGCCACTGTGCACTCTGCGGCACGGCGATGTCCGCGCGAACGCGCCTGGAAGTGGAGACGGAGCTTGCTCACGTCCACTTCCTCCTGGCCGAGATGAGTCGCTGGGAGCCCTCCGAGGTGCCGCCTCACGTGCGGCGCTTCCTCTCCGAGCGCTACGAGCGCCAGGCTCGAATCCTCCTCTCCGTGCTCGCCGAGTCGAAGAGTCACGCGCCCGCGGTCCCCTGGGAGCACGCGGCGGTGGCCCCGGCCACGCCCGAGGTGCCCGAGGCCGTGGTGCGCGAGGAATCGCCCGTGGCTCACGAGGCCACCGCGCGCGAGGAGCTGCCCGCGGCCTCCGTGGAAGCGGTCGCGTTGCCCCACGAGCACCCGGCCGTGGTCCTCGCGGAGACGCCGCTGGAGCAGGCTGCGGCGTCGGAGGTCCCGGCGGTCGGGGCCGCCGCCGAGGTGGCCTCGGGGGTGTCCCGGGAAGAGGCGGCGCACGAGGCCGCGAGGTACCTGGGGAGCGAGGCCCACGCGCGGTCCGAGGAGCGCGAGCCTGACGCCTCGGCGCATCCGCTGCCCGAGAATCCGCTGGAGCCGCTGTTCGAGGCACCGCCTCCGCCGAGCCATGCGTCGGCCCGGCTCGTCGAGAAGGTCTCCACCTGGAGCCGCGTGTGGAAGCCGTTCCTCGCGGAGACGCTCTGGTGGTTCATCGGTGCCATCCTCATCCTGTCGAGCACCCTCTATCTCGTCTTCGAGAGCTGGGCGGGAATCTCCTCGAACACGCGCTCGCTCATCGTCTTCGGCATGACGGCGGGCGTGTCCGCGGGCTTCTCCCTGATGGGGCGCTATCTCGCCAAGCGCGAGGCGCTGCGGGACTCGGGGAACATCCTGGGCCTCATCGGCTCCGCGTCCGCGCCGCTGGTGGGCATCGCGCTCGGGCCCATCGGCCTGGGCGAGGCGTCGCTGCTGGAAGGCGTGGGACTGGCGCTGCGAATCCCGCTGTTGTTCGTGTGGGCGCTGGGCGCGGCGTGGCTCGTGCGCAAGCCGGCGGATGCGTTCGACGCGCCCTCGCGGCCCTTCGTCCAGCTGGGGCTCATCTCCACCACGCTGATGATGGGACTGGCGCCGCTGGCCGCGAAGCTGGGGGAGGTCGCGCCGTGGCTCAACGTCCTGCCGTGTGTCCTCTTCTTCCTGTTGTCGAGGAAGTCCGTGGACGAGCCGCGAGAGGGCGGCACGCTGGTGTTCGCGCTGGGGGCTCCGCTCTACCTGCTCATGGCGTATGCGGTGCGGCTGCACGTGGCGCTCGGCGGGGAAGGGGCTTCTCCGGGTTGGAGTCTCTACGCGCCGCTCGTCGCGTTCCTGCTGGCCTGTGCCCTGCGCTTCAGGACGTTGCCGCCGGAGAAGGCGGTGGACCCGCTGGCGCTGTGGGTGGCCTCGCTCCAGTTGATGTGTCTGCTCACCACGGTGGGCGCGCGCGGGCCGATGTTCTTCGTCACCGCCGCCATCATCACCTGGACGATGGTGTCGCTGGCGCGAGGGGGCCTCAACCGGCTGCCCTGGGTGTATCCCGCCTACGCGGCCTCCTACTTCGCCTATGCCACCATGGGGCAGCTCGTCCCCGGCCCGGTGAAGGCGCTCATCGCCTCGTTCAAGGCGTCGATGGGCTACGCCACGGACGTCAAGCTGCCGGTCCAGTACGGCGCGGTGACGGCGCTGCCCTTCATCCTCGCGGGGGTGGTGTTCGCGGTGTCCCGGCTGTGGCGTGGTGAGCGGACCGGCAACGCGCGGGAGGTCGCGCTCGCGGAGGTGTTGTTCCGGTCCACGGCCGTGGCCAGCGTCCTCTTCAGCTTCTACGGGATGGCCGGGCCGGACTCGCGCCCGGCGCTCTGGTGCGTGCTGGGCCTGTCGCTGGTGTGTCTGTTCACGGGCCTGCTGGTGGAGCGCTTCTACCTGACGCTCGTGGGCGCGTTCCTCGCGCCCCTGGTGCCCCTCCTCGCGTTCCACGGGCTGTTGGGTTCGGTGTCCGCCTTCATCTCCGGAGTGCTGGCGCTCGTGCTCGCGGGCGTCTGCACGGTGTGCACCGCGCGGACCCGGAAGGTCCTGGCGCCCGTGACGCTGGTGGTGGGCTCGCTGGGCTTCTTCATGGGGCTCAGCGCCACGCTGAACTTCATGTCCATCCCGGGCATGGTGCTGTGTGGCGCCAGCGCGCTCATCGTCGCGTGGACCCTCCGCAGCGAATTCGTCATGGCGTACGCCGCCTGGTTGGTGGCGCTCCTGGTTCCCAAGGTGATGTTCCAGGCGTCGGAGACGGCGGGGGTGTTCTCGCTGGTGCTGGTGGCGCTGGGGCTGGCGGTCTCGAGCGAGCGCTCCCCGTTGCTGCGCAAGCTGGGCCTGCCGGCCGTCTTCTTCGCCCTGTGCGGCTTCGTCGGCGGCATCGTGGAGCAGGTGGATGGGTTGGGTGTGGCGGTGCTCGTGGCGGCGGCCTCGGTCGCATGGGCATCGCGGCTGCTGCCGCGCGTCCGGCCGCTGGCCGTGGTCATCGCCGCGTTCGCGCTGCTCCCCGACGTCCCGTCCCTCTCCGTGCAGTGGGGTGGGCTGATGCTGCCGGGGATGTCCCTGGGGCTGTTCATCCTCTGGGGTTTGGGGTCATCCGTCGCGGCGGCTCGCTGGGGACGCAGTGCGAGCACCACCACCGCGGCGCTGGTGACGTGGGTCTTCCCCCTGGTGGCCGTCAAGGCGACGTCCGCGTCGTGGGAGAGCCTGTTCCTGACGGGTGTGGCGCTCGCTGTCCTGTTCACCGCGCGAGCGTTGCCCGCGGGGCTCAGCCTCGCGGTGTCCGCGCTGTATGCGACGGCGGGGCTGTACACGGTGGGGCCCGTGGCGCTGCTGGGCCTGGCGGCGGTGTTCGCGCTGCTCGCGGTGGCCGAGGAGATTCCCGCGGTGCTGAGGATTGGCGCCGGAGGCCGCCGCTTCGCGTGGGTGGCCACCGTGTCGTCGGGCCTGGTGCTGCTGTTCGCGGTGCTCCGCTGGGACGACGCGCATCCGGCGTGGATGGTCTCGGGCGCGATGGTGCTTCCGTTGCTGTGGACTCGCGCCAACCGCCTGCCGTACCTCGCGGCGCTCTCGGGGCCCTACGTCTTCGTGGGCCTCCTGGCCGTCGGCGGCGCGTCTCCGGCCTGGCTGTATGTGTGGCCGCTGGTGGCGCTGGCCGTGGCTCGCGCCGCCGAGCACGTCCCCGCGTTCAGTTCCCTGCTGCTGCGCTCGCGTGAGGTGTCCGCGCGCAACGCGCTGTCGCTGGGCATGCAGGTCAGCCTCGCCTGCATCACCCCCTTGGTGATGCTGCGGCCGTGGGTGGCGCCGGAGGTCCTGTACGTCCTCGCCGGCGCGCTCGCGCTGATGCCCGGACCGCGTCCGAGCTTGCGCGTGTGTGGCGCCGCGCTGTTGCTCATCTTCGTTCCAGAGGCCCGGCCCGTCGTCACCGGCCTGCTGCTGGTGCTGGCGCTCGCCGAGCACCACGCGCCCTCCGCGGTGTGGGCGTTCTTCCGGAGCCCTCCGGATGTGCAATTCCGGTGGGGCACGGTCCTCACGGCGCTCGTCATCGCGGCGCTGCCGGTGGTGGATGAGCCGTCGCCCTGGAGGCTGGCGGGTATCGCGGGCGTGTTGACCATGGCCGCGTTCCTGTTGTCGCGGCGGTGGCTGTTCGTGCCCGCGGTCTGGGCGCTCGCGCTCGCGATGCTGGGGCAGACGGACACGCATGCATTCCTGGAGTGGCGGCCCGAGGCGGGGCTGGCCCTCGTCGGCGTGGCGCTGGGGGCGGCGGTGCTGTCGGCGCTCTGCCAGGTGGGCGCGGTGCAGCGCACGCTCGACGCGGTGGCTTCGAGGCTGACGCCGGGGCTGGACGGCACCTGGAGCGAGCCGCTGTGGGTCGGGGGCGCGGGCACGCTCGCGCTGCTGCTGTTGGGCCGGTTGGTGGAGTCCGGGCCGGGCGTGTTGGAGCCCGCCGTGGCGCTGGGCGCGCTGGTGACGTCCCTGATGCTGATGGTGGCGCGCGAGCGGTGGATGGCCAACGTGGCCACGGGGTTGCTCGCGGCGGCGCTGGTGGCCACCGTGCCGCTGCCCTGGGTTCCGGTGGTCGTGAGCGGCGCGGGGTTGGTGTTGTGCGTGGGCGGCATGGTGCTGGATGCGCGTGGCGTGCGCGTGGGGGCGGCGCTGCATCACGGCGGCTGGGTGCTGGCGCTCCTGTCGCTGGCGGCGCTGCGCGACTTGGAGCACGTGGGCACGCCGCTGTGCTTCCTCCTGGGCCTGGGCTCCGCGTGGACGGTGGTGTGGCGGCGGCCCTCGCGTGAGGTGGTGGGGTGGCTGGCCTCGCTCGTGTCGCTGCATGGCGCGCTGATGCACCTGGGGGCGGTGTACTCGTCGGGCCGGGGCTCGGCGTTCATCCTCCCGTACTTCGGCGCGGCGAGTGCCGTGCTGGCCACGCTCGCGCTGTTCCTCGCGAGCGTGAAGTGGCGTCGAATCGTGGGGCTGGGCTTCACCGTCATCGCCCTCGCGGAGGTCTTCGCGGGCCTGTCCGCCCTGGGGGCCCATGACGATGCGCTGCGCGAGGCGCTCGTCGTGAGCGCGGCGTTCGTGGGGTTGCTGTTCGCGCTCGTGCGTCGCGCGGTGCGGGAGCAGGACGAAGTCGCCGCGTACCTGTCGCAGGCGGTGCTCGCGCTGGGCTACCTGTCCGTGCGCCTGTTGGGCATGGGCGCGGAGCCGGGGACGGGGGACACGCTCGCGGCCCTGGTCGGTGGCGCGCTCTTCACGGGCCTGTATCTGCTGGTGCAGCGCGAGGGCTCGGGCCTGACGGTCTTCCGCGGGCCGGCGCTGTGGGGCGCGTTCCTCTTCCCGCTCGCGGGTCTGCTCTCCGCGCCTTGGCACGAGCCGCTCACGGTGGCCGCGTTGCTGGTGGGCCATGCGGCGCACTTCGCGGCGCTGGCGTCGCATCCCTCTCGCCGGGGCGTGGCGTCCATCGCGTCGGTGGCGGCCTTCAACCTGGCGCTGCTCCTGGTCTGGCACGCGACGGGCGAGGGCGAGCCCCAGTTCTACGTCATCCCCGCGGGCCTCTCGCTGCTGGCGCTGCTGCGGGTCTTCCGGACCGGGCTGGAGAGCGATGCGTACGCGCAGCTGCGCGGTGTCGCCGTCACGCTCATCTACGTGGCGGGGGCGTGGAAGCCGCTGATGTTCAACGACAGCCTGGCGATGCTCCTGTGCGTGGTGCTCTGCCTGGTGGGCGTGGGCTTCGGCATCGCGCTGCGCATCCGCTCCTACGTGTACCTGGGCACCGCGTTCATGGTGACGTGCATCGCGGCGAACCTCGTGCGCTTCGGCATGCGGGACCATCGCATCGCCGCGGCCTCGTTCTTCGTGCTGGGGCTGCTCGTCATCGGTTCGATGGTGATGTTCACCGCCCATCGCGCCGCACTCCTCCAGAGGTACGCGCGGGTGCGAGACCTGTTGTCTACCTGGGAGGGTTGACGCTTCCAGTGCTTGGCGAGGCCCCCAAAAGATGGGATTGAATGCGGCCCCAACATTTGGAGGGCCGCCGGTTGTCTCGTCTTCACCTGTTCGCCACCGTTCCGCTGTGTGCCCTCATCGGCTGCGCCACTGTGAAGTCCCACCCGGTGGAGACCTCGCTGGAGGCTCCATCCCCCGTGGCGGTGCACTCCCCGGAGCCCGCCGCACCGGCTCCTGCGGTGGGCGAGGGACTCGCGGTGGACGCACCCGTGGCGGTGGTGACTCCGCCCACGGGTGAGGTCTCCGCGGAGACGGTGGCGAAGCCGGAGGCGGGGGGCGAAGGTCCGCCGCCCGTGTCGAAGGTCGAAGCCGCGGCGTCCCCGCGCCTCGTCGTGACGCCCGAGGTGGTGTCCACCGTCGTGTCGGAAGAGAAGAACCGGCCGCTGGTGACGGGGGTCGTCGCGGCGGCGCTGGAGGCTGTCGCGCTCGTCGTCTCTCCGGGCTCGCGCGAGGATGGCTTCTGGGATGCGTACCGCACGCCCATGCAGATGGCGCGGCTCATCGTGTCGCGCTCCTCGCAGCTCGTGGGGGAGCGCAACCTGGCGCGGCTCAGCCGGGGCATGCCGAATGACTGCTCGGGCTTCGTGCGCCTGGCCTATCTCTCCGCGGGCATCGACCTGGTGGCGCACGGCTTCCTCGCGGGAGAGAACGCCGTCTCCGCCATCTTCCGTCGCGCCACGACGGGTGGACGCATCCACCACAACGCGCCTCGCCCCGGTGACCTCGTCTTCTTCCGCGAGACGTATGACCGCAACCGCGACGGCCGCCGCAATGATGGGATGACCCACGTGGGCGTGGTGGAGGGGATGGCCTCGGATGGCACCGTCACCTTCATCCACCGAGGCAGCAAGGGTGTGGCGCGCAGCCGGATGAACCTCACGCATCCCGAGAAGCACCAGCTCGCGCAGGGCGGCCCCGTGGTGAATGACTTCCTGCGCCCCGCCACCAAGCGCTCGCGGGCGTACCTCACGGGCGAGCTCTTCGTCGCCTTCGCCTCTCCCGAAGGGCTGTAGTTTTCCAGTCATCACCCCGTACCCCGCGTGGCTTTGAAGCTCCACGCGGTTGTTGCGTCATGACGGCCATGCGAATCGCCCTGTTCGTTGGTGTCGTGCTCCTCGCCTCGGGCTGTGTCGTGCATACGCGCCCTCGTCCTCGCCCGGGGCCTCCGCCACCGCCGCCGCGTCCCTCCGCCATGTCCTACAACGAGGCCGTGGACCGAGGCTTCGGTGAGTGTCGCGCGCGCCGCTACGAGTGCCGTCTCAAGGAGGCGCACCAGACGGGACGCGACATCTGGAAGGTGAAGTTCTTCGCCTCCGCTCCCGGCGCGCGAGGCCATCTCCACCTCGAGTTCGACGCCTACTCGCGCGACCTGCTCCGCGTGGACGAGAAGGTGAAGGCCCGTCGAGACCGGGACCATGACGACGACTGGGATGACGACGACGATGATGATGACCACCGTCACGGGCGCGGCCGGGGCAAGAAGCGCGGCCACGCGAAGCACGACGACTGACGGGGGCTGATGACGGCCCGGGGGGCGTGGCTCCCCGGGCTTCTCAGCCGCCCTTCTTGTTGAGCTTCTGGATGGCCCGGTTCGCCTCGTCCTGGCCACAGTCGCCGCTCTTGGATTCGGTCAGCTCGGCCAGCCGGATGAGCGCGGGGACGGCGTCCATGTTCCCCAGCTGTCCCAGGCGTCTGGCGGCGACGCGGCGCACGCCGCAATCCTTGCCGTCCAGCGCCTTGGTGTACGCCACCACGAGGTCGATTCCCTCCGTGGCCTTGATGGCATCCAGGTAGCGCAGCGCGCCCCACTGCGTGGGAGAGAAGTCCTCCTCGACGCGGTCCAGGAAGTGCGGGCGGATGCGCTCCTTGGGGAAGGTGCCCAGCAGGCGCGCGAGGTCCTCGGTGTCACCGCGGCCGAAGTCCTCCGCGAGCCCATCCAGCACGGAGTCCTCCACCGCCGCGCGCCCCTCCACGTCGAGCGTGGCGAGCAGCACCCGCTCCTTGTCGTGGTTGCCCAGCGCATGGTGCGTGGCCGCCAGCGCGCGCCGCACGGGGGCCTGCTTCTGCTCCTCGTTGGAGGTCGCGTTGAGCACCGCGAGCGCCTCGGTCTTGTTGCCGTCCTTCAGCAGGGACATGGCGTGTACGGCGGGGCTGCTGCGGTACACGACCCACGCCACGCCACCGCCCAGGAGGACCAGGGCGCCGAACACCGCCGCGGCCTGCCGGGGCTTCGCGCGAGTGAACGCCACCGTCCGCGCCAGACCCTGCTCGAGGCTCGCGGGGGACAGGCCCGAGCGCAGGGTGTCCTTCAGCGAGAAGGCGCGGAGGCCCGCCTTGAAGGAGGCCAGGGCCGCGCCCGTCTTGCGCAGCGCCGGGGCCACGCGCAGCGCGAGGGCGCTCTGCTTCTCGAAGCGTCCGCCGAAGGGGAGTCCCTCCGCCGCGCGCAGGCAGCGGTAGAGCTGGAGCTGCTCCTCGCGGGCGGGCAGGGTGATGGAGCCACACGGCTCCACGTCCGCCTCGGCGCGGTTGCGCGCCAGGTTCACCGCCTCGGTGAAGGTCACCTCGCCCGCGGCGGCGACGTGCTCCACCGTCTCGAGCACCTCCATCGGCTCGCCCAGCACGGTGTCCGAGGTCAGCAGCACTTCGCCCGCGTGCAAGCACACGCGCACGTGGAGCCGCTCCTCCTCCGGGAGCGTCTGGTTGTGCCGCCACAGGCGGTCCTGCATGGCCATGCCGCACAGCAGGCCCGCGGTGGGCGAGCGGAACACCACGAGCAGCGCGTCTCCGCGCTTCTGCACGAGCCGTCCTTCGTGGTCTCGCACCAGCGGCATCAGGAGCCGGTCATGCGTCTCCAGCATCCGCGCGTTCTCTTCGTGCGTCTGCCGGCTGGTGCGCTCGGTGAAGCCCTGGATGTCGGTGAGCATCACCGTCAGGTTCTGCGGTCGCACCACCGAGTTGCTGCTCGACAGCGAGGGCCCGGTGATGGCGGGGCGCGCTGTCCCGAAGGTGGCCGTGTTCGAGCGCGCCACCGGCTCCACGCCGAACGCGGCCGTGCCCTGGCTGGCGCGCTGGGGCATGGGGGCCGGGGCGTCCAGGGCTCCGAAGGCGGAGGTCCCGGTGGGGCCCGAGGGCATCGCCGCCACCGCGTCCGCGCCGCCGAAGACCGCGGTGCCGCTGGGGCTCGGGGTGCCCGTGGCCACCGCGCCTCCCGCGCCGAAGACGGACGTGCCCGACGGCGTGGTGTTGCTCGGGACGGGGCTTGTGTAGACGGGCGTGCCCAGGCCCGGGGTGAGGACGGAGAGGGACGCGTGGGCGGCGGCCAGGGCGTCCGCGAGCTCGTGCGCGTTCTGCGGCCGCTTCGTCGGGTTCTTCTCGAGCAGCCGCATCACCAGCGACAGCAGGCCGATGTAGCGCGACAGCGACGGCGCGGCCCGGTCCAGCGGCAGCGGGGCGTGCGAGGCATGCTGCGCGAGGAAGTGGCGCGCCTGGGGCCCATCGAAGGGAAGGCGGCCGGCGAGCACGCGGTAGATCAACACCCCGAAGGTGTAGAGGTCGCTGCGCGTGTCCACCTTCGCGCCCACCGCCTGCTCCGGTGACAGGTACTCCGGGGTGCCGAGCACCACGCCCACCTGGCTGACGTTGCTCTGCGCGTCCGGCTCCACCAGGCGCGCGATGCCGAAGTCCAGGAGGCGGGCCTGCTCACCTCTCGCGCCCGGGGAGATGAAGACGTTCTCCGGCTTCAGGTCCCGGTGGATGATGCCCTTGTCGTGGATGGCGGCGAGGCCCTCGGCCAGCTGGTGCAGCAGCGGCAGCGCGCGCCCCGGGGCCATGGGGCCTTGGGCGAGGACGTCGAAGAGGCTCTCGCCCTCCACGAACTCCATCACCAGACACGCGTGGTCGCCGGACTCACCGAAGTCGACGATGCGCACCACGGCGGGGTGCTCGACGGCGGAGAGGAGGCGGGCCTCGCGCTTGAAGCGCTCGGCCATGCCGGGCTGGGCGTTGAGGTCATGGTGAAGGACCTTGATGGCCACCTTGCGGCCCAAGGAGACCTGTTCACCCAGGTACACTTCCCCCATGCCGCCCGAGCCCAACGGACGGAGGACCCGGAAGCGACCGTCGAGGACGAGAGAGTCGGGAGCCAGCACGCCGGGCGCATCTTGTCCGAACTCCGTCCGGCGCGCATGACGAACATCTGAGGGTGCCCCTGGGGCCTCGCCGCCCCGCTGCCTGCTGTCCGGGCGAGGGATTGTCATAAATTTCGGGGGCTTGGACCCCGTGGTAGCGTCCGGGCTCCCGCGATGGCCAACGAGAGTGACTCCCCCAAGCCCACCGTGGCGCCCGATGCGCGCGCCGCCGCGCCCGAGCTGCGCCTGCTGGACCGCAGGGCCTTCGTGGGGTTCCCCGCGCTGGAGGTGATGCCGGGGCTGCGCATCTCCGACTTCGCGCTCCAGATTCCGGACGTCAGCTTCCCCTTCAACGTCAGTGCGGGGGCTACGCGTTATCAGCGCAAGAAGCTGCACTTCGGTTTCCTGGAGCTGTCCGTCGACGCGGACCTGGTGACACGGCGGGTGGCGGAGCTGGCGGGACGTCTGGCGGGGCTCGAGGAGGTGCGGCTGCACTTCCGTCCGGGCTACCTGGAGGGACAGGGCCGCCTGCCCGCGCCGGAGCGCACGCCCTTCACGTTCAAGGTCGCCTTCGACGCGGATGGCGAGAAGCTCGCCGTCTACTTGTACGACGTGCGGCTCTACGGGTTTTCCTCCACGCCGTCGGTGCAGGTGCCGGGGCTGCTGTCCGCCGCGGTGGGTGCACTGGCGCTGGTTCCGGATGTGGAGGCCCGCGGTGCCACGGGCTTCAGCACGCGCGTGCTGCCGGCGCTGTGTCAGCTCGCGGCGGTGAGCCGGGGCTACAAGATGCCGTCGCTGGACACCGCGCGCCTGTCCGCGGCGGAGGTCTCCAGCACGGGGCTCCGTCTGCGCTTCGCCGCGGGAGGCCTGCCTCCGCCGTCGCCTCCGGATGAGGAGCTGCTGCTGACGTTGGAGGGCGCGCGGGCCTTCGCGGACGCGGAGTCGCTCGTCGCTCAAGGCAGGCTGGCGGAGGCTCGGCGGCTGTACCTCCAGGCGGGGGACGCGCAGGACGCGCATCCGTTCGCCGCGGAGCGGCTGTTGTCGCTGCTGGTGGCGGACCCGCAGGCGCATGAGCTGGCGTTGGATGTGGCCGCCACGCTCCAGCGCAGGCGCGACCGGAGCCCCGCGGCGCTGTGGGGCGAGGCGGTGGTGCGTGAGCGTCGCGGCGAGGGTGCCCGCGCGGCGGAGCGCTACCTGGCGCTGTGCGCGCTGGCGCGTCGCACGTCGGAGGAGGCCGCGGCGTTCTTCTCCGCCGAGGCCGCCGCGCGCTGCTCTCGCGACACCGCGCCGCAAGTGGCGGTGAAGGCGCTGCACGAGCTGCTGGGACTCAAGCCGGACCACCTGCCTTCGCTGAAGGCGCTGGCGCGTGCGTCGGACCAGGCGCGCGACAGGGCGGGGGCGGTGCGCGCCTATCGCCGGTTGGCGGCGCTCGCGAGGGACCCGCATGAGGCGGCGGATGCGCATGTGCATCTGGCGCGGCTGTGCGCGCAGACGGAGGACGACATCGCGGGAGCGCGCCTACACTGCGAGGCGGCGCTGCGGTTGTCGCCGGACCAGCCGGATGCGCTGCTGCTCCTGGGCGAGCTGTGCCATCGCGGCGGTGAGCACCTCCGCGCGCTGAAGGCGTTGGACCGCCTGCGCGAAGTGTCGATGGCCCGGCACGAGCTGGACCGGGTGGGCCACGCCGACCTGATGGCCGGCCGCGTGTGGGAAGAAGGCCTGAAGCAGGCGGAGAACGCGCTGCTTCGCTACCGCGAGGCGGTGTCGCTGCTGCCGGGTGAGCCCGAGCCGCTGTTCGCCGCCGCGCGTGTGGCGGAGGGACTGGGCCGGTTGCAGGAGGCGCTCGCGGGCTACCAGCAGGCGCTGGAGCTGGCGGGGCCCGCTCCGCGCTCGGAAGGGATTCGCCGCGCCGCGCACTCCAGCCACCACGCCCTGGCTCGGCTGTACCGCTCGCGGTTGGGGGACCCGGCTCGGGCGCGTGAGCACCTGGAGTCCGCGCTGGCGCTGGACCCGCGCGACGCGGTGGCGTTGGAGGAGCTGGTTCCGTACTTCCGCATCACCGGGAAGGCGCTGGAGCTGGCCGATGCGCTGGAGAAGTCCGCCGCGCTCCAGGAGGAGCCCGCCAAGAGGGCCGCGTCCTGGGCGGAGGCGGGAGAGCTGTTCCGTGGACGGCTCCAGCAGCCGGAGAAGGCGGAGCGGCTGTTGCTGCTCGCGCTGGAGGCGGACGCGGACCATCGGCCCGCGCTGGAGTCCCTCCTCGCCCTGGCCGAGGCTCGGCGTGCCGGTCCGCTGCTGACGCGGTGCCTGTCCGCGCTGGCGCGGCTGGCGCAGGACGTGAAGGAGCGCGCGCAGAAGTACCGCCGCCTCGCGGTGGCCGCGCGCGACCTGGCCTTCGACCTGGACCTGGCGGTGCACTCCCTCCAGGAGGTGCTGCGCGCGGAGCCGGATGACCTGCCCGCGTTGGGCGAGCTGTGTGCCTTGCAGCGCAAGCGCGCGGACATGGCCGGGCTCGCCGTCGCGCTGGAGGAGCGCGCGCGGGTGGCGGAGGCGCAGGGCGACAAGCGCCTCGCGGCGGCGGCGCTGCGCGAATTGGCGGGCGTGTTGGAGGCCCGTCTGGGTCGGGTGGGTGACGCGCTGGTGGCGCTGGAGAAGGCGGCGCGGATGGCGCCGGACTCCGCGGTGCTGCTGGACCTGGCGGACCTGTCCCTGCGCTGCGAGCGCCCGGAGCACGCGCGCAAGGCGCTGGAGTCGCTGCTGTCGACGCTGCCTCGCACCGCCGCGCCGGAGAAGCTGGCGGACGTGCGCGCCCGGCTGGGTCGCGCGTGCGAGATGCTCGGAGACCGCGAGGGCGCCATCGCCGCGTATGCGCAGGCGCTGCCGCTTCGCCGCCTCGACGATGCGCTGGCCTCGCGGCTGGAGTCGCTCTACACCGAGGCGGGCGAGACGCAGGCCCTGGCCGAGCTGTGGGCGGGCCGCGCGCAGGCGCTGATGGGCGCGGAGCGCGCCGAGGAGGCCGCGCCCCTGTTCCTCCAGAGCGCCCGTGCGCTCCTGGAGCGGGGCGAGAAGTCCGCGGCGCTGCTGCGATTGTCGGCCGCGCTGGAGGCGAGTCCCCAGGGGCCGCTGGCCGCCGAGGTGTTGGAGTCGCTGGCCGAGCTGGAGCTGGAGCGGGGCGAGAAGCTGGAGGCCGCGAGGCTGTACGCGCGCCGGGCCGCGCTCGTGCCCGAGGCCCGCGCTGGCGCGAAGCTGCTCTTCCGCGCGTCGTTGTTGGCGGCGGGCACCAGCCGCGAGGAGGTGTTCCTCGCCGAGTCGCTGGAGCGCGATGCGACCTTCGCGCCCGCGCGGCAGCGGCGCGGTGAGCTGCGCCTGCCGACGGATGCCCGCGCGGCGCTGGAGGACTTCGAGGCGGTGCTGGCGCTTCCTCCCGTGGACGCGGACGCGCCTCGGGAAGCGGAGCGGGTGGCGCTCACGCGCAAGGCCGCGAGCGCCGCCGTGCGCGCGGGCCGGACGGACTCCGCGCGCCGACTGCTGGCCGAGTACTGCATCCGCGTCCCGGAGGACCTGGACGCCCGCGTGGAGCTGGCCAACCTGCACCGCAAGGCGGGCGCACGCGAGGCCCTGGCGGACCTGCTGGTGGAGCTGTGGCCCCGGCTGTCGGGGGAGCCTCGGCGCGCGGCGCGGCGCGAGCTGGCGGAGCTGTCGCTGGGCCTGGGACGCGCGGGCGCGGCGGTGGACTCGCTGCGCAGCTTGAGGCTGGAGGAGCCGCACGACACCTGGGCGGCGCAAGCGCTGCTCGACCTGCTGCCGCCTCCGGGCACGGGCTCCGCCGACGAGGAGGCCGAGCGTCTGGAGCTGCTGGGCGCGCTCGTGGCGTCCTCGACGGGGGAGGACCGCGCGGAGTTGCTCGCGCGTCGCGCCGTGCTGCACCGCGCCTCCGGTCGGACTCCGGCCGCGCGCGATGACTTCTCCGAGGCCGCGAGCCTGGCGCGTCGTCCCGCGCCGCTGCTGCTCGCGCTGGCGGAGCTGGCGCGCGAGTCGCAGGACGACGCGGGTGAGCTGGAGGTGTGGCGTCGCGCGGTGGGCGCGGATGCCCGGCTATCGACGCGGGCCCGGGAGCGGCTGCTCGCGCTGGCCGGCGTGCTGACGGAGAAGGACTCGCGAGAGCTGGCGCGCGAGGCGCTGACCGTGGCCGTGGGCTTGGAGCCGTCGGAGACGGAGCGCTGCGATGCGTTCTTCGCCCTGGCGGACCTCGCGCGTCGCGATGAGCGTCCGGACGAGGAGGCCGCCGCGCTCGCCGAGGCCGCGCGCCAGGGCCCCACGCCCCGCCGCGTGGAGGCGCTGCTCGCTCGGGCTTCGTTGCTGGAGGCGGCCGGGAAGCTCGCGGAGGTGCGCGAGAGCCTGGAGGCCGCGCTGGCGCTGGCGCCTCGTCATGCGAAGGCCACCGCGTCCTTGCAGCGCGCCCTGCGCTCGCTGGAGGACTGGGCCGCGTTGGCGGAGCTGCTCTCCGCGGAGGCCCCTCACGCGGGCGCCGCGGAGTCCGCGCGGATGTACTCGGAGCTGGCGTCGCTCTATCTGGAGCGGCTGGGCCAGCCCGCTCCCGCCGAGGCCGCGCTGCGGCAGGCCCTGCGCTTCGCCCCGGGCGATGCGCAGGCGCGGCGCCAGTTGGTGTCGCTGGTGGCGGGACGCGGCGAGCTGCGTGAGGCCGCGGCCCTCTTGGAGACCGCCGCCGAGAGCGCCGGGACGACCGAGGCCGCCGCGCTGCTGCGCGAGGGCGCGGCGCATGCGCGTGACGCTCAGGACCTGGACCGCGCGCTGAAGCTGGCGCGCAAGGCGCACGCCCTGGTTCCCGCGCGGGGCGAGGAGCTGGCCTCGCTGGCCGAGCTGCTCTACCTGCGAGGCGCGGTGGTGGAAGCGCTCCCGCTCCAGGAGACGCTGGCCGCGACGGTGGACTTCGCGGCGACGCCCGACGCGGCCGAGTCGACGTGGCTGCGGCTGGGCGACCTGGCGGAGAGCGCGGGCGAGACGAAGCGCGCGGTGAGCGCGTACCGGAAGCTGCTCGTCGAGCGTCCGCTGAGCGAGCCCGCCGTGCAGCGGCTCTCCGCGCTGCTGGAGAAGGACGACCCGCGCGGCGCGTTCGAGGTGCGGGTCACCCACGCGCGTGCACTGGCGCCTTCCGACGACACGGTGCGACGGCTGGTGGTGCTCGCGGAGAAGGCGCGGGCCTCGCTCGCCGACGCGGGTGTCGCGGCCTTGCTGCTGACCCGCGCCGCGGAGATGGCGTCGTCCCCGCTGCCGCTGCGCCTCCAGCTCGCGGCGCTCTACCGCGAGACGGGACGCTCGCTGGAGCTGCTCACGGAGCTGCGCCAGGTGTCCGCGCTGAGCCTCCAGATGGGCGACGTGACCGGGACGCTGGCCGCCTACGAGGAAGAGGCCCGGCTCGCGGAGAACACCGGACGCGCGGACGATGCGCTGCGGGCGCTGGCGGACGCGCGAGACCTGTTGCAGTCGCGCGGCCGCGCCCCGGAGGCCGCCGCGTGCGAGCGTCGGCGCGCGGAGCTGCTGCGCGACGTGAAGCTGGACCTGCCAGCGGCGGAGAGCGCGCTGGACCGGGCGTTCTCGTTGGCGGAGGACCTGGGCACCGCGAGGTTGGGTGCCGCGCTCGCCGAGCGCCGGGACGACGCCGAGGCGGAGGCGCTCTGGCTGGAGCGCGCGCTGCCGCTGCTGGAGGACGCGAAGGAGGCGGCCTCGCTGCGGCTGCGGCTGGCGAAGCTGCACCTGGGCGTGCTCTCCGACGTGGAGGAGGCGGAGCGCTTCCTGCGCGGAGCGCTGCGACAGGACCGCTCGCTCGACGAGGCCGAAGCGCTGCTGGCCCGGCTGCTGGAGCGCGACGGCCGTCTCGCGGAGCTGGCCGCCTGGTACGAGGAGTGTGCCGAGAGCGAGGCGGACAACGAGCGTCGCGCGGAGCTGTTGCAGCGCGCGGCCGTACTCTATCGCGACAGGGCGGGACGTCCGGACGCCGCGGCAGCGGCCTTCATCGCCGCGCGCTCCGCACGGCCCGACGACCTGGACCTCACCGCGCAGGCCGCGGAGCTGCTGCACGAGGTGAAGCGGCACGCGGACGCCGCCGAGTTCGACGCGGTGCTGCTGGAGGCCGACCCCTTCCGCGAGCCCGTCTTCACCCGTCACCGGGACTTCCTGGAGGAGACGGGGGACCCGCAGTCGCTGGCGGAGCTGATGCTGCGCCGGGCCCAGCGCCAGAAGGACGTGGACGCGGCGGACAGCTACCTGGCGGCCGCGCGAGCCTTCCTCGCCGCTGGTGCCCGGGAGCGCGCGCTGCTGTGCGAGGACCGCGCCTTCGAGCTGAGCCCCGCGAGCGCGGAGGCCTTCGAGCGCGTGCGCGAGCGCGCGGCCGGAGACGTGCGCCGGTTGTCGGAGCTGCTGGCCCAGCGCGCCGCCGCCCTGCCGCCCGAGGACGCGCTGCCGCTGTGGCGTGAGCGAGCCACCCGCCTGCTCGACGCGGGCGAGGCGCTGCTGGCCGCGGAGGCCTTCGACGCGTACCTGTCTCACGCGGGCCAGGACGTGGAGGCGCTGTCCGCGCGAGCGGAGCTGGCCGCCCGGAGTGGAGGCCCCGCCGCCGCGCGCCCGTATGACCGGCGCCTGCTGTCGGCCGGTGGAGACGCGCTGCCCCTGGCCGTGCGCACGCGGACGTGGCTGCGACTGGGCCATGCCTCGCTGGGCGCGAACGCGTACCACGACGCGGCGGACGCCTTCGAGTCGGTGGTGGCGCTGGAGCCGGACAGCGAGCGCGGACGCGAGGCGCTGTCGCTGCTGGCGGAGGTCCACTCGCGCACGGGCAACGCGCCGGGCCTGTACCGCGCTTCGTTGCAGCTCGCGCGCAGGGCCGAGGACTCGGCGACGGCGGAGGTGCTGTACCGCCGCGCGGCGGACCTCTTCGACGACCCGAAGGACGCCATCGACGCGCTCTTGCCGTTGGCGAAGCTGCGGCCCGCGGATGCCTCGGTCATCGACCGCGCGGTGGCGGGCCTGCGTGCGATGGGCCGCCATGGAGACCTGCTGGCGGTGTACGAGTCCGGCGCGGAGGCCGCGGGAGGCTCTCGCGCCGCGGAGCTGCTCTTGGCCGCCGCGACGGTGGCCGCGGAGTCGCTCGCCGACCTGGACGCGGCCTGGGACCTCACGCAGCGCGCGGCGGAGGCCGCGCCCGAGGACGTCACCGCGCTCAAGGCCCTGGTGACGGGCCTGCGCGAGCGGAAGGAGACCGCGCGGCTGCGCGACGCGCTGGAGCAGTTGGTGCCGCGTCTGGAGGATGCGGACGAGGCGGCCCTGTCGCGGCTGGAGCTGGCCGCGCTGCTGCGCGAGGCGGACCAGTCCTCGCGGGCTCGCGAGGTGCTGGAGGCAGTGGTGGAGCGCGGCACCTCGGGGGCCGGCTACGCCGTCGCGCTCGAGGAGCTGGAGAAGCTGTCGAGCGACGGGCCCTCACGCCGCGCCGAGGTCCGGGTGGCCCGCGCGGAGCTGAGCACGGGCCGCGAGCGGCTGGTGCTCCTGCTGTCCGCCGCGAAGGACTTCGAGAGCGCGGGCCGTCTGCCGGACGCGCTGAAGGCGGCGAAGGCCGCGGCGGCGACCGAGCCGGATGTGGACGCCTCGCTGCGGGTCGCCCACCTGTACCGCGCCTCGGGTGACGCGCCCCGGGCCGCGCAGTCGCTGCTGCATGCGGCGCGGCTGGCCTCGCCGGAGGAGCGTCCGCCGCTGCTGCTGGAGGCGGCCGACCTCTGGGAGAAGGCGGGTGCCCCCGGCGACGCGCTGGAGGTCATCGAGCGCATCGCCACCGAGGCGCCGGACATGCTCGCTCCCTCGGAGCTGGCGGAGCGCTTCGGCCGGCTGGGCGCCTTCACGCGGGCGCTCGAAGTGGGCTTCGTGCCCGCGATGGCCGCGGGTGAGCTGACGGACGCGCTGGCCATGGCCGCGCAGGCCGGGGATGCCGCGCGCACTCGCGAGGCGCTGTGGGCGCTGGCGGCCAACCCGGACGCGGACACCGCCCATGCCTCCGCGCTCGCGGATGGACTGCGCGCGGAGGAGGACGCGGAGGGCCTGTTGGAGCTCGCGGCCCTGTCCGCCCCACGGGACCTGGCGTTCGCCGTGGCGCTGCGCGACGAGGTGCTTCGCTCCTCGGGGGCCTCGCTGCTCCCGCGACTGCGCGCCCTGGACGAGCTGTCCTCCGACGCCTCCTTCGCCGCGCGGCTCACGCTGCTGCTGCCGGGGCTCGAGAAGCTCCCCGAGGGGCTCGCGGAGGCCGTGCTCCAGCGCGTCCGCGCCCTGCCGGATGCGGCGCGCGTGGAAGCCCTGGCCATGGCGGCGGAAGGGTGGACGTCGCGCCGCGCGTCGTTGCTGCGCGAGCGTCACACCCTGGAGCTGGGGCTGGGCCGCTTCGAGGCCGCCGTGCGCACGCTGTCGAGCCTCATCGACGAGGAGGAGGACTCGCGAGTCCTCGCCACGCTGCACCTGGAGCAGGGCGAGCTGCTGCTCAGCCCGGTGGACAAGCCGGAAGAGGCCCGCGCGGCCTTCGAGCGCGCGCTGGCCGCGGATGCCTCCTGCATGCCCGCGCTGCGCAACCTGCTGGCGCTGGTGGACGAGCTGCGGCAGCCCGCCGAGTTCGTGTCGCTCGCCGAGCGGCTGACGGTGGAGGAAGGCCCGGACGCCGCGTCCCCCCATCGCGAGCGACTGGCGGATGCCTACGAGGCGCTGGGCCAGGTGGCCGACGCCGTCGCGCAGTTGGAGGCGCTGCCGGAGACCGAGGAGCGCCTGGCCCGCCGCGCGAGATTGGCGGAGCAGCGTGGCCTCACCGGCGAGGCCCTGGCCCTGCGCGAGCGGCTCACCGACGAGCCGGTGGTGCTGGAGTCCATCCTGCGCGGCTACCTGGACGCGCAGCTCGTGTCTCCCGCGGCGAGGCTCGCCGAGCGGCTCTTCGACGCGGGGGTCCTGTCCACGGAGGGACTCCGCCTGTCCTGCGAGCGCCTCTCTCCCGTGCCCGAGGGCGCGCCGTTCGCCGTGAGGGTGTGGCCGGAGCTGCTGCGCGCTTCGCCGCTGGACGTGGATGGCTGGACGCTCTTCGCGGAGGCGCTGCGGCTCCTCGGGCGCGTGGAGTCCGCCGAGCGCGCGGATGGCGTGGGCGCCGCGCTCTCGTCCAGCACGGCGCCGGCGATGGCGGCTCACCTCTCGCCGCTGCCGGTACCCGTGGGTTTCCACCATCCGCTCCCCGCCAACGCGCTGCAGGTGACGGCCGAGCGCTTCCCGCGACTGTTCGCCGCGCTGCGCCCGTTGCTCTCGTCGCTGGGGGCGAGCGGGCTTCGGGTGAACGTGGACCCCGTCGGTGGCGTCGAGGCATACCTGGCCAGCGCCGAGGACCTGGTGCTGGGCGCCGGTGCCCTCTCGTGCTTCGGCGCGGTGGAGCTGGGCTACCTGTGCGCGCTGGCCCTGGCGCTGGGTGAGTCCGGCGTGAAGCTCTCGCGTCCTGGTGAGGTGTCCGGTTTCGAGACCGCCGCGGTGGCGGCCTTCCAGGCGGTGCCCGCGTCGCTCGCGGCGGGGCGGGTCCTGGCGCGGCTGGACGCCGAGGTGCGTGGGAGTGACCCGGCGCGGGTGGATGTGGGCGCGGTGCTCGCTCGCGGAGGCGCCTTCCGGGCCGTGGCCCTTTCCGTGCTCGACGCCGGGTAGCCGTGTAGCCTTTCGCGCCGTATGCGCCTGAAGCACCTCGCCCTCTCTGTCCTCCCCGCCGCCGCCGTCGTGACGGCGGTGGCTTGCATCTCGGACCCCGTGTACCCGGGCAACCAGCTCATGGGCACCTTCCAGTTCGAGGCCCGCCTCGACCCGGCGGGCACCACCTGTGATGCGTCCATGCCGGAGTTCGCGCAGCTCGACGACGCGGGGGTGTTCCGCTTCGAGGGCACGTTCTCCAAGAACGAAGACGGGGGCGTGGGCTGGTTCACCGTCCAGGGCTTCAACCGGGACGCGAAGTACGAAGGGCAGACGGTGGACTCGACGCTGAGCGCCACCGCGCCCCGCGCCTCGTGCGGCACGGACTGCAAGGACTCGAAGATTGAAGAGACGCTCAAGGTGACGCTCTTCAGCGACAGCCAGTCGCGGGAGCTGAACCGGGATTGCCTGCGCTTCGACGGAGGCACGCCGGACGGCAGCCCGCCGGGGCCCACGGAGAACGGCTACGACGTGGCGATGGCGTGTGGCTCGCTGACGGACGTCTTCCTTCCGGGCCCCTGCACGTGTACTCCCAGCACGTGCAAGACGGCGTACAAGGTGCAGGGAGTGCGGAGGGACTGATGACGAAGCGAGCGGTGGTGTTGTTCTCGGGTGGCCTGGACTCGACGACGTGTGTGGCCATGGCGAAGGCCCAGGGCTTCGAGCCGGTGTGCCTGGCGGTGTCCTATGGCCAGCGTCACTCGGTGGAGCTGGAGAAGGCGCGTGAAGTCGCTCGGGCCCTGGGCGTGAAGGACTTCCGCGTGGTGGGCATCGACCTGCGGCAGATTGGCGGCTCGGCGCTCACCGCGGACATCGACGTGCCCAAGGACCGCCCGGCGGATGAGATGAGCCACGGTGTCCCCGTGACGTACGTGCCCGCGCGCAACGCGCTGTTCCTCTCGCTGGCCCTGGGCCTGGCGGAGGTGGTGGAGGCCACGGACCTCTACATCGGCGTCAACGCGGTGGACTACAGCGGCTATCCGGACTGCCGGCCGGAGTTCATCCGCTCGTTCGAGGCGATGGCGAACCTGGCGACGAAGGCGGGCGCGGAGGGTGCGCGCTTCACCGTGCACGCGCCGCTGTCGGGGATGTCGAAGGCGGACATCATCCGCGAGGGCACGCGTCTGGGCGTGGACTACGGCATGACGCACTCCTGCTACGACCCGGATGAGCAGGGCGGTGCCTGCGGGCGCTGCGACAGCTGCATGCTGCGCAAGAAGGGCTTCGAGGAAGCGGGCGTCCCGGACCCGACGCACTACGCGGCGGGGGCCCGAGGATGAGCGCGCGGCGGTGGGTCTGGGTGCTGGGGCTGTGCATGGGGACCTCGGCGCTGGCCGAGGCTCCGAGCACCGCGAAGAGCAAGCCCGCGAAGGCGCGGAAGGCGGGGGATATCGCGCCGCTGGTCGATGCGACCTCCGTGGTCGAGGACCTGGCGCTGGACCTCCGCTACGCGACGGCGGACAACTTCTTGAAGAAGAAGGTGTACCCGGACTCGGCGCGCTGCCTGCTGCTGCCGGAGTCCGCGAGCAAGCTGAAGGCGGCGGCGGAGGTGCTGCGGCCCCAGGGCTACCGGCTGAAGGTCTACGACTGCTATCGCCCGCGCGCGGTGCAGTGGGAGATGTGGAAGATCATGCCCGTGCCCGGCTACGTGGCGGACCCTCGCAAGGGCTCCAACCACAACCGGGGCGGCGCGGTGGACCTGACGCTGGTGACGCTGGAGGGGAAGGAGGTCGAGATGCCCACGCCCTTCGACACCTTCACGCCCGAGGCGCACCACGGCTACGCGGGAGGCACCGAGGCCTCGCGCAAGCACCGCGAGATTCTCCGCGAGGCGATGGAGGGGGCGGGCTTCGTCCCCAACCGCATGGAGTGGTGGCACTACGACCTGCCGGACGCCAAGACGCGGCCGGTGCTGGATGTGCCCTTCGCCTCGACGAAGACCCCATGATGACGGAACCATGATGATGCGAGGCCCCGGCTGCGGCACGCTGTGCCTGCTTCAAGGCGAAGCCCGCCGGGTGCCCATGCCGCTGGTTCCACGATGAAGACCGCTTTCCTGCGATACCTGTGCGGAGTCCTCCTGTGCCTCGCCTCCTCGGCGTGGGCACAAGAGGGTTCCGTGTCGGGCGCCGTCCTCCAGGCACCCGGGCAGCAGCCGCTGGAGGGGGTGAAGGTCTCCGCTCAGTCGCCGGTGCTCCCGGTGCCGCGCGGCGCGGTGACGGATGCGCGAGGGCACTTCGCCCTCACCGCGCTTCCCGCGGGCCGCTACACGCTGCGCTTCGAAAAGGAGTCCTTCCAGTCGGTCATCCGCACGGACGTGCGAGTGGAGGCCGGGCAGGCGCTCGCCCTGAAGGTGGAGCTGGTGTCGGTGGGGACGGGGGCGGTGAGCACCGCGCCGGCGCACGCGTTCTCGCCACTGGCGCCATTGGCTCCACCGCAGCGCTGGGAGTCGGATGGCGTCGCGTGGATGGCGTCGGCTCGGAGTGGAGACATTCGAGACAGGGCTCCGCCGTGGGTGTTGCCGCAGGAGTCGTCACCCTCTCCCAGTGTTGCGAACTCCCTCATGCTGGCTCCTGGGAGCAAGCTGCTGAGGGACTTGGACCCGCGAGGCTTCGGCGTCAATCCGACCATCGACACGGAGGAGGAGCGCATCTCCACGTATCCGCTGCGGGTCAGCACCGCGTCGTACGTGCTGACGAAGGGCTACCTGGCTCGCGACACGCTGCCTCCCGAGGAGTCCGTGCGAGTGGAGGACTTCGTCAACAGCTTCGACCTGGGCGAGCCCGGGGAGCTCGTGGGCCCGTTCAAGCTCCACGTGGAGGGATATCCCTCGCCCAGCCGCAAGGGCTACCACTTCGTGCGAGTGAGCCTGCACTCCCTCGAGGACTTCAGCGATGTGGGCATGCAGGTGGAGTTCGACCGGAGGGTGGTCGCCCGCTATCGGCTGGTGGGGTACGAGCAGACGTCCGCCACGCCGGAGCCGCTCGATGATGACGCGGAGCCGGAGGCCGTGCCGATGAAGGCGGGTGCGTCCGTGACGGCCATCTACGAAGTGAAGCTGATTGGCCCTGGCATCTCCTTCGCCACCGCGCGTGTGCTCTACGAGGTGGGCGAGAACACGAGCTGGCGCCGCGCGTACAAGTACCTGCCGTCGAGCACTCTGCGCTCGTCGAGCGCGCGAGCGGCCCCGGAGTCGCGCCTGGCCTTCGTGGCCGCGGCCTTCGCGGAGAAGCTGCGGGGTTCTCACTGGACGCGGTCGCTCGACTGGGCGCGGCTGCATGCGCTGTGGCAGGACATCGGCGCGCCGCTGACGGGCCGTCCCGACGTGGTGGAACTGGGGGCGCTCATCAAGAAGGCCGGGTCGCTGGACCAGCGCAAGGACCGCGAGGGCTCCTTGTCCAACCTGGACCCCGACGCGTCGCCTGTCCCCGGAAAGTAACCGCGCTCATGCTCCGCCGGTTGCTGCCCATGCTCGTCGCGCTCCTCCTGGGCCTCATCGGCCTGGCGTGGGGCCTGGGCTCTCTCCATCGCATCTTCGCCACCGAGCGTGACGATGCCCGGCGCTCGCTGGAGTCACGGCGCGAGGCGCTGGAGCAATACGCGCGGGCGTCGCTGGCGCAGTCGCTGCGGGACAGGTTGGAGGCCGCGAAGCCCTCGCTCGAGGCGGCCGTGACGGACCCGCTGGCTCCGGCTCCGGGGCTCTATCTGCGCGAGCGCGGTGGGCAGGTGCTGCCTCGGCTCGCGCTGCATGACACGGGGGAGATGGCTCCCGCCAGCGAGCGCTATGCGCGGCTGCGCGCGGGGACGGAGGTGGCGGACGACCAGGAGGACCCGTGGGCGGAGCGGCTCGTGCGGACGCGCGCGGTGGAGACGGCGCTCACGCGAGGCGACCGTCGTGCGTCCACGGTGGCGCTGATGGCGCTGCTCCAGCACCGCTCGCAATACGTGCTGGCCTCGACGCGGGATGTGCCGGGCTTCCTCGTGGTGTTGGAGGCGCTGGCGGAGCGAGGCGACCCGGTGCCGCAGTTGATGCAGGCCCTGGTGCGCGATGGCCTGGCGGACGGGAAGGGTGGGCGGCTGGAGGGACTCCAGCGCCTGCTGTTGTCGAGGCGCTCGCGCTTCACGCCCGGGGACTTCCAGTTCCTGCTCGAGCGGGTGGCGGCGCTCTCCGCGAAGGTGGGGGCGCCGGTGGACGACTTCGTGTCGCGCGCTCGCGAGCTGGCCGTAAGTCCGCTGCCGCTGCCCGAGGTGCTCCCCGGCCCGGTACTGGTGCGTGCGGGGTGGTACCTGGAGCCGCGGGGTGGCAATCAGGTGCGCGGTGTGGCGGTGGACGCGGGGGCGCTCCTGGAGTCGCTCACGAAGGAGATGCGTGAGCGCGGGTTGCTGGACGCGGAGGGGACGGTGGGGTTGTTGGGGGACGCGGCCGTGCTCTCGCTGGACGCGCTGCCGCTGTCGGTGGTGACGCCGGAGTGGGCGAAGGCGGAGACGGCGCTGCAGCGACGCTACCGGTTGAAGACGGGCATGGTGGTGGTGTGCGCGGGGCTGGCGCTGGGCATCGCCGTGCTCGCGTTCCTCGCGCAGCATCGCAAGTACCGCTTCCTGGAACTGAAGAGTGACTTCGTGGCCACGGTGTCGCACGAGCTGCGCACGCCGCTGGCCTCCATCCGCTTGCTGGCGGAGACGCTGGAGTGGCGGCTCGCGGAGGGGACGGATGCGCGGGATTACCCGTCGCGCATCGTCCGTGAGGCGGATGGGCTGGGTTTCCTGGTGGAGAACCTGCTGTCGTTCAACCGCATCGACAAAGGGCGATGGGTGCCTCGGCTGGAGCCGGTGCGGCTGGAGGAGCTGGTGTCGCTGCTGCGGAGGGACTTGGAGGGTTGGTCCAAGGTCCCCGTGGAGTGGGAGGTGGCGGTGGGCGAGCTGTCCCTGCGCGCCGATGCCCACCTCTTGCGCCTGCTGCTGTCCAACCTCGCGCGCAATGCCTGTGCGTACAACACGCGCAACCCCGTGCGCCTGCGCGTGGAGGCGCTGCCGGGAGGGCGGGTTCGCTTCTCGGACAACGGCGTGGGCATCCCTCCGAAGGACTGGGAGCGGGTCTTCGGCGAGTTCGTCCGCTTGCAGGGCCAGGGGCGTGAAGTCCCAGGGAGTGGCCTGGGCCTGGCGCTGTGCCGCCGCATCATGCGCCTTCACGGCGGCGACCTTCGTGTGGTGGCCTCGAGTTCCGAGGGCACGACTTTCGAGCTCTCTTTTCCCCCGACCGCGACGACATGACCTCGACCCAGCCGACGATTCTTCTCGTGGAGGACGACCCGAACCTGCGGCTCGCGCTGCGCGACAGCCTGGAGCACCAGGGAGGCTACGCGGTGGAGGAGGCCGCCACGGTGCGCGAGGCCCGCGAGCACCTGGCCGGTCGCACCTTCCAGCTCATCATCCTGGACGTCATGCTGCCGGACGGGGATGGCTACTCGCTGTGCAAGGCGCTGCGGGACGAAGGCAATGCCTCGCCGGTGTTGATGCTCACCGCGCGCACGCTGGAGGACGACATCGTGCGGGGCTTCGAGGTGGGGGCGCAGGACTACCTGGGCAAGCCCTACCGGCTGCGAGAGCTGCTCGCGCGGGTGGGGGCGCTGGTGCGTCGCTCGGGGGCGAGTGCTCCAGCGAAGCAGCTGCGCTTCGGGGGCTATCGCGTGGACCTGGACCGCCGCAAGGTGGAGTCGCCCGAGGGGGCGCAGGTGGAGCTGACGCGCACGGAGTTCGACCTGCTGGCGTTCCTGGTGCGGGAGCGTGAGCGGGTGCTGCGCCGGGACGACATCCTGGATGCGGTGTGGGGGCGAGATGTCGTCGTGGACCCGCACACGGTGGACAACTTCGTCTCCAGCTTGAAGAAGAAGCTCGGGTGGACGAGCGCGTCACGTTTCGCCATCCAGACGGTGCGCGGTGTGGGCTACCGCATGGAGATTGAGTCGCCCTGAGGCGCGCGAGGGTGCGGATGAGGCAGACTGGGAAGGGCCATGCCCCGTCTCCGCCGCATGCTCACCGTCCTGTTCTCCATATTCGCCATCGCCTACCTCGGCCTGTGCCTGGTGGCGTTCGTGTTCCAGCGCTCCTTGCTCTATCCGGCGCCGAAGGCACCGGTGCCATTGCCCGCATCGGAGGGCTTCCGTCGATTGCCACTGGCGGGTGAGTCCTTCGTGGACCTGTTGCATCTGCCGGGGCCGAAGGGCGCGCCGACGGTGGTGCATTTCCATGGGAATGGAGAGCAGTTGTTGAACCAGCTCGACCTGGGGGCGGTGATGAACCAGAGCGGGCTGGGCTTCATGGCCGTCGAGTACCCGGGATACGGCGCGTCACCCGGGCATCCCACGGAGGAGGGCATCTACGAAGCCGCGGAGGCGGCGCTCGCGGTGTTGAAGGCGCAGGGAGTGCCGCCGGAGCTCACGGTGCTCAGTGGCCGCAGCCTGGGCACGGGTGTGGCGGTGGAGATGGCACGAAGGGGACACGGCGCGCGCATCATGTTGGTGGCGCCCTACACCTCCATCGCGGATGTCGCGGGGGAAATGTTGCCCTTTCTTCCCGCGTCGCTGTTGGTGAGGGACCGGTTCGACTCGAGCGCGAAGGCGCCGGACATCGGCCTGCCGGTGCTCATCATCCACGGCGAGGAAGACACGCTCATCCCCGTGGAGCTGGGGCGCAGGCTGGGGACGCGCTTCCCGCGCGCCATCGTGGAGACGGTGCCCGGAGCAGGGCACAACGATGTGCTGGAGCGCTCGGGGCTGGAGCGAGTCCTTCGCATGGCGGCGTTCGCCCTGACGGGAGCGTGAGTCCTGGGCATGAGCGAGGAGTCGCGATGCCAAGGGAAACCGCGAAGGCTGTGTGGAGCATCCAGACTCGAAGCCAGAGAGGATGGAGTGAGTCCTCCCAAGGAGTCGAGGCGAGCACCGGGTGCCGTCCTGTCGGTGGAGGCCATGCGTGATTGCGGATGCCAAGCAACGAAGCGCGCTCGAGGCCCTCAACGGCGTCCTCGTCCTGGCGAGGAGCATGGCCTCCGAGGGCAAGAGCGATGACCTCGCTGTTGTCCTCGACACCGCCGAGTACCTTCCGCTGCTCATGCTGGAGCCCGTCGACCGGACGGAGGAGTTCCGAGGGCAGTTGGTCGACCTCGCACAGCGCTTCCCTCGGTTCGAATGGGCGCTGACTCGCTTTGATGCTCTGGAGGAGTGAGTCAGCGCGGCCTCTGGCCCTCAGTGCACCTGTGACGGCGCCGCCGTATCCACGGAGAGCTCCTGCATCAGCTCCGAGGTCTCCTCCGCGCTGAGCTGCTTCACCAGGTCCGCCTGCGCCACCATGCCGCAGACCGTCCCATCGTCGTCGAGCACCACCATCCGACGCACCTGGTTCTGCTCCATCAACTCCAGACAGTCTTCCAGCGTCGTGTCCCGGTACACCGTAGCCGCGGGCGCGGACATCGCATCGCGCACGTTGCTCATGGAGGGGTCCTTCCCCTTCGCGACGATGCGGCAGGTGATGTCCCGGTCCGTGATGACGCCGATGGGCCTGTTATCCACATCGATGATGGGCAAGGCCCCGCAGTCACACTCCACCATCCACCGCGCGGCCTGCTCGATGCCCGTGTCGACCAGGCAGGTGACGGGGTTCTCGGACATGATTTCTTCGACCTTCATGACGGCCTCCCGGAGTCGGTTGCCCCTCTCCGGCAAGGTGCGCCTTCTCCCCGCGAGCGACAGGTGGCCGCCGCCACCCGCCCAGGGATGCGAGAAGCCATGCGCCCGCTCCCTCCTCAGTCGCGAGGAAGCCGCCGCTCGTATTCCGCCTCCCGCAGCGCATGCGTGGACCAGAAACCCCGAGGCGCTCTCCCCGAGAGCACATCCTCCAGAATCCCCAGATGCGCATCCCACCCACTGGCCACGCTGACCCGGTCCGCACGAGTGACCAGCCTGCGATGCGTGAGCACGAGCAGCACCTCTTCACCCCGCGCGCTCAGCTCGAAGGTGACCTCGGAGGGAGCCCCCGTCTGCTCGGCCCAGGTGTAGGCCAGCACGAACGGCGGCTCACACCGCGTGACGCGTCCGGTGTGGACATGCCCATCCCGCATGACCGCATAGCGCTCGGGCACGGGCTCATGGGAGAGCCCGGAGTGGAAGAAGCGCAGCTCGACCCGGCCCCCCACGCGCAGCTCCATCTCCCCCGCAGCGAGCCACTTGCCCCGCTTCTCCGAATCCGTGAGGTACTCCCAAACCCGCTCCACGGGACCTGGGAGCACACGCTCGATGCGCACCGTCTCCGGCGCGCTCACCGTGCCGAAACCATCCTCCCCACCGTGACTCATCGCGAGCGCCCCTTTCCCCGAGGCGCGGCGGGCGCCTCCGCTCGAAGGAGCGCCTCCAGCGCGTCGACCCGCTCGCCCCAGAACCGTTCGTAGAAACGCAGCCACTCCCGCACGTCCGACAGGGGCTTCGCCTCCAATCGGCAGACATGCACGCGGCCCTTCACCTCCCGCCGCACCAGCCCCGCCTTCTCCAGCACCTTGATGTGCTTGGACGCCGCGGCCAGCGACATCTCGAAGGGCGCGGCCAGCTCCCCGACGCTGCGCTCCTGGACGGACAAGCTCCTCAACATGGCCCGACGGGTAGGATCCGCCAGCGCATGGAACGTGTTGTCGAGCCGCGTCGCGAGAAGTTCAACCATGCGGTTCAATATGAGGCCGTGCACACGCCTGTCAATCCGTGGGCGGCCTCGGGGAGGCGAGACTGCTAGGCTCGCGCGCCATGTCCAAAGCACGTGAGCCTGTCATCGGCATCATTGGCGGTAGCGGTCTCTACCAGATGGATGGCCTGAAGGACGTGACGTGGAAGAAGGTGTCCTCGCCGTTCGGCGAGCCCTCGGACGAGCTGTGTCTGGGCACGCTCGATGGAACCCGCGTCGTCTTCCTACCGCGCCACGGCCGAGGCCACCGCCTCCTGCCCAGCGACATCAACTTCCGGGCGAACATCGACGCGCTCAAGCGCTGCGGCGTGACGGACCTCCTGTCCCTGTCCGCCGTGGGCGGCCTGCGCGAGGAGCTCCCTCCTGGCACCTTCGTGGTGGTGGACCAGTTCATCGACCGGACCTTCGCGCGGGAGAAGAGCTTCTTCGGCTCGGGGCTCGTGGCGCACGTGTCCATGGCGAACCCCGTGTGCTCCCGGCTGGGGGACGCGGTGATGTCCGCGTGTGAGTCGTTGAAGGTCTCCGCGCACCGGGGCGGCACGTACCTGGCCATCGAAGGCCCGCACTTCTCCTCGCTCGCGGAGAGCCGGCTCTACCGGACGTGGGGCTGTGATGTGATTGGCATGACGAACATGCCGGAGGCCAAGCTCGCGAGGGAAGCGGAGCTCTGCTACGCGACCGTCGCCATGGTGACGGACTTCGACTGCTGGCACCCCGAGCACGACGCCGTCTCCATGGACCAGATTGTCTCCGTCCTCTTGCGCAACGTGGACAAGGCAAAGGGCCTGGTGAGGCACATGGTGCCGATGCTGGGGAGTCACGAAGGCCCGTGCCGGCAGGGGTGTCATCGCGCTCTGGACCATGCGCTCGTCACCGCGCCCGACGCCCGGGACCCCGCGCTCGTGGAGAAGCTGTCCACCGTCGCGGGCCGGGTGCTGTACTCATGAAGGTCCACGGCAAGCCCACGCGGACCCTCTGGCTGGAGCCCGATGGACAGGCCGTGGGCATCATCGACCAGACGCGCCTGCCTCACGCCTTCGTTACCGCCCGCCTCACCACGCTCGACGAAGCCGCACACGCCATCCGCGCCATGCAAGTCCGAGGCGCCCCACTCATCGGCGCCACCGCGGCCTACGGTGTCTGGCTGGCATTGCGCGCGGACGCCTCGGATGCGGCGCTGGCGCGGGCGCTCGCCGTCCTCGGAGACACGCGTCCCACCGCCATCAACCTGCACTGGGCCCTGGACGAGATGCGCCGGCTGCTCGCGCCGCTCGCCGTCTCGGAGCGAGTCGCCGCCGCCCAGCGCCGCGCCGCCGAGCTGTGCGATGAGGACGTGGCCATCAACCGCGCCCTCGGTGGACACGGCCTGAAGCTGCTGGAGGCCGCCTGGGAGCGGAAGGGGAAGCGCGGGCGTCTGGAGGTCCTCACGCACTGCAACGCCGGCTGGCTGGCGACCGTGGATTGGGGCACGGCCCTGTCGCCCGTCTACCTGGCGCACGACGCGGGCTTGCCCGTGCATGTCTGGGTGGACGAGACACGCCCTCGCAACCAGGGGGCATCGCTCACCGCCTGGGAGCTGGGGCAGCACGGCGTCCCGCACACCGTCATCGCCGACAACGTCGGGGGCCACCTCATGCAGCACGGCCGGGTGGACCTGTGCATCGTCGGCACGGACCGCACCACGGCCCACGGCGACGTGGCGAACAAGATCGGCACCTACCTCAAGGCCCTCGCGGCCCGGGACAACGGGGTGCCCTTCTACGTGGCACTGCCGTCCCCCACCATCGACTGGAGCCTGCGCGACGGCGTGAAGGAGATTCCCATCGAGCAGCGCGACGGCACGGAGGTCAGCGACATCACCGGACGCCTGTCCTCGGGAGACATCGCCACGGTGCGCGTGACACCCCAGGGCAGCCCCACCGCCAACTACGGCTTCGATGTGACGCCCGCGAGGCTGGTGACCGCCCTCATCACCGAGCGCGGCGTCTGCGCGGCCTCGGAAGAAGGACTGCGCTCGCTCTTCCCCGAGCGTGCCAGGAGGCACGCATGAGCCTGGCTTTGCGTGAGTCCATGATTGCCACCTGCCGGAAGATGAACGCGGCGGGGCTCAACCAGGGGACCTCCGGCAACCTGAGCGTGCGCGTGGCCGGAGGCTTCCTGCTCACGCCCACCGGCATGGACTACGACGTGCTCGTCCCGGAGGACCTCGTCCTCATGAGGATGGACGGCACGCACGAGGGACACCGCCGTCCCTCCTCCGAGTGGCAGCTCCACCGGGACATCCTCGCCGCGCGCCCGGAAGTCGGCGCCGTGCTGCACGCCCACTCCATGTTCTGCACCACGCTGGCCTGCCTGCGCCGAGGCATCCCCGCCTTCCACTACATGGTCTCCGCCGCGGGAGGCGTGGACATCCGCTGCGCCCCCTACGCGACGTTCGGCACGGGAGACCTCGCGCGCAACGCACTGCACGCCCTGGAGGGCCGCAAGGCCTGCCTGATGGCGAACCACGGCATGCTGTCGCTGGGCGCCACCCTGGCCAGCGCCTTCAAGCTGGCTGTCGAGGTGGAGACCCTCGCCGCCATGTACTGGCGGGCGCTCCAGGTGGGAGAGCCCGTGCTCCTCGACGCGGAGGAGATGGAGCGCGTGCTGGAGAAGTTCAAGACCTACGGCCAGCAATCCCTCACACCGCGCGCAGGGTGAGCACCGTCACCTCGGGCGCCACGCCCAGGCGGAAGGGCAGCCAGTGTCCGGTGCCCCCGGACACGTAGAGCTGGTGGTCCCCTCGCCGGTAGCGGCCGAGCATGTACTGGAAGACGAACCAGAAGAGGGGCAGGCCGAAGAACGCCACCTGACCGCCGTGGGTGTGGCCCGCCAGCGTGAGCCGGGCGCCTCTCTCCGCGGCGAGGTCGAAGAAGTCCGGATGGTGCGTGAGGCACAGCAGCACCTCGTCCGGTGAGACACCCTGGAACGCCTTCCGCGCGGACTCGAGCATGCGCTCCAGCTTCACGCGCATGCCTCGGCGGCCGGAGATGGGGTAGTCCACGCCGACGACACGCACGCGCTGCCCGGCGTGCTCCAAGGTGTGGGACTCGTCCACCAGCAACCGCACCGGGCTGCCCCGAGCGCGCGAGGCCTCGTAGGCGGCGACAATCTCCTCCAGTCCGCGCCAATGCTCGTGATTGCCCAGGATGGCCAACATCCCGTGCGGCGCCTGGCAGGTCTCCAGCGCGGCCATGGTGCCGTCGAGCTGCTCCAGGTCGTCGATGAGGTCCCCCGTCATCACCTGGAGGTCCACCTTCGCGTCGTTCATCGCCGCCACGGCGTCGCGCAGGTACTGCGTGTCGATGAAGTTGCCGACGTGCACGTCGGTAATCTGGCCGATGCGAAACCCATCCATCGCCGCGGGCAGGTTGGGCAGGCGCACCTCCACCGTCTTCACCTTGAAGCCCGTGGAGCCTCCCGCGAGGCCCGCGGTGCTCGTCCCCACCGCGAGCATGGGCACCGCTCTCCCCGCGTTCGTCAGGAGCGCGCGCCGGCTCATGACCCCCGCCAGCGGGGCGGTCGCCGGGGGGACCTCCAGCAGGGGCGCGGCCTCCGGAGCCTTCCGCGAGCGCCCCTCCACCCACCGGCGCACGAGCAGCACGGGGAGGCCCGCGAGCAGGAGGATGACGGCGGAGAGGGTCCACCCCACCGCGAAGATGCGCGCGACGAGGGGCAGGTCCGCGGTGGGCAGCACCAGGGGCATCGCGAGGATGCCCAGGGACACCGCCGAGCCTCCCAGGAGCGCCCACGCGCGCCACCCTCGAGGCAGGGTGGGCCACAGGGACTTCAGGGTGGCTCCGGCGGCCACATAGACGAGGAAGAAGATCAGCGCCCGGACCATCCAAGACTCCCTATCGCGGAGGAGACATCGTCATAGCGCGGAGCCCAGGGCTTCGCCGCACGAAGTCCGCGAATGTAGTGGAGACCCCTGTCACCGGGCGAGCAGGGGGGCTTCGCGCACCCGCCCGCCTGCCTTGCCTCAGCGCCGCGCGCCGGGACTCGCCATGCGCAGGTGGGCGTGCAGCGTCTCCGTGCGGAGGTAGAGGAACTGGGCGTCGCCGAAGCCCAGGGCGTCGCCATCCGTGAGCAGCACGTCCTGCTCGGCGGTGAGCGCGTTGGTGTTGACCCAGGTGCCGTTCATCGAACCCACATCCCGGACCGAGCAGTCTCCCGCCGCCTCATGCCACCGCAGCGTGGCGTGGTGCTTGGAGACGGACGGGTCCGGGACGACGAGGGTGCAGCCCTCGATGCGGCCCACGGTGAACTCCTGGAGGTCCGTGGAGGGGCGGAGGAAGTGGACCTCCAGGGCGTCGAACCCGCGCAGCATGACGAAGAGCCGGTCCACCAGCCGGCTGCGGTGGGCCATGCCGACGGTGCGCGCCTCGCCCAGCCGCATCGCCACCTGCTGGAAGACAGGCTCGGGCGGCTGCTGGACGAGGACCACCGGCCCGGAAGCGTCGAGGAAGGCTTCCAGGGTTGCCAGGGCGAACGGGCGCAGTTGCTTCACGGACGGCATGGTGGCGGGACCTTACCCTGAATTTTTGGGAGGACGCCCGTGGTGCCACCTCGGCACCCCCTGTCGTCCAACAGGCAACGCTTGTGCGCGGACGGAGGTCCCACGGGCCGCGACCCGCAATCCTTGTGCAGGGATTGGGATGGACTGTAATCGCAAGCAGGGGGTGTGGCTGAAATGATTGCAGGGTTTGAGAGGTGAGACTGGAATGAATTCAGATAGTGGATGTCAACGATGGAGGGAATAAATCAGACACTGCATATCGGCATCGGAGCTCGAGTCCGTGAGCTCCAACAGCCAGGAGAACCCGATGAAAGTGTTGTCGCTGTGGGTTGTCGCGGGGTTTGCCGCTGGAATCCTCGCGGGGTGTGGTCCTGAGATGTCTTCACCGGAAGTCGCCGCCGGGGACAAGGGACCGCGCTACGAGGCCACCTTGCATGGAAAGCCCGTGATGGTGCGGGATGCCACGGATGAAGCGAACCTGACGTCGCAGCAGAACATCGAGGGAGAGCGCACGGTGTCCCAGGCCGCCTGCTGGGTGACGCTCGAGTGGTGCAGCGAGCCGGGAACCGGTGACATCGTGTGCACCCAGAACGGCGGTTGTACGACGCAGCAGTTCATCGAGGCGTGTATCTCGCTCGCACGCGAAATCTGCGGCATCTGAAGCAAGCAAGGAATTCGGCGTCAGCCCTGACAAGGGCTGGCGCTGTTGCTATGAGTGTCTGGCGCGGCGTGTCGTAAGACAATGCTTTGATGAAGTGCCGTCTCCTGTGACACTCGCGTGACACGAATCATTGTGTTCACACGAGGAGTCCAGGAATCATGTGGGAACAGTGGAGAAAGCGTGGCGCGTGGGTGCTGGCATTGTCGGTGCTGGCGCTGACGGCGTGCTCGGATTCGGATGAGCCCGGGTTGCCGGATGGAGGCCAAGGACAGCCTGACGCCGGAGGCACGCTTCCTGCGCTCCAGGTGCCCGAGGGCTGCAACCCCCTGGCCTCGGAACATGACTGTCTGTTGCCGTATCCATCGAATTACTTCATGCAGGCGGATTCGGCGTTGCCGTCGGGGCAGCGCGTGAGGCTCACCGCCGCGGCGAAGCTGAAGACGCCGGCGGGGGCGCCGTTCGACTTCACGGACCTGCACCCGGCGGATGGCTACTCGCATGGGACGCAGGTGCTGGCCCTGTTCCCGGGCGGCGTGGACGCGGCGAGCCTGCCGACGGTGACGCAGCCCACGGCGAAGACGACGGGCGCCACGGTGCTGCTGGACGCGCAGGCGCGCACGGGCGTGCTCCACTTCGCGGAGATGGACCCGCGCGCGGTGGATGACTCGCGGCGGGCGCTGCTGCTGCGGCCCGTGGAGCGGCTGCGCGGCGGGACGCGCTACATCGTCGCGCTGCGAGGCTTGAAGACGAAGAGCGGTGCGCCGGTGCCGGTGCCAGAGGGCTTCCGCCGCATCCGTGACGGCCAGACGGAGGGCGACCCGCTGCTGGCGCCCCTGGCCCAGCGCTACGAGGCGGACATCTTCCCCGCGCTCGAGGCGGCCGGTGTCCCGCGCGCCGAGCTCCAGCTCGCGTGGGACTTCACCACGGAGACGGAGGAGAACGTCACCCGGGACATGCTCGATGTCCGGCGTCTGGCGATGGAGGCGATGTCGGCGACGCCGCCCGTCGTCACGGTGACGGAGGTGAAGGATGAGGTGGACGCGAACATCTTCCGCCGCATCAAGGGGACGCTGCGCGTGCCGCTCTTCACGGAGACGGCGCAGCCGGGGGCGCTGCTGTCGCGCGACGCGCAGGGCAGGGTGAAGCGCAACGGTGAGGCGGAGGTGCCGTTCACGCTCCAGGTTCCCCGGAGTGTGTGGGGCCAGGGAGTGGCGCCGGTGCGCTTCCTCCAGTACGGGCACGGCTTCTTCGGCGGCCAGGCGGAGTCGGACGGCTCCTTCGTCCGGCCCTTCGTGCAGGCGACGAAGATGGTGGTGATGACGGTGGACTGGTGGGGCATGTCGCAGGCGGACGCGCCCGGGGTGATTGGGGCGATGATGCAGCAGCCGGCGCAGACGCTGCGCTTCACCGACCGGGTCCACCAGGGCATGGTCAACCAGATGGCCGTCACCTACGCGGCCCGGAGCACGCTGAAGGACCTGGCGGAGCTGAAGGACAACGGGGTGCTCGTCTATGACCCGGACCAGACGTACTTCTACGGCATCAGCCAGGGTCACATCCTGGGTGGCACGTATGTGGCGCTGTCGCCGCACGTGTCGCGCGCGGCGTTCAGCGTGGGTGGGGCGGACTTCTCGCTGATGATGTTCCGGGCGAAGCCCTTCGCGCCGTTCCTCCAGGCCATCGCGCAGTCGGTGCCGGACGCGCTGGACCAGCAGAAGTTCGCGGCGATGACGCAGACGAGCTTCGACCGCATCGACCCGCTCACCTATGCGCCTCATGTGCTGACGGCCCCCTACACCGGAGGTCCGTCGTCGCGTCGGGTCCTGGTGCAGTACGGCCTGGGTGACGCGCAGGTGCCGAACGTCGCCACGGAGCTCCACGCCCGCGCCATGGGGCTCACGCAGCAGCTCCCCGCGACGTGGCGGGTGCCGGAGCTGCCCACGCAGGAGAGCGCGGTGGAGGGCTCCGCGCTGGTGCAGTTCGACTACGGGTTGCCCTCGCCGCTGCCGGGCAGCGTGGCGACCCCGCCGGCCGACGACAACCCCGTGCACGAGCGCGTGCGCCGCGAGGCGAAGGGACGGGAGCAGGTGGACCTCTTCCTGCGGCCCGATGGCAAGGTGGAGGCCACCTGCGGCGGTGTCTGCCTGGGCACGACGAACTGAGGTGGAGTGGGGGCCCTTCCCCCGGCCCGATGAGACGCCGCGGCCACCAGGTGAGGCGTCTTCCTGGGCACGACGAACTGACGTGTAGCGAGTGACACCGCGCCGGCCCGGGAGTGCTCCGGGCCGGCGTGAGGCTCGAGGAGCGAGCCGCTAGCTCGCCGAGGTGTGGGCGCCCTTGAGCAGGTGGTCCCCGTGTTCCTCGCGCAGCTTCGTCTTCAGGAACTTGCCCGTGGACGTGCGTGGAATCTGGGCCATGAAGACGTAGTCATCCGGCAGCCAGAACTTCACGAACTGCTTCGACAGGTGCTCGGTCAGCTCCTCCTTCGTCGCGGACTGACCCGGCTTGAGCACCACCGCCGCCAGGGGGCGCTCGCCCCAGTGTGGATGGCGCGCGGCGAACACGGCGGCCTCCAGCACGGACGGGTGGCTCATCAGCGCGTTCTCCAGCGTCACCGACGAAATCCACTCGCCACCGGACTTGATGACGTCCTTGCTCCGGTCGCAGATGCGGACATAGCCGCCCTCGTCCAGCGTGACGACGTCGCCCGTCTTGAACCAGCCGTCGGACGTGAAGCGGTCCGCGCCCTCGTCGCCGAAGTAGGAGCGAGCCACCCAGGGGCCGCGCACCTCCAGCTCGCCCATGGTCTTCCCGTCCCAGGGCAGCGTCTGGCCGTCCTCGCCCACCGTCCGGGTCTCCACGTAAGGCAGCGCGAAGCCCTGGGTGCTGAGCGCCTCCAACTGAGTCTGCGCATCCGCCTGGACCAGCTGCTGCTTCAGCTTGGCCATCGTCCCCACGGGGTTGAGCTCCGTCATGCCCCAGGCGTGCGTCACGAGGAGTCCATGGCGCTTGCGGAAGCCGTCAATCATCGCCGGCGGAGCCGCGGAGCCTCCAATCAACATGGTGCGCACCGCGCTCAGGTCCCACTTCTTGGGCTCCTGGTCCAGGAGCGCCAGGATGCCCAGCCAGATGGTCGGCACGCCGCCCGCCACCGTCACCTTCTCCTGGGCCATCAAGTCCAACAGCGACAGCGGGTCCAGGTTCGGCCCGGGCATCACGATGCGCGCCCCCGTGAGGAGCGCGTCGAACGGCAGACCCCACGCCGCCGCGTGGAACATGGGGACGACCGGGAGGACCGAGTCCTGCTCGCCAATCCCCGTCACGTCCTTCATGCAGCACACCAGCGTGTGCAGGACGATGGAGCGGTGGCTGTACAGCACGCCCTTCGGATTGCCCGTGGTGCCGGAGGTGTAGCAGAGCATCGCCGCGCTGTTCTCATCGAGCGCGGGACAGTCGAAGTGCCCGGGCTCCGCCGCCAGCAGCTTCTCGTAGTCCAGCATTCCCTCGGGCGTGGGTCCCGCGTCGGGGATGACGATGACGTGGCGGATGCTGGGCACCTGCGCCGCGAACTTCTCGAACAGCGGCAGGAGCGAGCGGTCCACCAGCACCACCGAGTCCTCCGCGTGCCGCGCGATGTACGCCAGGTCATTCGGGTGCAGCCGCAGGTTCAGCGTGTGCACCACCGCGCCCATCGTCGGGATGCCGAAGTAGGCCTCCAGGTGACGGTGGTGGTTCCAACTCAGCGTCGCGACCCTGTCCCCCGGCTTCACCCCCAGGCGCTTCAGCGCGTTCATCAACTGACACGTGCGCCGGTGGAAGTCCGCGTAGGTGTAGCGATGGAGGGACTTGTCGGGGTTGCGGCTGACGATTTCCGAGCGCGGGTAGTACGAGCGAGCGCGCTCCAGGAAGTGGGTCAGCGTGAGCGGGAAGTCCATCATGCGTCCGGGAAGCATCGGCACCGTCCCTTCGCTGCGAGGGTGAAGGCCACCGATGCTACCGGATGTCGACGTGCTCCCGCGTGGGGGGGCCCCCCGGGTCAGCCGAAGAAGACCTGGGCGACCTCGAAGAACTCCTTGGGCACGCGCTTGAGCTCCTTCGTCGCGGCGGAGAGGTCCACGCTGACGATTTCGTTGCCCTTGAGCGCGGCCATCTTCCCGAACTCGCCGTTCGCGACCATGTCGCAGGCGTGCACGCCGTAGCGGGTGGCCAGCACGCGGTCATGCGCGGTGGGCGCGCCGCCGCGCTGGATGTGGCCCAGCACGGACACGCGCGTCTCGAAGCCCGTGCGCCGCTCGATTTCGTTGGCGACGATGTTGCCCACGCCGCCCAGGCGCGGCCGGCCCGCCTCGTCCAGCGCGCCGCTGGTGACCAACTGCTCGCCCTGCTCGGGGGCCAGCTTGATGCGCGTGCCTTCCGCCACCACGACGATGGAGAAGCTGCGCCCACCCGCGTGACGGCGCTGGATGTGCTCGGCGACGCGCTCCAGGTCGGCGGGAATCTCCGGCACCAGGATGACGTCCGCGCCCCCGGCGATGCCCGCATAGGTGGCAATCCAGCCGACGTGGCGGCCCATCACCTCGCAGACGATGACGCGCTTGTGGGACTCGGCGGTGGAGTGCAGCCGGTCCACGGCCTCGGTGGCGATGGCCACGGCGGTGTCGAAGCCGAAGGTGAAGTCCGTGCCGTTCAGGTCGTTGTCGATGGTCTTCGGCACGCCGACGATGCGCAGCCCCTCCTGCGACATGCGCGTGGCCGCCGACAGCGTGCCCTCGCCACCGATGGCGATGACGGCGTGGATGCCATTGCGCTCGATGGCGCGCTTGACGCGCTCCAGGCCGTTCTCGACCTTGAAGGGATTGACGCGCGAGGTGCCCAGGATGGTGCCACCCCGGTGGAGAATTCCGGACGTCGTCTCCCGGGTCAGCCGGAAGTGGTTGTCCTCGAGCAGGCCCTTCCAGCCGTCTCGAAGGCCCATCATCTCGAAACCGTGGGCGGTGGCGCGGCGGACGATGGCACGGATGACGGCGTTGAGGCCGGGGCAGTCACCCCCGCCCGTGAGCACGGCGACTTTCATAGGACCTGGGTTCTAGCGCGCCCGACCTGATGCGTGCTGAGTAAGTTTTGCCCGAGCGCCCACCGTGGAACACGCCGACCCCTAGCCGAACACGGCGGGGCGGCGATGCGTCCACGGATGCGCGGCCTCCAACTGCGCGGCCAGCCGGAAGAGCGTGGCCTCGTCTCCGAAGCGGCTGATGAACTGCACGCCGACGGGCAGTCCCTCTGGGGTCCAATGAAGTGGCACGCTCATCGCGGGGTTGCCCGCCATGTTGGCCATGGGGCAGTAGGGGACGAGCGTGGCGGCGCGGAACAGCGGCGCGAGCGGGTCATCCGGCGGAGCGGGGAACTGCCCCAGCGCCAGCGCGGGCTCCGTGGTGGTGGGCAGGAGCCAGACGTCCACGTCCTCGAAGTGCCGGGCGAAGGCGCGGCTGAAGCGCAGGATTTCCGCCTGCGCGTGCAGGTAGGCGGAGAGGCCCTGGCCCTGTCCGAACTGGTAGAGCGCCCAGGTGAAGGGCTCGAAGTGCTCGGAGGAGGGGGGGCGGCCGGTGCGCCGCGCGAGCCCTTCGATGCTGGACACGACGCCGCACGCCCAGGCCGTCATGAAGTGCTGGCCCAGATCCTCGTCGCCGGCTGTCTGGAGGTGGCCCTCCGACACGGCGTGGCCCAGGCCCTCCAGCTTGCGCGCGGTGGCGGTGACGGCGGCCAGGCACTCGGGGTGGATGGGGGCGCCCATCGCGTTGCGCAGCGTGAGGCCGATGCGCAGGCGTCCCGGAGGCGCGCCGGCTTCCAGCTGATAGGGCCGCGTCTTCGGTGGAGCGATGGAGGGCGCACCGACGTCGGGGCCCTCGGTGGCGTCGAGCAGGGTGGCGCTGTCTCGTACGGAGCGGGTGAGGGCGTGTTCTCCGATGAGCCAGTGGAAGGGGTCGGCCAGCTCCGGGCCGGTGGGGTTGCGGCCTCGGCTGGGCTTGAGGCCGAAGAGGCCGCAGTGGGACGCGGGGCCTCGGATGGAGCCACCGCCGTCGGAGGCGTGCGCGAAGGGCACCATGCCGCTGGCGACCGCCGCCGCCGCGCCGCCGCTGGAGCCTCCGGGAGAGCGCGTCAGGTCCCACGGGTTGCGGCAGGGGCCGTGGAGCTCGCCCTCCGTGGTGGGCAGGAGGCCCAGCTCCGGCGTGTTCGTCTTGCCCAGCACGATGAGGCCCGCGCGCAGATGGCGTTTGACGAGCTCGCTGTCGTGGTTCGGCGAGAAGTCCCGCGTGAAGCGCGAGCCGGAGGTGAGCGGATAGCCTTCCTGCGCGGCGTGCAGGTCCTTGAGGAGGAAGGGCACGCCGGTGAAGGGGCCCTGGGGCAGTGGATTCTTCGCGCGCAGCCGGGCCGTGTCGAACTGGGTCTGCACGACGGCGTTGAGCTTGGGGTTGCAGCGCTCGATGCGGGTGATGGCCGCGTCCACGAGCTCCAGCGGAGAGACTTCCCGGCGGCGGACGAGCTCGGCCTGGGCGGTGGCGTCGAGGCTGACGAAGGGGTCCATGGGTGGACTCTACCCCGTTCCCTCGACGCCCCCGCACGGGGGCTCCCTGGTGTATGACGCGTTGCGTTTGTACAGGAGTGGATAGTCGCGGTGTCTCGACTTGTCTTGTGTGCGGGCTCAGTACGGCGGGCGCTGGGCGCTCTGGACGGCGCCGCGAGGCGCGAGCAATTCGCGCAGCTTGCCGAGCAGCGTGAGGAACTCCTCGCGGTCCTCCTGTCCGTCGACGGCGTCCGCGGCGAGGGCGTGGAGGCGCGCGAAGCTGCGGTCATCGTTGGGCGTAGTGCCGCGCAGGAGGTCGGCGGTGCCCGCGACGGCGATGGCGAAGCGCAGGTCCGCGGAGGCGGAGGAGAGGGAGTCGCGCACCTGGCTTCGCTCCAGGTGGAAGGGCTGCTCGGCGGCCTCGGAGCCACCGGGCTTCTTGGCGCGGACGCGGACGGTGGCGACGCGCGAGCCCTCGCCGGTGAGGTCCAGCTCATACAGGGCGGTGACGGTGTGGCCGGAGCCGACCTCGCCCGCGTCGACGGAGTCCTTGCGGAAGTCCTTGTCGGCGATGGCGCGGTTCTCGTAGCCGAGGAGGCGGTAGCCCTTCACCGCGACCTTGTCGAACTCCACCTGGATTTTGACGTCCTGGGCAATGACTTCCATGGTGCCGCCGAGCTGCTCCTGGAAGACGCGGCGGGCCTCTCGCTCCGAGTCGATGTAGTAGCAGTTGCCGTTGCCTCGGTTGGCCAGACGCTCCATGAGGTCATCGCGGTAGTTGCCCATGCCGAAGCCGATGGTGGAGAGGGTGACGCCTTCCTTCACGTACTTGCCGATGCGCGCCAGCATGGCGTCGGCGCTCTGGTCGCGGCCGAGGTTGGTGTCGCCGTCCGTGAGGACGACGACGCGGGCGACGTTCTTGGAGCCGGCCTTGTGGACGGCGTGTTGGTAGGCGAGCTCCAGGCCATCGCCCATGTTGGTGCCGCCGCCGGTGGCGAGGGCGTCGATGGCGGCGTCGATGTCCTTGCGCTGGCTGACGGGGGTGGACTCCAGGACGGTGCGCACGTCGCCGGCGTAGGTGGTGAGCGCGACGGTGTCGGTGGGGTTGAGGCCCGCGACGGCCAGCTTCATGGACTTCTTGGCGAGGCCCAGCCGGTCATCGCCGGACATGGAGCCGCTGATGTCGACGAGGAAGACCAGGTGCGTGGGCTTGCGCTGGGCCTGGGTGAGGTGGCGGCCCTGGAGGCTGACCTTGAGGAGGTGTTGTCGCGGGGAGAAGGGGGAGGGGGCGGCCTCGAGGGCGACGTGGAAGGGGCCCTCGGCGGGGGTGGGCTCGGGGACGCGGTAGCGGAAGTAGTTCACCCACTCCTCGACGCGCACGGTGGCATCGGCGGGGATGCGGTCGCTCTTCACGGAGCGGCGGAACTGGGCGTAGGAGGCGGTGTCCACGTCGACGGCGAAGGTGGAGAGGGTGTCGTCGGAGGTGAGGGTGTAGGGATTGGAGGTGGTGCGGCCGGCGGGGGGCGGAGGCGGGGCTGCCTCGGGCTCGTCGTAGGCGCCGAAGTTGCGCAGGGACTTGCGCTGGAGGCTGTCGGCGGGCGCGGGACGTGGGGTGTTCGCGGCGAGAGCCATGGCGGCCGGATGCGGGTCCACATCACCCGCGAGGCACACGGTGCCTGAGCCGAAGAGCCTGCGGAGGTTGTCACCGAAGAAGGTGACAGTGCCCACGAAGGCGAGCAGGACGAACGTCAGGACGGCGAGGACTTTGAACGCGCGCTTGCTCATGAACCCTCGGGGTGTGGACGGAAGCGGTGATGCGAGGGATTCGTCGCACGGGGAGACCACCCCGCGCGTCCGTCATCCATCCGAGGTCGGTCGTTTGACCGATGGGGTTCCGGTGCCTGGCGCCGCGAAGGCCGCAACTCACGTTGGTGCATGGCCGTGCTTCCCCACCCCGGAATCGACCCGCCCCGCTCTTCGGGGAGCCAGCTGAAGGGAGTTCTTGGCAGGCTCCCGTCGATGGTCCGCGAGAGGTAATGCTTGGCTGTATGAACCTCCGGGAACCGCCGCTCGGCCATGCGGTGTGCTGAAGCCAGCAGGTACACGTAGGGGAAGGCCTGGGTGAGGGACTGGGTGCGCAGGCCCTCCACCTTCTCTTCGAGGGACTTCGTCACCCGGCTCACCGTCGAGCGCGAAACCTCCTCGCCCATGAGCGCCCGTGTGACTCGGCCCATCTTGCACGTACGCGCTGGTTATCGCCTCGTCGAGTTCCTCGCTGCGCCGCTTGTAGTGGCCCAGCACGGCCTTCGCGGAGCCGCTCGCCCTCGTCCGAGGCACCGCCACCTCCAGGTGCCCCATGGACGTCAGCAGGCCTCGCAGGGAGCTCCCATTGCGCTGGTCCTTGCGCCCCGCCACCTGCTGCCAGCGCCCGGCTCCCACCAAGCCTCGAATCTCCTCCTCCAGCAGCATCTCCAGCGTCATCCGGATGGCTCCCAGGAAGAGCGCGCGCACGTCGGTACGCACCTCCTCGTGCGCGGGCGCGGCAAACTCGGTATCGTCCACGGTGGGAACTCCTCGGCTCCCCTGCCAGGGGGAGACCGTCTCGGTTGGTTTCTCCGAGGAGCTTCCCTCTTTCCCGCTTGCCCTGTTCGCCGACTACACACTTATAGGGACACGACCCACTCCAAAGACGGGCGAGGTCAGCGACCCGCTTCCAGGCGTCCACCCCAACTATTAGAGCCATGAGAACGCACTTTCTGAAGCAACTCCCCATCAGCGGGCGTGAACCGGTGCTCACTCTGGAACCCGACTTTGACTTCTTCCGTGCGAAGAAGGTCCTGAAGCTCGAGGTCGATTTCGACGAGACGCCCGAAGGCTGGCATTCACTCAAGATGGAGCTTGCCTATGTCTCAGGGGCAAAGCGCTATCGGTTGGGTCTGCTTTTGGCGGGTGTGCGAGAGTTGGAGCTTCCGCCCATTGTACAGTCTCTATTCCTGTCTGAACTGGAGATTGAAGACGTGCATGAGCGGATGATGGAGGGCGTCCGGTTCGAGGTGATTTCTCACTACGAGCGAGCTTTTCGATGCGTCTGTGGGGACATCTCCATCCTCTTCTTCGAGCCCGCCTGAATGGGTGTCTCCTTCTAATCCTGTCGCAGGAGAGACCAGCTGAGTGGAAAGAGGGAACTCCTCGGTGGGGTACGACGCTCCCTGCGAGAGGTTCAAGCGCCAGTTGAGGGAGGCGGCACGGCCAGCAGCGCAGCATCCTGAAGGCCCGAGCCGAAAACCCATGACGGAGCCGCGAGTGCGCTGAGCGCCCTCGTCCTGATGGAACCTTGTGCGAGGGTTTCGATTCGCCATACTCCTTGTCCGATATGATGGTGAGCTTCAAAAGAAGCTCACCCAACGTGGAGTCAGGGCGTGACCATCGATGAACTGGAGAGATGCATCGTGCGGTTGCTCCGCAACGCACGCCAACGAGGCATCGAACGAATCGAGACGAGGGAGCGAGACTACTACTGGACGGTGCCATGGCCGGATTGGACCGATATGACGAAGGTACCGGAGCCAGGGGTCGGCTCGTTCGATGACGACATATTGGAGCTCACGAAGATTCTGGAGGACCCGGATCGCGACTCAAGCGTTGACCTTGACCGTGCCGCTTCCTTGCTGCACTTGATCGCCGACGACATGGCGAACGCGAGATGAGCCTCCCTGGCGCCTCAGCAGAGAGGCCGAGGTGTCCGCGGTGGATGACGGCCGGAATCGACCTGGCTGAACTCTGGTGCTTGGATATCACGACCCACTCGACGACCAGTTCCGTTCGGGTCTTCGCGAAGTGGTTCGAACCCACGGGCCACACTCCCCCTGGATTCCTCGGTGTTTGACGTGAAACCTGACGACCAGATGTCTGTTCGCGAAGCCTACATCGCGATGTATCGCTATCTGGATCATCTCCATGAACGCACGGGGGCCGATGAACTGGGGGCCTGCTGAGTTCGATGTCTCTGCTTCTCGATGGCCAACCCGCCGATCCTGCCGCCTGATCTGACTGGATTGACGCAGTTGAAGAGGTCGGGTCGGGGCACCAGAATATTGACCTCTCGCTGAAGCCGGACAGCGAGAGATGAGTGCCGTGGGCATGGCTCCTGCCTTCACTCGGAGCCATCCCAGGGGACTCACAGCTTCCGCCGTGACAGCCACTGCCGCCATTCAGCGGAGGTCTCGAAGCCCTCACCCGAGAGCAACTTGAGCCCGCTCACAGCGGGGTCCCTGTTGATGGGTTGCCGTGACTCGGTCATGTCCACGAGCAGCACGCCGACCTTCTGGAGCACCTCGGTGCGTCGCGCCGCGAGCTCCTCGGGCTTGAGCTTCTGGAGCACGGCTTCGAGCAGGTACGTGCCCTTGTTCCGGTCCATCACGTGCGGCATCGCCATCACGTCGAACACCGTGCCCAGGTCGACGACGGGCTTCTCCAAGTGTGTCTGGAATGCGAGCACCGCGCGGATGACATTGTTGCGGACACCGGCGTGGGGGTCCCGGAAGAAGGGCACGAGCCAGGAGATGACCTGCTCGGGCGTGCCCGCATATCCGAGGACATAGGGCACCGACGCGCGGCGGTCCGCGTTCGCTTCCTCCTTCAAGACGCGCAGCAGCGCGTCCCGCACGCCTGGGGCCTTCGCGACGAAGCGTGGCTCGTAGGCCGCGACATCCGGATGGCCAAAGCCAAATGCACAGTGGGCCACCCTGCAGGAGGGCGGGGCCTCGTGATTCCAGCGGCCGTCCTGCACCAGCTTCATCACCTTGTCTTCGTACTCCTGCCATTGTGCGAGGAGTCCGTCGGGGTCGTACATGTTGCCCGTGGGGGCGGGGAGGAAGTTCAGGCGCTGTGCATCCTCGGCGTCCACCAGGTCGACGCTCGCGAAGGCCTTGCCCACGTTCTCCTCCGCGAAGAACGCGATGACCCCGATGCTGGCGTAGGCGAGGTTGAAGCGCTCTCGAAGCTGCTTCTCCCGTATCTTCGTGAGGTGTCTGCTGCGAACGACGGGCTGGCCCACCTTCAATCCCAATATCTCGATGACGGAGTCGCGGTCCGCGCGGCGCGAGCGAGAGACGTCAATGCTCTCCAGCACGGGCAGGGGCATGGGCGGTGGTTTGGCCTTGGCGTGATGGTCCGTCACACGGGCCACCACCTTCGCCCAATCCGCGTGAGAGTGGAGCGGCTCGAGTTCCGGGTCATGTTGGAGCTGGTCCACCGCGACAAACCCATGTTCGGCGGCGGACTTCAGCAACGTCATCGCCTGCTCGAGGTTTCCACCCAACGAGGCGCACGCGGCGGCCTTGTAGTAGGTCTCCGCCCGCGAATCCGAGTCGACATCAGCAGACTCAGTCCAAGCGGCTTCCTCAATGAGACCCCCAGTCGTGATATTTCCGCGACAGTCGGTCCTTCGGGTCGGAATCTCAAACGAGAACCCGCTTGAACCCTCCCGCGCATTCCGGGCACCCCATGACACCCCGCCGATTCCAGCTCGCGAAGAACCGAGAACTCATCCTTCATTCCCTGGCCCCTTCCTCGGTTGACGCGATGATGCCGCCGTTCGTGACCCTCTTCCCAGCCAGCTTGCTCGCCTTGCTTCAGTCGCATCCGGACCTCGAAGACCTGCTGCCGCGGCGGATGATGGAGGAGAGCGGCCAGCGGTCCCACCTATCGAATGACCCCGGATTCGAGCCATGATGCCGCCCGGATTCTCCGCGAGCGAGTTGCTGGATGGGGTCAGGTAGGTCAGTGAAGTTCTGGCTGCTGCAGGGGTTGGGGTGGCTGCCCTACCTGCTCGTGCAGCTCCTGTTCCGGGCGGAAGACCCCCCGCGCTTTCCGTTCGAGCACCTGCTCTTCGCCGCCAGCCTCACGCTCCTGGCCTTGTCGGGCAGCCTGGTGCTACGCGCCGTCTACCAGGCGAGGAGCACCCGCCCGGGCGGGGAGCTGAAGTGGCTGGCGCTCGTCGTGGGGCTCAGCCTCGCGGTCGCGCTCGTCGTGGACCTGGGGCATCACGCGTTGCTGTGGGCGCTGGCCAGCCTGCGAGAGTTCTTCGTCCCACTGGCCGAGGACCAACCCCTGTTCGCCCGAGCCCCCCTCCTGTGCATCACCTACGTGGCTTGGAGCCTGCTCTATCTGGCGCTGAGCCGTCAGGAGCGTCTGGCGCGAGCCGAGCTCTCACAGCAGCAACTGGCTGTGTCCCTGCGCGAGGCCGAGCTGCAGAGCCTGCTCGCGCAACTCAGCCCCCACTTCCTGTTCAATGCCATCAACAACATTCGCGCGCTCATCCTGCGAGACGCCGAATCCGCCCGCGAGATGCTCGGTCGATTCGCGGACCTGTTGCGCTATCAAATCGACGGCAACAAGGCCGCCCTGGTCACCGTCTCCGACGAACTGGCGGTTGTCCACGCCTACCTCGCCTTGATGCGCCTGCAACTGGGGAAACGTCTCCAATATGAAGAGCGCGTCAACAGCGCCAGCCTGGGCCGGATGACCCCCAAGTTGTCACTCCAGTTGCTCGTGGAGAATGCCGTGAAGCACGGCCTCAGCCAAACCTCCTCCCCTGGCGTGTTGCGCCTGGAGGTCGATGCGGGCGACGGCCATCTGCGCATGGTGGTCAGCAACTCCGGCAGACTCGGCGACACCGCCGCTGGGACGGGCCTGGGCTTGCTCAACCTGAAGAAGCGCCTGGCCTTGGCTCATGGCAACGCCGCCCGATTCTCCCTGCTCCAGGAGGGGGAATGGGTCGTTGCCCGAATCCACATCGAGGGCACACCGTGATTCGCGCACTGATAGTCGATGATTCCGAACTGGCCCGGTTCGAACTGGAACACCAACTGCGCTCGCACCCCCAGATTCAAATCGTGGGGCAGGCGGATGATATCCACAGCGCGGAGGCCCTGATTGAGTCCGCGGCACCCGACCTGCTCTTCCTGGACATCGACCTGCCAGGTGGCAACGCGCTGCAACTGCTCGAGCGCTTGGAGCACATCCCTCCCATCATCTTCACCACCGCGTTCGAGCAGTACGCCCTGAAGGCCTTCGAATTCAACACCGTGGACTATCTGCTCAAGCCCATCCAGCCCGAGCGTCTGGCCAAGGCCCTGGCGAAGGTGGACGTCCCAGCCGAACGGCAATCACTGCTCACGCCGGAGAGCCAGATCTTCGTCAAGGACGGCGAGCGGTGTTTCCTCGTCAAGCTCAAGGACATCCGCTGCCTGGAGGCCGTGGGGAATTACAGCCAGTTGTACTTCGGAGCGCATTCGCCGCTCCTCTATCGCTCGCTGAACAAGATTGAAGAACGGCTGGACCCGAACGTGTTCTTCCGCGCCAGCCGCCAACACATCGTCAACTTGAGCTACGTCGAGCATGTGGAGCCCTGGTCGAATGGGGGGCTGCGTCTGAAGCTGAAAGGCGGCCAGGAGATTGAGGTCTCCCGCCGCCAGAGTGGGGTGTTGAAGCAGATGCTCAGCTTCTGAGCTGCTCGAGGGTCTCAGGCTACGGCGTCCTCACGCCCACGCTGTCACCCGCGATGCGGTCGTGCATCGTCATCACGCGCTTCCCGTCCGCGCGCTCGCTGAAGGTGACGTGGTTGAACCCCTCCGAGAAGTAGTAGCGACCGTCCTGGCCTTGCGTCAGTTCGCTCGGGTCGTTCCCCACGCGCTGGGAATACAGGCGACCCTCCCGGACCTGGATTTCGCGCATGACTCCCTGGCCGAAGTCATACGCACCCAGCCATCTGGCCACGTCCAGCTTCTGTGAGGACGTCTTCTTGTAGGGCTTCCCCAGGGCGATGGCCGCCAACTCCACCGCGAGATGGCTGGGGTCCAGGAACTCGGCGTTGGTCAGGACCGCGACATACACCCGTTGCTCAGGGGCTCGCAGGGTGTAGGCATTGAAGCCGTTGATGAAGCCGTTGTGCTCGAAGCTCGGCACCCCTTGCACCTCCCCGGTGAACCACCCGAAGCCATACGGTTGCGTCGAACCATCCGCCAGGGAGACGGGCTTGAATACCTCGGCCAACAGGCGCGGGCTCACCAGCGTGTCCGAGTAGAGCGCCAGGTCCCACCGGTTCAAATCATCCACGGTGCTTACGAGCCCCCCGGCACCTCGAGGCTGCGTCATGCTGATGAAGTCCGCGTTCATCAGTTGCTCCCCTTGCTTCTGGTACCCCTGGGCGCGTCCAGGGATGACCTCGAGGTGGCTTCCGTAGCGCGTGTGATTCATGCCCAGCGGCGCGAAGAGGGCGCGGCGCATGTACTCCGCGTAGGGCTGCTGGCTCGCCCGTTCGATGAGCTTCGTCAGCAGGATGTAATTGGAGTTGCTGTAGCTGAAGCGAGTGCCCGGCTCGAACTCCAGGGGCAGGTCCTTGAAGAAGGCCAACAGCTCATCCAGCGTGGCGTCCTTGCGACGGGCCGTGCGCGACTCCGGGATGCGGCTGATGTTCTTCACGCCCGAGGTGTGCGTCAGCAACTGACGAACCGTGACACGGGCCAGCGCCCCCTGGGCCTCGGGGTAGGTCTCGCCGAGTGGCTGGTCCAAGGTCAGCTTGCCTGCCTCCACGCACTGGAGCACCGCGACGGCGGTGAACTGCTTGGTGACGGAGGCCAGCCGCAACACGCTGTCCGGCTTCATCGCCACGTGGTTCTCCACGTCGGAGAGACCGTAGGCCTTGCGAAGGAGGACCTCGTTCCCCTTGCGGACCAGCACGACCCCGCCCGGCTGAGAGGGAGAAAAGAAGGGCTCCGCGGCCCGCTCCAGTTGAGACACGAGCGAGGAGGGCGACTTGCCGTGCGCCACCCACGGCGCCAAGGCGGCGACCCAAGCGACAAGGCCAAGAACTCTCAGGTGTTGGGATGCGTTCACGGTGTTCTCCAGGGGTGATTCCTGGAGCCACGCTACGGTTCCGAACCCTCTCGCCCCAGGGAGTTAGGACGAGCGGTCAGCCCACTCCGCCAGCGGTAGTGCGGCCGTGATGGACGGGGCCCCGCCGATGTTCACCCTTGCCGGGTGTTCACCTGCGCCGGGACGGGCTTCGCTTGGGTCGCGCGCACGGGAGTCTTCGCTGGCGCCGCCGGAGGCTTCGCTGTCGTGGCCTTCGGCCGAACCGGAGCCGCGGGCTTGGCGGCCACCGGCTTGCGCGCGGGTGCCACGGCCGTGGGCCGGGCCCGCTGCGCGGGCTGTGGACTCTCGATGGTCCTGACGGGCACCGTCGCCACGGTCTTTCGCGTGGGCTTCACGGCGGCTGGAGCGGGCTTCGCGCGCGCCACGACCGGAGCGGGCTTCGGCGGTGGCGGCGGCCGCGTGAGCACCCAGGCCGAGAGCACCTTCGGCACGTAGTACTCCGTCTCCCCATTCCTCGGCACACGCCCATTCACCGAGCCCGGCCCCGCGTTGTACGCGGCCACCGCGAGCCGCACGTCCCGGAACCGCCGCAGCTGCTCCGCCAGGTACCGCGCACTCCCATCCAACGCCGGTGCCGGGTCGAACGGGTCATCCACCCCGAGCATCGCCGCCGTCGTCGGCATCAGCTGCCCCGGGCCCATCGCCCCCGCGGGCGAGATGCGATGCACGCGCCCCTCCGACTCCACCAACACCAGCGCATGCAACAGCCCCGGAGGCAGGCCATGCCGCCGCTCCGCGCGCGCGATGAGCGGCTCCAGCGGCTCATGCCCCTCCAGCAGACACGAAGGCCGGTGCGCCCCATACGCGCGCAGCGCGTTCACCTTCATCTCCAGGAACGAGAGCGACAGCGGCGACACCGTCGTGTCCCCCAGCCACGCCACGGCCACGTTGATGAGCACCACCGGCGTCACCGCCGCCAGCCCCACCCACGCCCACCACGGAATGCTGAAGCCGCTCGCAGCGGCCCGCTTGCGTCCCACCCCCCACCCTTAAGGGCGCTTTCCGCCCCCGTCCAACTTCCGGCGCCCTTCCTTCCCCGCCGAAGGCACCCGCAGTCCGTCCAGCACCAACGTCGTGAGCGCGTCCGGCAACTCCAACGGATTGCCGATGTCCTCCTCGCTCAACACCGCCAACAACAGCCGCTCCACCGCCCCCACCACCGCCAGCCCGCTCACCGCCGGACGAATCGGCCGGAGCAACCCGTGCGTGTGCGCCCGCCGCGTGATGTCCACCGCGTGCCGCGACACCTCCCGAGACAGCTCCGCCACCTTCCTGCGGGCCCCCACGGCGGGGCCTCGGCTCTCCTGGAGGTACAGCCGCACCACGCTGGGGTACTGCAACAACGCGCTCGCGATGACCGCCGCCATCGCCCGGTACGCCTCGAACATCGCCTCCACGCCCCGCGCCTGCGCGAGCGCCCGGCCACACGCCTCCAGCCCCGACAACAGCTCCCCCCGCACCGGCTCCAACAGCGCGTCCACCAGCACCGCCTTGTCGTCGAAGTACCGGTAGAACGTCCCCTTGGCCACGCCCGCCGCCTGGGTGATGTCGTCGATGGTCACCGCGTCCAGCCCCCGCTCCACGAAGAGCCGCAGCGCCGCGTCCTCCAGCTCCTTCGTCCGCTCCCGCCGCGCCGTCTCCCGCCGCCCTCCCGGCCTCCCCGGACGCTTGTCCGCCTCCACGCCCCCACTCCTCGTGCCGTCGCCGCTCACCATCGTGCGCTCCGACTCATTGCGTGATAGAAAAAGAGTGACCAAATAGTCATGATATCGCGAGCGAGGGGCCGGCCGGGCGCCTTGCTGGAGAGCAACGATGATCGGCATCCCACTGGGCTGGGCGTACTCCAATTTCGGGGAATGGGCGCTGCACAAGTACGTGCTCCATGACCTGGGGCGGCACCACGGAAGCTTCTGGGGCTTCCACTGGCACGAGCACCATCAGGCCTCTCGCAAGCACGACATGGTCGACGACGAGTACCTGCGCTCGCTGTGGACCTGGTCCTCGCAGACGAAGGAGCTCTTGGCGCTGGCCGCGTTGGCCCTGGCCCACGCGCCGCTGTTCCCCGTGGCGCCGTACTTCGTGGGCACCGTGTGGGCCTGCGCCGCGAACTACTTCCGGGTGCACCGCCGCGCTCACCTGGACCCGAAGTGGGCCCGGGAGCACCTGCCCTGGCACTACGACCACCACATGGGCGTGGACCAGAACGCCAACTGGTGCGTGACGCATCCGTTCTTCGACAACCTGATGGGCACCCGGCGCGAGTACGTGGGTGTCCAGCCGGCGGCGGGGGAGCGCCCGGTGGCGGCGTCCCCCGCGCATCCGTGAGCGCGAATCAGAAGACCAGGTCGAAGTAGCTGGCCTTCGCGCGCACGCCCGCGCACGTCTCCAGCTTCGCGTTCCAGTCCCGCGTGGGCAGCGAGCCCCGGGCATCGAAGACGATGTCGAGCGAGTCCTCGCGCGCCATGTCCAACAGGTTCACCGCGCCGCTGCCGGTGAGGCGGATGGTCTGCGTCGCCGTGGTGCTGGTGCGGCGGTACTCGCCGATGACGATGGCCTCCTGGTTGCCCGGGCGGACCACGGAGAGGCTGGCGCGCTCGATGCCGCTCAGGTCCGTGCTGGACGTGACTTCGAAGGACTTGAGCCGCAGCTCCGTCTCCACGTCCGCGTCGTCGGGGAGGGCGGCGTCGAAGTCACCCAGGGGGAAGTTCGTCGTGTGCTTGATGCTGAGCGTGCCGGGGAAGGCCGCGGGGAAGTCGACGTTCGGCTCGGTCTTGCAGATCTCCTCGGCCTCCGCCTCGATGAAGAACAGCGAGTCGCAGCCGGTGGAGAACAGCGCGCAGGTGGAGAGCACCAGGGCGCGGAAGGAAGTCGTTCGCATGGTGTCGTGCTCCTGGCTCAGAACAAGTAGAGGAGGAAACCGACCTTCACCGACGGAATCGTCGCGGTGAGGCGGAGGTTGCGCGCGGTGATGTTGGACTCGTTCGTGGCCTCTTCGATGAGGGCGCTCGCGTCGTCCACGCCCAGCCGCACGTAGCTCAGGCCCAGGTGCAGGAAGAAGTTGAAGCGGCTGGCCGCGCCCACCTCCAGGCCCACGCTGCCGGCCACGTAGTTGTAGCTGACGTCGCGGATGGCGGCCGTCGCCGCCGTGGGCTTGGAGCCCAGCCAGTCCACCACGTCGTTGTAGTCCGAGCCGAAGTAGTGCCCCGCCTCCGCGTTGAGCGAGGGCGCGATGAACGTCTGGAACGGGAGGATGCTCAGGCCGCCGCGCACGCCCAGGCTCAGGGTGTTCGTGGTGGGGCCCGCCTGCAGGCGCAGCCAGGGCAGGGGCTTGAGGACTGCGGACAGGCCGATGCCGTGGGGCGCACCGGCGTCCACCAGCAGGCCGAAGCGGTAGCGCTGCTCCGGGGCGGACTCCTCCTGCGCGTGGGCCACGGCGCCGGTGGCGAGCGCGGTGAGGCAGGCCAGGGCCGTGCCGTGTCGTCGGAGGAATGCCGTGCGTCGTCTCGTCGAGGGTGTCGCCATCATCATGTGCAGTTCCACGAAGGGAGTTCCCGGCCCGGCGGCCATCATTCGGCGCCGCGCCGGGAAACGGAAGCCATGCCTTCGAAAATGATGGGGCGTCCCATGCGCGAGGTGCGGAAGGTCCTCGCCCCAGGCCGTTGAATCACACGCGGGGTGCCTCCCCCGTGGGGTGGACCTGTCCCACCCCCGGGGGCCTCTCGGGCGGGAGGGGCAGTGGGTGGGTGTGCGGGTGTTGAGGCCTCGACGGCGCCTGCGACTTGTGGGCCCCTTACCGAGCCCCTGGGCCGGTGCGAACTTGCGAGCCCGGACATCCCCTGTGATACCCGCACAGGGGAACCGGCCCAGAACACTCGGGGGACCGGATGATCGACGAAGTCGATCAGCGCTTGAAGTCGTGGGTGCGCCGCATTGCTGGCGACGCTCCCGTGTACCTGGGGGTACCCGACCGTGAGACTGTCGAACACGGCGTGTGTCTGTACCTGCTGGAGTTGGGGCCCGCCCCACTGTCGCGGGGAGGACGCAGGACACCGCTCCAGATATCCGTCTGCTACCTGGTCACCGCGGGCGCGGACTCACCCGAGCGCGCGCACCGGCTGTTGGGCGAGCTGGTCTTCGCGGCGCTGGAGGAGGCGGAGTTCGAGGTGGACCTCACCCCCGTGCCCGCCGCCACCTGGGCGGGGCTGCGGGTAGCGCCTCGCCCGGGCTTCCGGCTGAGGTTGGCCGTGCGGAGGGACCGGCCTCAGCCCGTGGTGCATCACGTGCGGTTTCCCTCCGTCGTGCCCCTGGCGGAGGCGCTGCTGGGGTGTGTGGTGGGGCTGGGAGGCAAGCCTGTCGCGGGCGCGCTGGTGGAGCTGCCCGCGCTGAGCCTCGCCACGCGCACGGACGACCAGGGCTGTTTTCGTTTTCCCCGCGTGCCGCCGGTGGCCTCGGTGGGTCGGCTGGAGGTGCGGGCCCGTGGGGAGTTGCTCGCGTTGGGGCCAGAGGTGCTCGCCGCGGGTCCGCAACCCCTGCTCATCCGCTTGCCGCTGAAGGAGGACTGACGTGGTGGACGGCACGCGGACGGAGCCGAAGTCGAGGAGGTGTTCCATGGCTGAAGCCGAAGCCCCCGAAGCCGCGTCACGGGAGCAGGAGACTTGCTCGCGGGCACGTGTGCTCGCGGACCCGTTTCGCGCGTACCCCTTCAAGCTGCGCATCGACGGAGTCGTCGAGGGGCACTTCACCCAGTGCTCCGGGCTGGAGGGGGAGGTGCTGGGGCCGCGAGCCCGCACCCGCGGCTCCTCGTCCATCACCGCCGGGGACATGACGTTGCGTCAGGGTGTCTCCCAGTCACCGGCGCTGTGGAGCTGGTTCCTCGCGTCGATGAACGGGGTTCCCCGGTGCCGAGGTGTGTCCGTGTTGCTGTTGGACACGGATGGGGTGACGGAGCGGATGCGGTGGACAATCGATGAGGCGTGGCCGAAGAAGTGGCGGGCCGCGCCGTTGGATGCGTTGGGGAAGCGCATCGCCATCGACTCATTGACCCTCATCTTCGAGTCACTCCGCCGTGGGTAGGCCCGCGCGCGGACCTGGGATGGGTGTGTGGTTTCGCACCGTGGCCTGGCGGCTGCGGCGATGGGTGGAGTCCGTGTTCCGCGAGGAGGAGAGCGACTTCGCCGCCGCGCTGGCCCAGGCCCGCCTGGCGGCGGAGGCACCCAGGCCCCCGCCGGAGCCCGTGCCCGCGCCGGTTCCGGTGCCGGCGCCGAAGGACGCGGTGCCCGTCGCCACCGCGCCCGCCATGCCCGTCACGGTGACGGCCCCGTCGGTGAATCCCTCCTCGCCCGAGCAATGGCTGCGGGACCTGCACACCCGCCGCGTCGCGGGGCCACCGCCGGATTGGGTGGAGCGGGTGCGCAAGGTCGCGCCGCACCTGGTGGAGAACCTGCCCGACGCCTCCGCGCCGCTCGCCATCTGCGACACCGCGTTTCCTTCCCGGGCGCGGACGCTGCTCGCGGGGGCGCTCGCGGAGCTTCCCGTGTCGCCGCCCATGATGCCGCCGGTGGTGCCCACCCAGCCCGAGCTCGGGCGCGCGAGTGAGCCCGGTCCGGGGCGTGCGGACTCCGGCGCGTCGTCGGAGGAGTCCCTCCGTGAGGCTCCGCGTCGCGCGGCGAAGATGACGCTCACGCCGACGGTGCCGCCGCTCGCGTCCCAGTCCGCGACGGTTCCGTATGCACCGGGGCTCGGGGCGTCTTCGCATGCACCCGTGCTCGAGGCCTCTCCTCCCGCGCCTCTGCCCGGGGTGACCTCGCAGGGGCCGCTGCTCGCGTCGTTGCCACCCGCGACCACGGCTCGGGAGCAGGAGTTCCTGACGGGCTCCGGGCCCGTGTCCCCGGTCGCGGCGCTGATGCTGCGCGGAGCTGTCTTCACGCATCCGGTGAAGGTGGAGTCGACGCCCGTCTCTCCCTCCGAGGTCTGCGTGCCGCCCCTGGGCGAAGGCGTCGTCGACGGGGGCTTGCACGCCGTGGGCTTCACCCAGGGCTTCTCCGCGTCCCAGGCTGTCGAGATGCAATGCGGTGGCGTGAGCGAGCCGCCTCAGAAGCCAGGGGCCTCCACCGGGGAGCTTTGGATTCCCAGGCGCCGGTCTCCGGACGACCCGGTCCCTGGCGCCGAGCCACGCGCTCCGGTCTCCTCGGGTGGGACGGAGGGAGCCTCGCCGCGTCCCTCGCGGGCCGTGCAGGTGGGGAGCTCCCACGACACCATGTCCCCCTCCGAAATCTCCTCCGCGCTGGCCGAGGAACCCCTGGAGGCCATCCTGGACCGACGGCTGTGGAAGCGCTTGCGCTGGTACGAGCGCGACCAGCTGGGAGAGTGAGGGCCCGGGTTCCGTTCCCGGGGGACGCGGCCCGCTCGGTATGCTCTCGGGCACATGCCCGAAGGCCACCGAGCAGGCGCAGTTCCCAGTGAGACGCGGCAGACGGAGGAGGTCCTTCGCCTCCGGCTGGAAGGGCGGGTGGAGCTCCTCGAGTCCGCCCTCCGCCGCTATCGCCTGCTCTCCGAGGCCCTGTCCGCGCGAGGCTGGCGCCGGAGGCTGCGAGACGACCCGGCGCTGCTTCGCGAGGTGCTGGAGTTGGAGCCCGCGTTGCCGGAGGCGCTGGAGCGCACGGAGCGGCGCGGTGCGCAGGAGGGATGGCCGGAAGGCTCGTCGATTCCTCGAACCGCGCGAAGGGTGCGCGAGCTTCGGGAGGAGCTGTCCGCGCGTGCACGCAAGCGGTTGGCGACGCTGCTGTTCCCGTCGGAGGGACTGTCCTTGGAGGGATGTCTCCGCCGGTTGGAGGCGCTCCAGGGAGAGTCGCTCGACCTGGAGCGCACCGCGGGGGAGCCCTTCGCGCTGCACCTGGGCTCGGTCTCCGGGAAGCGGAAGTATGTCGTGTCCGTGCTGTACGTCCTGGGCAGTCTTGGATTGTGGGGGCTGATGTGGCTCCTGCTGGGGTCGGGGAACTGGGGACTGGCGTTGGGGGTCGGGCTTCCCGCGATGGCGCTGTGGTTGGCGGGCGCGGTGGCGCTGCTCCGGCGCTGGGTGCCGGGCGCCGTCTGGCTCACGCCCGAGCGGCTGCTGTGGATGGCTCCCGGGGACGAGCCGCCGGTCTCCGTGCGGTGGGATGCGCTGTCCGCCGACGCCATCCAGCAGGATGGGCGCGAAGGGCTCATCGTTCGTGGAGGGCAGGTCCTCCAGGTGTCGGGCCTGGGCCGCCAGGAGTCCGCGCGACTGCGGACCTTGCTGGAGGTGTTCCGCGATGAGCGGGTCCGGGCGCAGGCGAAGCAGGTGGACCGTCCCGTGGAGCTGCTGCGGTATCCCGCGCTGCTCCGGCGAGGCGCCGCGTGGACGGAGGGGCAGGCGGTGATGACGGGGCGGGGTGTCTACTTTCTGCCGGACCCGACATCCGGCGTGGCTTTGCTGCGCGCCGCGACGGGACGCAGCTTGGACTCGCAGGTCGAGCTGGATTGGGTTCTGGAAGGACTGCGCTGGCAGCCCGCGTCGGAGCTCGACACGTACCTGGTGCGCGCCGTGGCGGAGGTGGGGGGCGCGGCCTGGTCGTCCTCGGATGCGCGGGTGGCGTGGGACATTCCCTTGGAGCAGGAGGTCCATCTGTCGCGCGGGCCGGAGGTCCTCGTCGGCAAGGTGGGATTCGATGAGCGGGACCTCGCCCACAAGCTCCTGTCTTCGTGGGGAGGGACTGTGCAAGCGTTCGCGCGCAAGCCGTATTCGTGAGGGGTCGACGAACAGTCTCATGTCCCAGCACACTCGCACCCAGACGGAGTCCCAGGGCACGCACACCTCCGATGCGGACCTTCGCGTCCAGTTGGAGGGACGCGTGGAGGTGCTCGAGGCGGCGCGAGCGCGGTTGGCGGCCTTGGAGTCGGCACTGAGTGGCGGGAGATGGAAGCGCAAGCTGCGCGCGAAGCCCACGCTGGTCGCGGAGTGGCTCCAAGAGACGGAGCGGGTCGCGGAGGCGGTGGGACGGACGACCCGGCGCGCGGAGGCGGAGGGGTGGTCGGACAGCTCGCCGCTGATGATGACCGTGCGGGAGGTGCTGGCCCGCAGGCAACAGCTGAAGCTCCTGGTTCGCGAGCGGCTGGGCGCCATGGTGTCCCTGTCGGGACCCGTGGAGCTGGACGAGGAGCTGCGCCGGCTGGATGCGCTGGTGCGCAAGCCGGTGTCGCGCTCGCCGGAGTCGGGCGAGGTGGTGCTCTATCAAACCGACAAGATGCTCAAGGCCACCACCCCGCGAGCGCTGGCGGCCTGGGTGGTCGGCCTGCTCGGCGGATTCGGGGCGGTCTTCGGCATCCTCCTCGCCACGCTGGGACAGGGTCCCTGGACGGCGGGGGTTCCCACGGCCCTGCTCGTGGCCTCGGTGTTGGGCGTGTTGGCCAAATCAGGCCGCGTCTGGCTGACGAGCGAGCGGCTGTTGTGGGTGCCGACGTTTGGTGAAGCCGTCTCCGTCCCGCTGGAGTCCATTCCAGCGGGAGGCGTCGCCGTGGAGTCGGCGCTCACGTTGCGCGTGGAGGGAGAACGCCGTGTCCGGGTGCCCTTCTTGTCGGATGCGAATCAGCTCGCGACGCTCATCGAGATGCACAGTCAGTCCCCGCTTCGAAGCAGGGCTCGCTCGGGGGGAAAGCTCCCGAACGTGGTGGTCTTTCCGGCGCAGCTGCAGGGGGCCTCGGAACGCTTTCAAGGGTGGGCGGTGCTGTGGCGCTCCGGAGTGGTCTTCTTCGAGGCTGCGGAGTTCACGGGGGACAGGCTGCTCTCGGCGGTGTTGGGGCGGGAGACCGTGCTGAACCCGGAGGCGGGGTGGGTGCTGGAGCAACTGCGCTGGTTCTCCGAGGGGGAGTTCGATACCTGGATGGTCAAGATGGCGGTGGCCACGCACGCCACGCGCTTCTCGTCCCTCTCCGTCGGCAACCACAGCGCGAGCTGGGATGGACCATTCCTTCGCTTCAAGAAGCAGCAATGGGTCCTCTCTGGAAAGGTGGAGTGGTCCTCCATCGCTGACGCCGAGCGCATCCTCACGCTTTGGCCGGAGTAGGTTGCCATTTATTGCCAGCGCAGCGGAAGTATTGTGTGTTCTTGGAATGTGGCAATGAATTGCAAACGTTTGGTTTGAAATGGTATCCGGAGATCCCGCGATTCGTGGGACTGCGCACGGAGCCATCAACATGAAGAAGTCCAGCAGCCTTGTGGCGTGTCTTGCTCTCCTTGCCGTGGCCTGTGGTGGTGGCGCTGCGTCGGAGTCACCGGCGACGGAATCCCAGACGGCGGAGCTGCTTCCCTCGGGTGACCCCTTGATTGGGACCTGGTGCGAGGTGGGGTGGCCCGGGTGTGTGACCATCTACGCGGGAGGCTCCGGGAGCCTCACCAGCGGTGGCGATGGTTGCTGGTATCCGGGGGACTCGCAGTACGCCGGGCTGACGCCCACGGGTGTTCCCAATCAGTACACCGGGACGCGGTATATGTATGGCACGGGTATTTGTGCCCCCATCGCGCCGCAGTCGGTGACCATCACGCTCAGCAGTGCTGGCGATTCGTTCACCGAGGTGACCTCGGGCGGATTCTCGGCGACCTGGCGGCGATAGTCTTCGCACCGGCACCCGGGCCACGAGTCACCGACTCGTGGCCCGGGGCCTTGCTTCAGCGCTTGACGCCGTACTGGAGCAGGACGACGCCGGTCCGGTAGACCTTGGTCGAGAGCAGCTCCAGGTTGATGTGCGAGCCCAGCCTCGTGACGAGCGGAATCCCGGAGCCGAGCAGCAGCGGGTTCAGCTTGATGAGGACCTCATCCACCAGCCCCGCGGTGAACAGCTGGGTCGCGAGTTCTCCTCCCCCCGCGAGGTAGATGTCCTTGCCCTCCTGGGCCTTCAGCGTCCGCACCGCGCCGACGACGTCGTCGGAGATGAGGCGGACCTTCGGGTCCGGGCTCTCCTTCAGCGAACGGGAGACGACGTACGTCTCCAGGTACGGGTAGGGGTCCGTGACACCGAACTGCAAGCCGATGTCGTACGTCTTGCGGCCCATCACCACCGCGCCGTACGTGCGCAGCGTGGCGAAGTACTCGGTGACGTGGTCGCCCTCGTTCACGAAGCAGTCGAACGAGTGGTCCTCGCGGGCGATGAAGCCATCGAGCGTGGTGGCGACGTGGTAGGTGAGCTTGCGCTTCTGGGGTTGCATACGAAGTGACCTCGGAGTCGAGAGTCCCACCGCGCACGAGGCGCGCTCCGCGCGGGAAGATGCGCACGGTGGGACGGAAATAGAACGCGACGCTTGGGAGGACTCCGCGACCCACGGCATGCACGTCACTCGCGCACCCGACAGCATCCCGTCGAGGGCGAGGAGCGCATCAGGGCGCGGAGATGTCAGCGGGAAGAGGTCATGGACAGCGCGGTTTCCCACGCTGCCCGACACAATGGCCTCGACCCTCTCGAAACGCAAGTCACGACGTGGGCTCTAGATGCTCAGCAGGAGCTCCAGCTCGAGGTCGCTCTCCTCATCAGCGGTGGTGCCGGGGTCGTTGTCGTTGGTGTCGTAGCCGTAGACGGACCAGCCCGAGGGGATGGTGGTGCCCAGGCACGTCACCTGTCGAGGCTCCGCGCCCACGCCGTCCCCGTCGTGGTCCGGATAGAGCACCACCCAACGCGTGCGGGCGGGGTCCGTTTCGTCGCAGTCATTGCCCGAAGCCTTGGTGAAGTACGGCGCGAGCAGGGTGGTGCCCGCGCAGACGGAGCCCTTCTCCGGCGCCGTGGCCCCATCCGCATCCCGGTCCACGTGGGCATACGCGAGCTGTTGCCAGGCCGTCGCGTCGTTGGCCGCGCAGTCCGTTCCCACGGCGGACAACGGAGGCGGCACCTGTCCGTTCGTGCAGACCTGCGCGGCCTCTCCGGCGCCCACGCCGTCACCATCCGCGTCGGCCCAGGAGGTCAGCAGGGTGTGCAGCTGCGTGTTCGAGTCGTCGCAGTCCGGGTTCCTCGCGCTCGCGAAGTATCCCTGCGGCAGCGTGCCTCCCGTGCACAGCTCGCCCGTCTGGGGCACGGTGAAGTTGTCCCCATCCGCGTCGCGATGGGCATAGGTCAGCATCTTCCAGGCCGAGGCATCCGACGGCGCGCAGTCCGTGGAGGTCGTCGCGTAGCCTGAGGGAACCGTGACACCCGCGCACTTCGTCGACACGGCACCCGCGCCCACGCCGTCCGCATCCTCATCCACGTAGACCATCCAGCTCAGGCGGACGGCGGGGTTCTTGTCATCGCAGTCGAGCCCTCGGGGGGAGACGGCATGGCCCGGAGGAAGCGATGCCCCGCCGCACACCACGCCGTTCTCGGGCACCGTGTCGCCATCTCCGTCCGCGTCCCGATATGCATACGAGTGCCACTGCCAGCGGGTCCTGTCGTCCGCCGCGCAGTCCTCGCCCTGGAAGGCCTTGCCTTGGACGGGCTGGAGCCCGGTGCATTGCTTCTCGGGGGAGCCCGCTCCGAAGCCATCACCATCCAGGTCGACGTAGACGTCGCGGATGAGGCGCTTCATCGAGTCCCGGTCGTCACAGTCCTCGCCCGTCGACACGAGCGAGAAGCCCAGGGGCAGGGGCTCATTGTCGCCGAGGCAGAGGGACGTGGGGGCCGGCACCGTGATGCCGTCGAGGTCGATGTCCCGGTAGGGGATGTAGCGCTTCAGCGCGCGGATGGGATTCGCGGGGTCGCAGTCACCGTCCCGGGAGGCATAGCCGGTGGGCACGGGCTTGCCGGTGCAGACCGTCCGCATCGTCCCCGCCCCATAGCCATCGCCATCCGAGTCGGGCCAGGTCGAGTACCCGCCCTGCGAGCGCGCATCCTGGTCGTCGCAGTCGAAGGGGCCCGGCTGCTCGCGATAGCCGACGAGGGTGTCCCCCACGCAGCCCTCCACGAGCTGCTGGCCCGTGGCACCGTCTCCATCCTGGTCCGGATACAGGTCCTTCACGACGCGCCAGCGGGTCTTGTCCGAGTCGTCGCAGTCCCCCGTCCGCGCGGCCCAGCCTTGCGACGGGATGTTGGCGGTACACGAATACTGCGCGACGCCGAATCCCCAGCCGTCGCCATCCTTGTCCTCGAAGGCGGGCGAGGCCAGCCATCGGGCCGGGTCGTTGGGGGCGCAGTCGGTGGCGTTGAGGACGCCATCTCCATCCGAGTCCTGTCGGCTGGGATTGGGGGGTGGCTCCTCCCAACCGGGAAGGGCGCCGTCGGGGTCGGAGCACGCGGACAGGAGACCTGACACGGCCAGCACGAGCGTCAGCCCGAGGTTTCTCAGGGTTGCCATGTGTGGAGCCCGCCTTTCGTTCAGGGGGCCGGAATCGCGGCCGTGCGCGTCAGGCGGCAGGAGAATTCGTAGGAGTAGATGCCTTTCACGACCTCGAAGCGGTAGGCACCCGGCTTGTTCATGGCCATCAGGGCCATCCGGTCGCACCGCGACAGGTGCTGGCTGACGTCGACGGCCGACGTGGTCGAAGCGGTGAAGAGGATGGTCCGGGGTGTGCCCTCCCCCAGGAGGAGACCCGTGACTTCGAACTGGTTCGTCTGCTTGACGTTGTAGCTGTCCACCGCCACGAAGACGTAGGGCACGTTGGTCTGGGGCGGCTCAGCGGCCGACGGCGCGGTGGGCGCCAGCGTCAGGAGGGACAGCAACACTGCGGGGGTGTGCAGGATTCTGCGCAGGGACATGGGCGGCCAACCTCTGGGGTGGCGACAGGGTCCAACCAGCACGTCGCCGGCTATGAATACGCAGTGGGGTTTAATTGCTGGCCCATTTCTTCTGCGCCCCAGCCGACCCGCCAGGCGGAGGCTGCCCCGCCGCACCTTGTCACGGAGGGAGACCTGCAATACGCCTGGGGCATGTCCAGCGCCCCGCTTCCCGCAGCCTTCCTCCAGGCCCTCACCGAGGGGTTCCCCGTAGATTTCCTCACGCGGGAGCCGGAGGAATTGAGCGAGTACGGTCGAGACTGGACGCGCGTCTACGCCCCGGCCCCCAGCGCGGTGGCCCTGCCGCGCACCACGGATGAGGTGTCTCGACTGCTCGCGTTGTGCCACCAGTACGGCGTCGCGGTGGTGCCCTCCGGCGGGCGCACGGGGCTCGCGGGAGGCGCGGTGGCCTCGAAGGGCGAGGTGGTGTTGTCTCTTCAACGCATGGCCCAGCTGGGCCCGGTGGACCTGCTCGGCAACACGGTGCGGGTGCAGGCCGGCGCGGTGACGGAGGCGGTGCACCGGCACTGCGCGGAGCACGGCCTCACCTGGCCCGTGGACTTCGCCTCCAAGGGCTCCAGCACGGTGGGTGGCAACATCGCCACCAACGCGGGGGGCGTGAAGGTCATCCGCTACGGCCTCACCCGCAACTGGGTGCTGGGCCTCCAGGTGGTGACGGCCGAGGGCCGCGTGCTGGAGCTCAACGGCGCGCTGGAGAAGAACAACACCGGCCTGGACCTGCGCCAGCTCTTCATCGGCAGCGAGGGCACCCTGGGTGTCATCACCGAGGCCACCCTCAAGCTCACCCAGGTCCCCGGCAAGCAGGACGTCTTCCTCTTCGCCGTGCCGGACGTGGCCGCCGTGCTGCGCCTGTTCCGGGACGCACGCCAGCAGACGGCCTTCATCATCTCCGCCTACGAGTTCTTCACCGACCGGTGCCTGGCGCGCGTGCAGCGCCACCGCAAGCTGCGCTCACCCTTCGAGTCCCCCAGCGGCTGCTACGTGCTGCTGGAGGCGGAGGCGAAGGACGCGGGCCAGGTGGAGGCGTGGCTGGGCTCGCTCTTCGAGCGCGGCCTGGTGACGGACGGCACCCAGGCACAGGGCGCGGCGCAGGCCTCGGAGTTGTGGGCGCTGCGCGAGGGCATCAGCGAGAGCCTGTCCGCCACGGGCCTGCCCCACAAGAACGACATCTCGCTGCCCGTCGCGGGCCTGGAGGCCTTCTGCGCGGAGCTGGAGTCCGTCTTCGAGGCGCGCTACCCGGGGTGGGAGATCTGCCTCTTCGGCCACATCGGCGACGGCAACCTGCACGTCAACGTGATGAAGCCGGACGCCTTGGAGAAGGCGGAGTTCCTGGCTCACACGAAGCAGGCGGACCCCACCATGTTCGAGCTGGTGCGCAAGCACGCGGGCAGCATCTCCGCCGAGCACGGCATCGGCCTGCTCAAGAAGGACTACCTGGGCTACTCGCGCACGGAGGAGGAGCTGGCGCTCCTGCGCGCGCTCAAGCGGACCCTGGACCCCCGGGGCGTGCTCAACCCCGGGAAGATCCTGGACCCCTGAGCGCGGCGCGGGACGCGCGTCAGGAGACGATGCGCGTCTTGATGTCCGTCGTCAGGCCGGCGATGGCGTCGCACACCGGACGGGACACGTCCTGGTCCAGGTCCATGACCAGGTAGCCGATGTTGGAGTCCGTGCTGAGCACCTGCGCGTGGATGTTCGCGTTCAGGTCCGAGACGATGCGGTTGATGTCGCGCAGCACGCCCGGGATGTTGCGGTGCACGTTGAGGATGCGGTGCGTGCCGGGGATGAGCGGCGCCTCCACCATGGGGAAGTTCACCGCGCCCGTCGTCGCACCCGTCCGGAAGAACTTGGAGAGGCTGGTCGCCACCTCCTTGCCGATGGACGCCTGCGCCTCCTCCGTGGAGCCGCCGATGTGCGGCGTGAGGACGACATTGGGAATCCCCTGCAGCTCGGTGACGAATCCATCCGAGTTGCCTTCCGGCTCCTCGGGATAGACGTCCACCGCGGCGCCGCCCAGGTGCTTGGAGCGCAGCGAGGCCGCCAGCGCGGCGATGTCCACCACGGTGCCCCGGCTGGCGTTGATGAGGCAGGCGCCCTTCTTCATCTTCGCCAGCTGCTCGGCGCCCATCATCATGTGCGTGGACGTCAGCGCCGGGACGTGGAGCGTGACGAAGTCGGACTGCGCCAGCAGCTCGTCCAGCGTGGCCACCGCGCGCGAGTTGCCCAGGGGCAGCTTCGTCATCACGTCGAAGTACAGCACGCGCATGCCCAGCGACTCGGCCAGCACGCCCAGCTGCGAGCCGATGTGCCCGTAGCCGATGATGCCCAGCGTCTTGCCGCGCACCTCGTGGCTGCCCGTGGCCACCTTGCGCCACTGGCCCGTGTGCACCTCGCGGCTGCGGTCGAAGAGCTGGCGGGTGAGGACGATGACCTCCGCGACGACCATCTCCGCCACGCTGCGCGTGTTGCTGAAGGGCGCGTTGAAGACGGGGATGCCGTGGGTGTTCGCCGCCGTCAGGTCCACCTGGTTGGTGCCGATGCAGAAGGCGCCGATGGCGAGCAGGTCCTCCGCGTGGACGAGCGACTCCGGAGGCACCGTCGTCTTGCTGCGGATGCCCAGGAGGTGAACGCCCTTGAGGCGCTCGGCCAGCTCCGCGGGCTTGAGCGCGGAGGACAGCCGCTCCACCTGGAAGCCTTCGGCCTTCAGCATCTCCTCGGCCGAGGGGTGGATGTTCTCCAGCAGCAGGGCGCGGAACGGACCCTCGTTGAGGATGGGGCGCGTCGGGGACGGCGGGAACCGGGCAGTGCTCATGTCGCCGTGCGTTAGACCCCAGCCCCCAGGCTGTCAAGCGCGGGGTGAGGGGGCTGGAAGGCCCGGTGTCGAGGGGCGGCAAGGAGGGCGTCCCACCGTCCTCGGCACCGGGCCAGGTGTCAGGAAGAAGACCGCCCAGGTCCTACCGGATGGTCCACGTCACCACGCCGCCGCAGCTGCTGGCGTCGTAGCAGCCCGCGCGCAGCTGGTAGGTGCCACCGGCGCCCGGAGGCACGGTGTAGCTGGCGTAGGAGAGCAGGCCGCAGGCGTCGTCGCTGCTCGTCACCTGCTGGCCCGCGCCGTTGAACAGGCGCAGGACGGTGTCGCCGGTGCCGGAGGCGCCTGCTTCCGTGCAGGTGCCGAAGGAGAGGCTCTGGCCCTCGGTCAGGGGGAGGTCCTGGTTCACGGTGTTCGCCATCGCGTGGTTCGTGTCGCTGGCGGAGAACTCGAGCGAGCCCCGGCTGGGCGCGGGGCCGGTGGACGTCAGCGTCCAGGCGACGGTGCCGGAGCAGGACTCGGCGGAGTAGCAGCCCGCGCGAATCTCGTAGGGGCCCGCGACGGTGGCGGTGAAGGACAGGTGGGAGCCTCGGCCGCCGCAGCCGTCATCGTTGGCGGCGACCTGGACGCCGGTCGGGCCGAACAGACGCAGGAAGGAGTCCCCGGTGAGGGCGGAGCCCGTGACGCCGCAGGTCCCCAGGGTGATTTTCTGTCCCGCCGCCAGCGTCACGCTCTTGTTGACGGTGTTGGACGTGGCGCTGGCGGTGTGGGCGGCGGTGAAGGTGAAGGAGGCGCCCCCCGTGGGCGGCGGGCCGGAGCCGCACAGCCGCGTGCTGGTGGACGCCTGGCAGAAGGCGTCGATGGCGGGGCGCACGTAGTTGATGTCCTCGCCGTCGCACGCCGTCTCCGCGCAGGTGTTGACGACGAAGCAGCCGCCGCGCGCGACGTAGTCCTTGGTGCCGCGCACCAGGATGCCCGCCACGGTGTGGCTCTCCAGGTCGTAGACGCCCGAGCCGGAGTTGCCGCCGAAGGTGTCCGTGTTGGCGACGAAGTAGTCCAGCGTGCCGGCGCGGCCGTCGCGCACCTTGCCGCCCGAATCAATCTTGAAGGGGATGCCGCTGCCGGAGCCGATGACGGCGATGCCGGCGCTCACGGCCAGCGGGGTGTTGCCGGGGCGGATGGGCGCGGGCTCGAAGCGCGGCGCGGCGGAGCGGTCCAGCTTGATGATGGCGTAGTCCAGCGTGCGGCCGCCGGACGTCGCCTCGCGGCGCACGACGATGGAGCGGCAGGAGAAGATGTCCTGCGTTGTTATCGGCTGAAGCGCGGTGGCGGACGTCCGGTAGAAGTTGAAGACGAAGCGGGTGTCCGCGCACTCGCCCGCGTCGACGACGCAGTGGCCGGCCGTCAGCACCAGGTCATCGTCGATGAGCGTGCCGGAGCACCACGCGGGCGCCGGGTCGTCGCGGAAGCGCTGGTCGCTGCACAGGCCCTCCGCCGAGCCCAGGGTGCCCCCGGAGAACGTCACGTTGTCCGGGTCGCGGGTGTTGATGGACGACGGGGACATCAGCGCGACGGTGGAGCGCCTGGCGCGCTCCCGCAGCAGCGTGTCCGCGTGCGCGTAGACGTCCGTGCGGTCATCGTTGCCGTAGACCACCGGGTGCTCGCCGGCGCCTGTCTCCGGAGCTTCTTCTCCCGGTGGTGACTCGGGGCCGGGGGCGCAGGCCGCGAGGGCAAGGGTCCACATCAGCGCGCCAAGCAGAATCCTGGCGACGCCGTTCCGGGGGGGATGCATGTGAAGACGACTCCTGATGAGGGGACGGGATGCCTGCCCCGGGGGGCGAGCACGTCCACTATAGGAGAGGTGGGCGAGCGAGGGCACGAGGCCCGGCCCGCGGGCTCAGTCCGCGTCGGGGTCGCGCAGCCACGCGATGGCTTCCTGCCGCGTCTCGAAGGTGCGCGTGGGGATGGTCAGCATCGCCCGCTTGGTCATCCGCCACGCCTGGAGGCCGGACGGAGCGTCGCTGACGACTCGCGCGGAGCGCTTCATGCCGTGGAGCTGCGCGTAGGCGTTGAGCGCCGCCATGGAGCCCACGACGTCCGTGGGCATGACCCGGAGCTGCGACTGGTCCACCAGCGCGGACCACTCTCCCGCGAAGCCGACGATCGCCTTCTTCACCGCTGTCAGGTACTCCGACAGGTCCGCGGAGGTGACTTGGGAGGGATAGACGACCTCGAGGATTCGGTCCTGCTCGTGAACGGTGATCTGAAAGGGCATGGGCGGTGACGGCTCCGAGGGCGCGCCATCCTAGCCGCTGCCGGTGACCCCCAGATACCAGACGCTTCATCGGCACTAAAGGGGGGTGGGTGCTCCCCTGCTGTCGGGAAGCGCCGGGAATGTCAGACCCACCGGCTAGTGACGTCCGGGCCGTCGAGCCGCTACGGGCCGCGTCGCAGGGCGTGGTCGGGGCGGTTCGAGCCGGCCTGGGGGTTTCATGAACAGGAAGCTGTGCATCCTGGGCGCGGTGCTGGGCACCGTGCCGGGGTTTGTACTGGACGCAACCCACCCCGTGGCGACGGGAGTGAAGGAGCCACGACGGGAAGCGCGCGCCGCCGCGCGTGACACGAAGGCGGCACACACGAAGGAAGTGGTGGAGCACCCGTCGACGTCGACGGAGGTCGAACCGAGAGGTCACACGCGGGCCGCGCGAGAGCCGGAGGTGCCGATTCATCCGTGCGAGCTGAAGACGGTGATGAAGGTCCCCTGCGACGAGACGCAGGAGCTGTGTGAGTTCACTTATTGGGAGTGTCCGGCAGCGGTGAATCCGCTGCGGGCCTGAGCAGCAAGCCAGACGCGCCATGAGCGCGTCGGCACGCCGCGTGAAGGGTGGGCCCCGGAGAGTGGGGCCGGCCCTTCACGCCGGTGTCGACCCGGAAGCCCGAGGAGGCCCGGTTTCGCACCGTGTTGCCGGGGTCGTCACGAGCGCTCGACGAGGCCGTGACGCGCACCTGGGAGCGTGCCGAGGAGATTTCATCATGAGAACCGAGATTCAGACCGTTCAGCCCGCGACGCACGCCGCCTGGAGCGCGGACCCGCTGGTGGGACAGGTGCTGCACGGCCGCTTCCAGGTGTTGGCGCCGCTGGGCGGCGGGGGGCCGGTGCGCCTGTACCGCGCCCTGCAGCTTCCCGCGCGGCGTGAGGTGGTGTTGCACGTTTTGAGCACCGCGCATGCCGACGGAGAGGCGCAGCGGGGATTTCTACAAGAGGCCCGGGTCGCCGCTCGGCTGGGTCATCCGAACACCGTCACCGTGCTCGATGCCGGACGGATGGATGACGGCACCGTGTATGTCGCCCTGGAGTGGCTTCAGGGCCGCACGTTGGCGGAGCAGCTCGCGTCGGGGCCGCTGGCGTGGGAGCAGGCGGTGGCGCTGGCGCGCGGCGTGGGGCGTTCACTGCGCCACGCCCATCAGCGAGGGGTGGTGCACGGTGAGGTGTCCTCGTCCAACGTCCTGCTGGTGACGGACGGGGAGCTGCTGCACGTGAAGGTGCGGGGCTTCGGCCGCGCCCGGCCCGTCGCCGCGAAGACCGCGCACCTCTCCGTGCGAGGCGTCACGGAGGGCGGGGTGTTGCCGGACGCGCCCGCGTACATGGCGCCGGAGCGTGCGCGCCACGTGGTGGATGCGAGCGGCGACGTCTACTCGCTGGGCGTGGTGCTGTACGAGATGCTGGTGGGGCGCGTGCCGTTCGTGTCGGAGGACCCGCTGGAGCTGGTCTTCGCCCACCACAAGGAGCTGCCTCCGCGCTTCTCCGAGCTTCGCCCGGACCTGGACATCCCCGCCGCCGTGGAGGCCGTGGTCCGCCGCTGCCTGGAGAAGCTGCCCGAGCAGCGCTTCGCCTCCGTGGACGCGGTGCTGGAGGCGCTGCGCGAGGTGGGCGGTGAAGGCGCGGCGCACGCCTCGGTGAGCGGGCTTCGGGCTCCGGCGCCCCGGTGGGTCGCGGCCGTCACGGGCCTCTTCCGGGACTGAACCTCCCGGGTTCATCGGAAGTCAGTGGCCATCCAGGTGTGAGGGAGGGCCCGAGCGGGGCAGGGTGACGGTGAAGGTGGCGCCCTGCCCCGGAGTGCTCTCCACCTGGATGGTGCCCCCCAGGGCCTGCACGATTTCGCGGGCAATCCACAGGCCCAGGCCGAAGCCGCCGTAGTGGCGCACGGACACGGCGCGCTCGAAGCGCTCGAAGATGCGCGACAGGTCGTCCCCGGCGATGCCCATGCCGTGGTCCCTCACCCGCAGCCGCACCAGGCCTTCCCGCTCGCGCAGGGAGATTTCGATGGGGCGGCCCGCGCCGTACTTCATCGCGTTGGACAGCAGGTTCGCCACCACCTGCTCCAGCCGCAGGGCGTCCCAGTGGCCGACGAGCGGGTGGTCGGGGGCATCGAAGCGCACCGGGCAGCCCGCGTGGACGAAGGCCTCCCGGCTCCGCTCGAGCTGGCCTCGCATCAAGGCCACCAGGTCCACGGGGGAGAGCGCCACGTCCAACTGGCCCTGGGAGATGCGGGAGATGTCCAGGAGGTCATTCACCAGCCGCCCCAGGCGCTGGGTCTGCGCGTTGGCGGATTCGAGTCGGGCGGAGAGCCGCTCCCGAGGCAGCGGCGTGGCGGTGGTGGCCTGGGAGCGGAGCCCCTGGAGGTGGAGCTGGAGCGAGGTGAGGGGCGTCTTCAGCTCGTGCGCGGCGATGGAGAGGAAGTCGTCGCGCAGGCGCACCGCTTCCTGTTCGGCGCGGTAGAGGCGGCCCTGCTCCTCCGAGAGCGCGGCGATGCGCGCGAAGTTCTCCGCGTTCTCCAGCGCGGTGCCGGCCAGCACGGTGACGAAGGCGGCCAGGCGCTCCTCGGACTCGCCGAACAGCGCGTCCACCTGCCGGTGCGTGGCCACCACGCAGGCCACCGTCTTGCCGCGCACCTGGATGGGGGCGCAGAGCAGGGAGCGCACGCCGAGCAGCTCCATGCTCTCGCTCACGCCCCCCGGGAGGCCCTGGCCCAGCACGGTGATGTGGCCCGACTCCCGCGCGCGGGAGATGGCGCTCCGGCTCAAGCCCAGGCGGGCCGCGGCGTCGTCGGTGGCGAGCTGTCGTGCGTCCACCACCACGCAGTCCTCGGCGCGCAGCAGCTCGCGCATCGACTCGCGCGCGGCCTCGAACACCGCCTCGCAGGACAGCGCGGACGCCAGCCTGCGCCCCGCCTCCAGCACGCGCGGGAAGAGGTCCACCATGGAGAGGGTGCGGGTGCCCGCCTGCGTGGCCACCTCGGGGGAGAGTCCGGCCTCCAGCTCCTCCAGCTCGCGCGTGGCCGAGTCCAGGTCCTCCGCGGCGCCGGTCCAGCCCAGCGCCTGCCCCAGCTCGCCGCGCGCCTTGAGCGTCAGCGCGCGCTCGTGCCGCATCCGCTGGGCCTCGGCCACTTGCAGCGACTGCTCCAGCCAGTGCCGCGCGCGCCGGGGGTGTCCTCGCAGGGCGGCCACCAGGCCTCGCTCGCGCAAGGCTCCCGGCAGGTTGTTGCGATAGGCGCGCGAGAGCGCGTGGGCACGCCGGGCCGTGTCCTCGGCCTGCTGGAGCAGGGCCTTGCGACGGGCGGCCGCGAGAGGAGAGGTGGCCTCCGCGAGCTTGCGCCGCGCGGTGGCGAGCAGCGGGAGGATGGGGGCCAGGAAGTCGTGCCGGGGATGAGGGCTCGAGACGAGTCGCGCGGCGCGCTCCAGCAGCTCCACGGCCTCCGCGAAGTCACCTCGGCGCAGCCGCACCAGGGCCTGGGCCTGGAGCACCCCGGAGTGGCTGTGCGGGTCCGCCGGGTCGGGGTTGGACAGCTCGTCGGCGAGCAGTGCCTCCGGAATCCTCCCGTCCGAGGCCTTCGCCCACGCCTCCAGCCCCAGGCGCAGCGAGTAGCGGTCTCCCCGCGCGACGGCGGAGGCGTGCAGGCGCTGGCTGGCCTCCAGCGCCTCGCGCAGCCGACCCAACCGGTAGAGGGACAGCGCGATGTGGAACGCGGCGTTGTTCACCTCCCACGGGTCCCCGGTGCGGTCCAGCAGCTGAATCGACTGCGTGCACTTGTCGATGCACTCGTCGAAGCGCGAGGCGCCGTAGCAGGCGAGCCCATAGAAGTGCAGCGACTGGCCCTGGCCCCAGACGTCGTCCTGCTCCTGTCGCAGCGTCAGGGACTTCTCCGCGTAGACGAAGGCCCGGCGGAACCAGGGCAGGGTGCACATCGCGGGCGAGTGCTCCGAGTACGCCTGCGCCAGCTCGGGCGTGGAGGGATAGCGCTCCGCGAGGTTCATCTCGCGCAGGTGCGCCCACAGCACGGCCTCCTGGGCGCGCCGGTACCAGTAGCCGTAGGCCAGCCGGCTGTAGATGCGCACCGCCTGGAGGTCCTCCTCTCCGTCCTTCAGCGTCCGGCGCGCGAGGAACCAGCGCGGCGCCAGCGTGTGCGCCACCTGCGTCAGCACCTCCCACGCCGCGCCCGCGCGAGTGGGCAGCCCGCGCCCCGGCACCCAGCGCCCCATCAGCTTCAGCCCCTGCTCCAGCGCGGAGATGGCCTCGAGGAAGTCACCGCGCTTGAAGGCGAGCTCCCCCATCCGCCCCAGGACCCGCGCTCGCTCCAGCTTGTCCCTGGCCAGCGAGAGGGCGCGCTCGAGTTGCTGACGTGATTCGGCGTACTGGCCTCGCAGCATGAGGACCTGGCCCAGGCCCGAGGCGACGCGGAAGCGCGTGCCCGGGTCCGCGTCCGCCGCGCCTCGCTCGGCGATGCGGTAGTTCAGCTCCGCCGACTCCAGGCCGAAGCGGTTGTGAGCCTGCTCCGCGGCCCTCAGCGCATGGGGCAGGGCCTGGACCTCCTCTCCCGCTGCGTCGAAGTGATAGGCCAGCTCGAACGAGTCCACCGGGAGCTGCTTCTCCGCCGAGCTCGCCGCCAGCCGGTGCAGGTCCCGGCGCTGCTGCGCGGTCAGCATGTCCAGCAGCACCTCGCGCAGCTTGTCGTGGACGAAGGTGTAACGCGTGCCTTCCTCCCACAGCATGTGCCGGCGCCGAGGCTCCTCCAGCGCCGCGCCCACCTCCTCCGGCGTGGCCCCTGAGAGCGCCTCCAGGCGGGAGCGCTCGAAGGACTTGCCCAGCACCGCGCCCACCGACAGCATCCGCCGCGCGGCCAGGGGCAGCAGGCGCAAGCGGCGCACGAGGAGCGACGCCGCCTGTCGCGACGAGCGCGCCTGCACCAGGGCTTCCTTCCGCACCTGCCACCCGGAGACGCCCGGCACCAACACCTCGTCCTCCACCAGCCCGTGCAGCACCGCGTTCGCCATGAACGGGTTGCCCGAGGACAGCCGCGCCACCAGCGCGAGGGCCTCGGGAGGCAGCGCGCCGGCCATGGACTCCGCGAGGCGCGTCACGTCCCGGGCATCGAAGGCGCTCAGCTTCAGGTGCGCGGTGGGTACAATCCTGCGCAGCACGTGAGAGGGTGCCAGGTCCTCGCCTCGGAAGGACGCCACCGCGAGCACGCGCCCGTGGCCTTGGCTCCGCGCGCGAGACCAGGACTCCAGCGCGCGCAGCGTCAGCGCATCCGCCCATTGGCAGTCGTCCAGCATCACGACGGCGGGCTCGTCCTTCGTCCCCAGGGCACCGAGCAGCTCGGTGAGCGCCCAGATGACCCGGTTCTCACCCAGCGACTCGGGCCCCAGGGCGCGCGTGGGCAGGCGGAAGTTCGGACACAGCAGCGGCGCCAGCTGCGGCAGCACCGAGCACACGCCCGTCTCCTGTCCCGCGAGGTTGTCGCGCACGGCTCGCGCGAGCTCGGGCCTGGACTGCAGGACGGGCGTGAGCGTGGTGGCGACGCTCGTGACCAGGTGGAACGGATGTCGCGCGACCTGGTCCTGGGCCTGTCCTCGGAGGACCCAGGCGCGGCTGCGCCGGGCTCTCGCCGCGAACTCCTCGAGCAGGCGGCTCTTGCCTCCACCGGACTCGGCCTCCACCAGCACCAGCCGGCCCGGGTCCGTCCGCGTGGCCTCCAGCTCCTGCTCCAGCGTGGCCAGCTCCCGGCCGCGGCCGACGAAGGAGGGCTCGGTGAGGCTGTGCCGCGTGTCCCGGGCGCCCGTGACGAGCGCGGGCTCCGGCTGTCCGCGCTCGAGTGCGTCCTCCAGCTCCAGCAGGTCCGCGAGCACGGAGCGGGCCGACTGGTAGCGGTCCGACGGGTCCGTCTGGAGCAGGCGGGAGATGAGCTCCTCCAGCGCGCGGGGGACATCGACGCCCAGGGCGCGCAGTCGAGGTCTCGCGATGAGGTGCTGGCGCAGCACCTCGCCCACGGAGTCACCCGCGAAGGCGGGGCCTCCGAAGAGCGCCTCGAAGAGGACGACGCCCGCGGAGTACAAATCGGACGTGGCCTCCACGGGCCGGTGGAGCAGGCCGGACTGCTCCGGTGACAGGTAGCGCGCGGTGCCCACCGGCAGGTTCCTCGAGGACGGGTCCAGCCGCTCGCTTCGCGCGAGGCCGAAGTCAATCAGCGTGGCGTGCTCGAGCGGCTCTCCGGAGACGATGAGGTTGGAGGGCTTCACGTCGCGGTGGAGGACGCCGTGGCGATGGACCTCCGCCAGCGCGGACAGCAGGTCCCGCCCCAGCGCGAGCGCCTCCGGGACGCTCAGCGCCCCTCGCGACAAGCGGGCCTCCAGCGTCTCGCCTTGGAGCCACGGTGTCACCACGTACAGCCACTCGCCCGAGGTCCCCACGTGCCGCGCGGGAAGGATGAACGGGCTGTCGAGCTGGGTGAGCACCTCCGCCTCGTGCTCCAGGCGGTGTCGGGCCGTGGGAGCGAGCGTGGGAGTGGAGGTCACCTTGATGACCACGGGCTCGCCGGTGCGCAGGTCCACGCCCGCCCACGTCGCGATTCCTCGGCTGGCCTTGAGTCGCCGGGAGAGCTCGAAGCGGTTGCCCAGTTGGCGGCCGGAGCGTGGCTCTTCCGGAGTGGCGTCGACGAAATGGGTGCCCCCTGCCATCGTGTGCCCCCGTCCTTCGAGCAACGTTGGATGCAGGACGGCGCGCCGCCAAGGGACGGGGTGCGCGAGCCCTCTGTGGCGGGCGGCACGGCGAGCGCCTGTCCTTCTGGCATGTCGATGGCACATGCTACGCCGGTGCGGAAAGCACCGCGCCCCTCTCGCCTCGACGAGGACCCACCCCATGAAGCTCTCGCAGACGTTCCTGGCCGCGTTCGCGCTGTCGCTGCTGCTCCCCCTGTCCGCCGCGCGCGCCTCCGACTATCCGCCCGACTACCCCCTCTGCAGCGTGTACGACTCCGCGACGACGGGGCCCTTCGAGGTCATCCGCCACACGCGCCGGCTTCCGGGCCGGCTGGCCACGCTCACCATCGCCTACCGAGGCTTCCTGCGCGGCCTGTATCCGGACTCGGACATCTCCCTCTACGTCCAGCTCAACGGCCGCCAGCAGCTCATCCAGGCGCGTGCGGGCACGAACAACGACGCCTATGTCTTCCTCGACGCGGGGCCTCGCGGCTGCGGCAAGTGCATGCGGTACATGAACACGCCCCTGTGCAACGCCCACTTCGAGGCCGGAGGCCAGGAGGGCGTCTGGGTCTGCGAGCAGCCCACGGCCGTGGAGCGCGACCTGTTCTTCTACGCGTTCGACGCCAACGGGAACCAGAACGCGTGGGATATCTCCGTGGCCGCGACGGCCCACGGCCAGTGGGACAGCAATCTGGGCAGCAACTACTTCGCCCGGCTGCCGGCGCGCTCCAGCTGCTGGTAGTTTTCCACCGAGAGCGGCCCCAGGACGGGCGGGGACATGCATTCGCTTTACAGGCCGCCGCAGGGCCGCTTTTCCGCGTGATGACGATTGCCGCGACGCATCCTCGTCCGGCGCTTGACACCCCGGGGGCCTCGACGGAAAAGCCGAGCCCTATGAGGCGGCCCCCGCTGTTTCCACCGGGCCGCGGGGAGCCGGGGATTGAAGCTCGCGACGCTCAAGGATGGAACCCGTGACGGGCGGCTCATCGTCGTCAAGCGGGACAACTCGGCCTATGCGCTGGCCACCAACGTAGCGCTGACGCTCCAGGCGGCGCTGGATGACTGGGACGCGAAGGAGCCGCAGCTGCGCGCGCTCGCCGCCCAGCTGGAGGCGGGCACGGTGCAGAGCCGCCCCCTGGACATGAAGGCCCTGCACGCGCCGCTGCCGCGCGCCTACGAGTGGATTGACGGCAGCGCCTACATCAACCACGTCATCCTGGTGCGCAAGGCGCGCAACGCGGAGCCGCCCGCCACGCTCAAGACGGACCCGCTCGTCTATCAGGGCGGCTCCGGCGACTTCCTGGCGCCCACCGCGGACATCCCGCTGGCGGACGAAGCGTGGGGCCTGGACTTCGAGAGCGAGGTCTGCGCCATCCTGGGTGACACGCCCCAGGGCACGAAGGCCGTGGATGCCGCGAAGCACGTCAAGCTGCTGATGCTGGCCAACGACGTCTCGCTGCGCAACCTCATCCCGGACGAGCTGGCCAAGGGCTTCGGCTTCTTCCAGAGCAAGCCCGCAACGGCCTTCAGCCCCTTCGCGGTGACGCCGGACGAGCTGGGCGCCGCCTGGCGCGAGGGTCGCATCCACCTGCGGCTGCGCTCGGTGCTCAACGGCGTGCAGGTGGGTGACACGGACGCGGGTCCGGAGATGCACTTCTCCTTCTTCGACCTCATCCAGCACCTGTGCAAGACGCGCAGCTACACGGCGGGCACCATCCTGGGCAGTGGCACCGTGTCCAACGTGGACCGCGCCCGGGGCATCTCCTGCCTCGCCGAGCAGCGGATGATCGAGACCATCGAAGAGGGCAAGCCGCGCACGCCCTTCATGAAGCACGGCGACACCATCGACATCGAGATGATGGGCGAGGACGGGCAGAGCGTCTTCGGCCGCATCGCGCAGAAGGTGGTGAAGGGGCCATGAAGGCGCTGCGTCTGCACAGCTACTGGCGCTCCTCCGCCTCCTGGCGGGTGCGCCTGGGGTTGAACCTCAAGGGCCTGCCCTATGAGTACGCGGCGGTGCACCTGCTGAAGGACGGCGGCCAGCAGAACTCGGCCGAGTACCGCGCCGTCAATCCCATGCGGACGGTGCCCACGCTGGAGTGGACGGAGGCGGACGGCACCGAGCTGCGCCTGTCCCAGTCCATCGCCATCCTCGAGTTCCTGGAGGAGCGCATCCCCTCTCCCGCGCTGCTGCCGAAGGATGCGTACCTCCGCGCCCGCGTGCGCATGGTGGCGGAGGCGGTGAACTCCGGCATGCAGCCCCTGCAGAACCTGGCCGTCCTCCAGCGCATCAAGAGCGAGCTGAACGGGGACGACAAGGCGTGGGCCGCGCACTGGAACGTGCGGGGCCTGGAGGCGCTGGAGGCGCTGGTGAAGCCCACGGTGGGCCGCTACTGCGTGGGCGACGCGGTGACGCTGGCGGACGTCTGCCTGGTGCCGCAGCTCTACGGCGCGCGGCGCTTCGGCGTGGACGTGTCGCCGTACACGACGCTGCTGCGCATCGAGGCGGCGTGCATGGAGCTGCCCGCGTTCCAGGCGGCGCATCCGGACCGGCAGCCCGACGCGGTTCCCGTCTGAAGTTCCCGAGCCGTGCGTTCCGCTCCTCTTCGGGGGGCGGGACGCGGCTTCAGGGCGAGGCCGGCGCGAAGGTCGTCTCGATGCGCAGGGCCCGGGAGAGCGTGAGCGTCACGGGTGTCTTCGCGGCGATGTCGAGCAGGCGCGCGCGCTGCTCCTCGGTGATGGAGGGGCCGCAGGAGAGCACCCGCTCCACGCGCTCCGTGTGGTCCTTCTCGCGGAAGAGCTTGAGCTTCACCGTGAGCGGGCTCAGGTCCCAGCCCTTGCGCGCCGCGTACATCTTCAAGGTGATGGCGGTGCACGCGCCCAGCGAGCCCATCAGGAGCTGATAGGGCGCGGGGCCCTGGTCCGTGCCGCCCAGGGCGGCGGGCTCGTCCGACGGGAAGTGGTGCTTGCCGGTGCGAATCGCCTGGGCGTAGCCGTCCTGGCTCTCGACGACGGCCGCCGCGAGCAGCGTGGTGTCCTGAGGAGTCATGCGGGACATGCATCCCAAGGCCCGGCCCGCGTGACAAGCGCGATGTCCCGTCGCGGAGTTGTCGCAAAGCCGACGCTTGGGGATGGAGTAGCGTCGTGCGGGATGGCGCATCCGGAGTCCTCGAGCACGACTGCCTCCTCCCGCACCGCCGCGCTCCGGGAGCTGGCGCTCTTGTTCCTGCGGCTGGGGGCCACGGCGTTCGGCGGCCCCGCGGCCCACATCGCGATGATGGAGGACGAGGTGGTGCGCCGCCGTCGCTGGCTGACCCGCGACGAGTTCGTGGACCTGCTCGGCGCGGCCAACCTCATCCCCGGGCCCAACTCCACGGAGCTGGCCATCCACATCGGCCATCGGCGCGCGGGGTGGCCGGGCCTGCTCGTCGCGGGCACCTGCTTCATCCTCCCCGCCTTCTTCATCGTCGCCGGCATCGCCTGGGTCTACTCCCGCTTCGGCCACGTGCCGGACGTGAGCGCGCTGCTGTACGGCGTGAAGGCGGTCATCATCGCCGTGGTGCTCCAGGCCCTGTGGGGCCTGTCGCGCACGGTGGTGAAGACGTGGCGGGAGGCGCTCGTGGGGGTGGGCGTCGTTGCGGCGGCGTTCCTCGGCGTCAACGAGCTGCTCCTGCTGCTGCTCGCCGGGGTGGGCGTGTTCGCGTGGCGCGGCGTCGAGCGCGGTGGGCTCGGGTCTTCCGTCAAGGCGCTCGTCCCGTGGGTGCTGCCGCTCGGGGCCTCCTCGGTGGCGGTGCCCTTCTCGCAGCAGGGACTGTTCCTGTTCTTCCTGAAGGTGGGCTCGGTCCTGTACGGCAGCGGCTATGTGCTGCTGGCGTTCCTCCGCGCGGACCTGGTGGAGCGGTGGGGCTGGCTCACGCAGGCGCAGTTGCTGGACGCGGTGGCGGTGGGGCAGGTGACGCCCGGGCCCGTCTTCACCACGGCCACGTTCATCGGCTATGTGCTGGGCGGGATGACGGGCGCGGTGGTGGCGACGGTGGGCATCTTCCTGCCGGCCTTCGTCTTCGTGGCGCTCAGCGGTCCGCTGGTGCCACGGCTGCGCCGCTCGTGGGCGGCGGGGGCCTTCCTCGATGGCGTCAACGTGGCCTCGCTCGCGCTGGTGGCCGGGGTGACGTGGCAGCTCGGGCGCGCGGCGGTGGTGGACGCGTGGACGGTGGGGATGGCGGCCGTGTCCGCGGTGCTGCTCATCCGCTACCGCGTCAACTCCGCCTGGCTCGTGCTTGGCGGAGGCGCGCTGGGGTGGGTGCTCAGTTCGCGGTGAGCGTCGCGGCGCAGCGGCCCACTTCGTCGCCCGAGAGGTCCGAGCGCCGGTCGATGCACTCGAGCCTCAGCGTCCCCGCGGCCCGCGTGGCCTCGCAGTGGCGATTGCCCGTGACCGTCGTGGACGGGCCCGCGTCGGGAGGCACCACGCCGCCATCCGGCCCCAGGTGCAGCGTGAGGTTGGCTTCGTGCAGCGACCAGCGGCCCTCGGGCAGCGGGCCGGCGTTGGCCTCGATGCGGCCGTACTCGGGGAAGCCGAGCCGCTGGGCGCCCTCGCCGGTGACGTCACACGTGTCCTTCTCCGACTTCATGCGCAGGGTGCCGTTGGGCCCGCACGTGTTGCCCTGCACGGTGAAGGTCTGGTCGTGCCCCTCGTGAGGACACTTCTCGATGGCGCAGCCGATTCGCAGCGCGCCCGCGGTGGCCACCACCGCGACGGTGGCGAGGTTTCGCAGCAGCACGTTCCGGTTCATGGAGGAGCTCTCGGAGAAGGCCGGGCCGGACGCGGAATCGCGAGGGTCAGCCGATGGGAAGAGGACACGCCCTGCTGCCCCAGGGACCGCACGGCGATGTCTCCGCTGCGCGTGCCCAGGGGAGACTCCAGGACGTGGATGGGCGCTCGAGGCGGCTCCTGGAGCTCCCGCGCGCGAGCCTCCCGCGTCGACGGCAGGCCCGCCACCAGCAGCGCCACCACGGGCACCCCCACCGCCACCAGCCGCCACGGCCAGCCCAGGCCCTTCGCCGCCGCCAGCCCCAGCGCCCCCGCGAAGCACGCCATGGCGTGGGTGGTGCCCAGCCACGGCAGCACGACGAAGGCCGCGAGCAGCGCCCCCACGAGGCTCCCCAGCATCGACGCGGAGAAGCCGCGGGTCGGCTCCTCCTCCACGTCCTCCATGCCGCCCACCTTCCACAGGAACGGGCCCACCGCCCCCAGCGCCATCAGCGGCGGCACCGCCACCAGCACCACCAGCGTCACCCGCCCGATGGCCTCCAGGGGCCGCCCCATCATCACCGCCGTGGTGGCCTCCGGCAGCAGCTCCTGCGCGAGGAAGGGGAGGAGGGCGAGGAACAACGCGGCCAGGCACAGCGCCTTGCGCAGCGGCTCCAGGCGTCCGGACGGGTCCGCCAGCCGTCCTCCCAGGTGCGCCCCCATCAGCAGCCCGCCCAGCACCAGCGAGATGAGCGCCCCCCACACCGGCATGCTGCTCCCGAAGGAGGGCGCCACCAGGCGGGAAGCCATCATCTCCGAGGCCATCACCGTGGCTCCGGCGAGGAAGGCCAACCACGTCAAGGACGAGGGCTTCATGGGAGAGGGCCCCATCAGCAAGGCCCGTTCCATTCTCAACAGCCCGTAACTCCAGTCCCCACGGGGCCACCCCGGTGACTTTGTGTCCCGGGGCCCTCAGGGGACGTGTGTCCCACTGACAGCGGTGTCGCGCTCAGCCCTTGAAGGGGAGCGCGGCGACCTTCACCGTGGCGGGGCCCTGCGCGAGCAGCAGCTCCGTGCCGGGCTCCAGCGAGTCCTTGTGCACATACCCCAGGGCCACGTACTGCCCCTGCGTGGAGGAGCGCACCACGCTGGTGAGCCAGCCCACCTTCTTCTCGCCCAGGCGCAGCTCCGTGCCCGGCGCGGCGGCGGACTCACCCAGGAGGAGCCCCGTCAGCTTGCGGTTCATGTGCCCGCGGAAGGTGGCTCGGGCGATGACCTCCTGCCCGATGTAGCACCCCTTGTTGTAGGCGATGGCCGCCGTGAGGTTGGCCTCCAGCGGGATGGTGGTGGCCACCATGTCCTGCCCGTACCGGGGGACCCCCGCCTCGACGCGCAGGAGCTCCAGCGTCTCGAAGCCCAGCGGCTGGAGGCCCTGGCCGGCGCCGGCCTGGGTCAGGGCGCGCCACACGGCCTCCAGGCCCGCTCGCGGCACCCACACGTCGACACCGTGGGGCTCGAGCACCGTGTTCCCGACGAGCAGCACGTCCTGCCCGGCGAGTGTCGCCGCCCGGGTGGCCTGGTGGGCCAGGGGTGGGAAGTCGCCCCCCAGGGCAGCGGCCAGCACCGCCCCCGTCCGAGGCCCCAGCAGCCGGAGGAGGCCCTGGTCGCCCGTCGCCTCGTGGAGCTCGGCGTCCTCGGAGATGAGGTATTTCTCCAGGAACTCCCGGACCTTGGGGCCCATCCCGGGCTCCATGTCGAGGACCAGGTCGGCCTCCCGCCTGAGGATGCGGGCGTCCGCCACCATGGCCCCCTTGGCGGTGAGCATGGCGGCGTACGTGGCGCTGCCCGCGGGGAGGTTGTTCACCTCCTGGGTCACCATTCCATGTAGGAAGGACACCCTGTCCTCGCCGGTAATCCGGAGGACCTCACGGTAGGAGGCGTCGTGGAGGGCCACGGCCTCGCGAGCGGCCCGATAGGCGTCCGCGTCATTCCCATGGCTGGCCACGGCTTCCCGGCCGCCCACGTCAATGAAGCGGGCCCCTGCTTCCTCGTGAAGAAAATGCAGAGACAGCGGTTCCATGTCCGTCGCTATATAGAGGCGAAGGAGCGAATGCCACGATGGATGTGAAGCACCTGTCCTCCTTCCAGGACTTCTCCCCGGAGAAGCTCCGGAAGCACAACATCTTCCAGTCCGAGCGCTTCTTCCTCGACGTGTACTGTCTCGCGCCCGGGCAGGCCCAGAAGCCGCACCACCATGCCACCTCGGACAAGGTCTACATCGTCCTGGAGGGCCGCTGCCGCTTCCGCGTCGGCGCGGAGGAAGAGGCCCACGGCCCTGGTGCCGCCGTCTTCGCCCCCGCGGGTGCCGAGCATGGTGTCGTCAATGATGGCCCCGACTCCGCCCGACTGCTCGTTCTGATGACCCCGCCCCCGGAGCATGCATGAGTTCGAAGTCCTCCTCCCTGAACGCCCCCGTCTCCTCCCGCGCCGGGGTGGCGCTGTTGGTGCTGGGCCTGTGTGCGAGCGCGCTGTCCATCTTCCAGTGGAGCCAGCTGCTCACCCTTCGCGCCGGCGGCGCCACCGTCTGTGGCGTGTCCGAGACGGTGAACTGCGAGACGGTGTGGAACTCGCCGTTCGCCACGAAGGTGCATGAGTTGTTCGGCATCCCCATCGCGGGCCTGGGCCTGGTGTGGGGGTTGGTGGTGGTGGCGCTGTCGGCGCTGTACCTGGCACGGGCGCGCTCTGGCAGGTCCGTGGCTCCGGCGTCGCAGGGGCTCAAGCTGGCGGCGCTGGCGGGAGTCCTGGCCGTGCCGATGTTCGCGGTGGTGAGCTTCCAGGCGGGGGCGGTGTGCCCGACGTGTCTGGCCACCTACGCGCTGGTGGCGGCCATCGCCGGTGTGGCGTGGAAGGGTCTGCCCTCGGCTTCGGGCGAGTGGGGCCCCGCGCTGACGTGGGCGGTGGGGACGACGGTCGCCGCGTTCATTGCTGTTTCGTTGCCGGGCCGTTCGCTGTCCACGCCTCCGCCCAAGGCGGGCGCGCTGTTGCCGCCCGTGGCCGCGTCGACGTCGGAGTTGAGCACGCCCGCGTCGCTGGAGGCGTACCTGCGCGGGTTGCCGGCGGACCAGCAGCAGTTCCTCTCCAACGCGCTGGCGATGTACCGCAACGACACGCCGAAGCCCGCCGCGGCTCCCGCGCGTCGTCGTTATGGGCCCGCGGATGCACCGGTGAAGATTGTCGAGTGGACCGACAGCAAGTGCCCCCACTGCAAGTCGTTGGTGGAGGAGCTGGCGGTGCTCAAGAAGCGCGTGCCGGAAGGGAAGCTGTCGCTGGAGGCAAGGCAGTTCCCGCTGGATGGGGCGTGCAACCCGGCGATGCAGCGGCGGGGGCCGGATGCTCCTTCCGTGCGATGCGTGGCGGCCAAGGCGCAGATCTGCCTGGAGGGCGCGACGGACTACTGGGAGCTGCGCGAGAAGCTCTTCGCGGCGCAGGCGATGTTGGACACGGAGCGGGTGATGGAGATTGCGTCGTCCGGTTCGGTGCCGCGCGGGCAACTGGACGCGTGCATGGCGTCGTCGGAGACGGCGGCGAAGCTGCAGGAGGACACGTCCTATGCGCTGCGCTACCACTTCACGGGCACGCCGCTGGTGGTGGTGAATGGCCGCATGGCGATGCCGTCCGCGCCGTTCCTGTACGCGCTGGTGATGGCGGATGGGAACCCGAGCGCTCCGGCCTTCGACGTGCTGCCGCCTCCGCGCGCGATGCCCCGCGACGACCACGCGGGCCACAACCACTGAGTGGGCTGAGAGTCCTTCGTCATGGGCAAACGCGACAAGAAGGACGAGCCCGCAGCCCCCGCCGCGCCGTTCCACAACCCCTTCGCCGCGTTGGCGGCGAAGCGGGAGGAGCTGCCGGTGGGGCCGTCCGCGCCCGCCGCGCCGCCGGTGCGGAAGCCCGAGCCGAAGGGCCCCGCGCGTGCGGTGGTGCGCATGGAGCGCAAGGGGCGAGGGGGCAAGGAAGTCACGGTGGTGGAGCACCTGGAGTTGCCCGCGCCGCAGCGCGAGGTCTGGCTCAAGGCGCTGAAGAACTCGCTGGGCTGTGGGGGCGTGGTGGAGGGGGATGACCTCGTGCTCCAAGGCGACCAGCGGGAGCGGCTGCCCTCGCTGTTGGAGGCGCGCGGCGTCCGCAAGGTGACGGTCGGCTGAGCTTCTGAGGGCGTGGTTCCCGAGTCTCTTGGTGGCTTGGGGCCGCTCCCCCGCGAGAGCTGCTGAGGAAGTGAGCGCGGAGGGAGAAGGCTCCGCGGGCTCGTGACTCAACGCCCACGATGGAGAGCGGACCTCCACCATGTCCCAGATGCGCTACTTCCGGCTGAGTGAGAACGTTCAAGCGGGGTACTGGTTCCTCGGTGACCCTCGGAACGAGCAGGGCCAGGAGGTAGAGGGCCCGTCTCTGTTCAGGGCGAGGCGGCCTGTGTCTGTCGAGAGCCGCCTGACGGTGCCCATCATCGAGCCGGGCAAGCCGTTGGATTTCTCCACGGCCGGGACGGGCGCGGCTCCCATCGTTCACGTCACTGTGGCGTCTCTCTTCGCGGAGTGGGCTCCCAACGACGTGCAACTCCTTCCCGTCGGAATCCAGGGTCACATGGACCCGTACCTCCTCCTGGTGGCGACGAAGCTCATCCGCTGCATCGACGACCAGTCGTCCGAGGAGGTGCGCTACTGGAAGCCCGAGCACGGGCAACCAGAGCGAGTCGGTGACTACAAGGTCGTGAGCGGGCTGCGTATCGACGCCTCGAAGGTGGGGGATGCGAAGGTGTTCCGGACCTGGGGCTGGGACCTCGCGCTCATCGTGTCCGAGGACATCAAGCAGGCCCTGGAGCGCGCGAAGGTCACCGGCGTGAAGTTCACACCCGTGTAGCCTTCACGAAATGAAGAAGCCCGGGCGCCCGTGAAGGCGGCCCGGGCTTCGGTCATCCAGACGGCCTGGCCGTCGTGACGACTACAGCGCGGCGATGATGGCGTCCGTGAAGTCGCGCGTGGTGGCGCCGCCACCCAGGTCGCCTGTGCGGACCTTGCCGTCGCCGTACACCTTCTGGATGGCGTTCTCCATCCGGCGCGCTTCCTCGCGCATGTCCAGGTAGTCCAGCATCATCACCGCCGACATCATCAGCGCCGTCGGGTTCGCGATGCCCTTGCCCGCGATGTCCGGCGCCGTGCCGTGGACCGCCTCGAACACCGCCGTGCGCTCGCCGATGTTCGCGCCCGGCACCACGCCCAGGCCGCCCACCAGACCCGCGCACAAATCACTCACGATGTCGCCGTACAGGTTCTCCAGCACCATCACGTCGAACCGCGTCGGGTCCTTCACCAGCTGCATGCAGAGGTTGTCGATGATGACTTCCTCGTACTGGATCTCCGGATACTCACGGCCCACCTTGCGGCAGCAGTCCAGGAAGAGGCCGTCCGACAACTTCATGATGTTGGCCTTGTGCACGCCCGTCACCTTCTTGCGGCCGTGCTTGCGCGCGTACTCGAAGCCAAAGCGCGCGATGCGCGTGGAGGCCTTCTCCGTGATGATCTTCAGCGACTCCACCACGCCCGGGACGATGATGTGCTCCAGGCCGGCGTAGAGGCTCTCCGTGTTCTCACGAACGACGATGAGGTCCACGTTCTCGTAGCGCGTCTTCACATTCGGCACGCTCTTGACGGGCCGCAGCGACGAGTACAGGTCCAGCCGCTTGCGCAGACCCACGTTCGCCGAAGGAAGGCCGCCGCCCACCACCGTGCCAGTGGGGCCCTTCAGCGCGACGCCACTGCGCAGCACGGCCTCCACCGTCTCGTGGGGCAGGTTGGTGCCGTACTTCGCAACCACTTCCGTGCCCGCGTCCTTGTGCTCGAACTCGAGGGGAACCTTGAGCGCCTCGAGGACGCGAATGGTGGCCGCCATCACCTCGGGGCCGATGCCGTCGCCATTGATGACCGTGACAGTGCGGGTGTTCGCCATGGGTGCGGATTCACAGCACAAATCCCTTGATGCTGAAAGGACGAAAACCAACCCCGTGCCAGGGCCAGGCATGGCGGCCATGAGCCAGGCCCCCGTTTCGGCCCGTTCACCCCGTTTTCAGGGGAAGGAGGGCGTCAGTGCTCGGACGCGGCGTCCGGGCTCCGGGGCGGCCGGCGCGTCGGCCGGTGCCTCCGGTGGATGGCGTAGGGCCGGTAGAACGACTCCCACAGGGCAGCGCGTCGCCCTCGAGGGCGGGTGCGCAGCTCCCCCAGCGGCGCCCGGATGAAGAACGAGGAGATGAACAGGTACGCCGCCCCCACCGTGATGAGGCTCAGCGCCGACATGACCAGCAGCCCAGGTATCCACGCGACGTGGGCCCGGGCGACGAACTCGGCGAAGTCCTGGGGCGGCTGCGGGTAGCTGTAGACCTTGGAGAACCACGTCAAGAGCAGCACGAGCAGGATGGGGCCATAGGTGCGGTTGAGCCGCGTGGAGATGGCGGACAGGAGCGAGAGCTGGATTTGCGGCCGGGACATCTCCACGGCCAGCTCCCGCAAGGCATCCGGGTCCACGGGCTCCCGGCGCAGCATGGGGGCCCACCAGCCATCCTCCAGCAGCCGCACCCGGCGGTTCCACAAGTCGTAGTAGCGATAGCGCCGCGCCTCGACGAGCAGGAAGGACACCACCATCCAGATGCCGACGAGGAAGGTGACGTGGGAGCTGGAGGGCGTCGCGAAGCCGAAGGAGATGACGGCCGCGGTCGTCGTGAGCGCCCAGTTGGTCGTCGTATCCAGCCGGGTGCGCCAGGTGTCGGAGCGGCTCAGCTCGCCCCGGAACAGCTGGGCCATGGCCTGCTGGGACAGCCAGGGCGACTCGAGCAGGTCGGTCTTGATGGGCTCGTTGAGGGGCATCCGTCCCTGAAAGCTGGGGCGGGGAGCGGGCGGGTGCAACGGCCTGCCTGGATGCGCGGCGTGCTCCGGGAGCAGGCGGGCAGCCGGCGGCCTTGCGTGGCCTCGGCGGGCGGCCGTGCGCATCTTGGCGGGACGTGGCCCGACTCAATCCCATCGAAGCACTGTCGGAGCTGCTCCAGGGGGAGCAGGAGCGCGTGGCGCGCCTGTGGGCCAAGCGCCTGCGCGCGGAAATCTACGAAGTGGACATCCCCGGCAAGGACCTGCGCGCGCCGCTGCGGCGACTGGTCTCGGAGATGGCGCGGCTGCTCAAGGACCGGGGCGAGGACGCGGTGCGCCTGTGGCCGGAGGTCGCCCGCTCGCACGGCGCGGACCGGTACACGCAGAACTTCGAGCCCGAGGACCTCACACGCGAGTTCAAGTCCCTGGAAGAGGTGCTGCTGCACGTCTACGCGCGCCACCACGGCGGGCTGATTGAGCCCGAGGTCGCGGGCCTCATCGCGGAGCTGGTGTGGGAGGGGGACGCGGCGGCGCAGGCGTCGTACGCGCGCATCCTGAAGACGGAGGAGGTGCGCTTCCGCGAGGCCGCGGTGATGGAGTCGGTGCTCAACCACGTGGACGTGGGCATCCTGCTGGCGGAGGTGGATGGCACGGTGTCCTTCGCCACGCCGCCGGTGAGCCGGTTGATGGGTGTGCCCATGCGCGCGGTGGTGGGCGGGCGCGCGGTGAACACGCTGGCGCCGGTGCTGACGCAGGTGAACGCCCGGCACCTGGCGGGTGAGCCCTTCCGCGTGGCGGACATGCCCTTCGTGCGCGCGCTGAAGGAGCAGGGGCCGGTGCGCGGGGTGATGATGGTGGTGGAGCGCCCCGGCGGGGGCGAGGTGACGCTGGAGATGAGCGCCACCCCCGTCTGGGAGGAGGAGGGGGAACTCGCGGGCGCCATCCAGACCTTCACGGACCGCACCGAGTCCGCCAACAAGACGAAGGCCCTGGAGAGCGCGTACGGCGAGCTGCGGCGGCTTCAAGGCCGGCTGCTCCAGCGCACCCGGCAGCAGGCCCTGGGGCAGTTGGCCGGGGGCGCGGCGCATGCGCTCAACAACTTCCTCAACGTGCTGCGGCTGCGCATCACGCTGCTCCAGCGGGAGTACAAGCCCGAGCACCTGGAGGCGCTCGACCGGACGGTGCAGCAGATTGGCGAGCTGGTGGCGCGGCTCCAGGAGTTCAACGTCCAGCGCACCGAGGAGCGGCCCACGGACGTGAATGTGGACCAGACGGTGCGCGAGTCGCTGGAGCTGGCGAGAGGCGAGCTGGAGCAGCGCGAGCACCCGGTCTACGTGGAGCTGGACTTGAACAACCCCGGCGCGGTGCGCGCGGACGCGGCCTTCTTCCGCGAGCTGGTGGTGAACCTGATGCTCGCGTCGCGCGACCGGATGGAGGAGGGCGGGCACCTGCGGGTGACGACGCGCGTCGCGGGGCCGGGCTGGCTCACGCTGCGCATCCAGGACGAGGGGCCCCGCTTCGCTCCCGAGGAGCTGTCGCACCTGTTCGACCCGCTGCGCAGGGACCCGGGGGCGCCGCAGCTGTCCCTGTACCTGGCGGTGGCGCGGGCGCAGGTGCAGCGCTGGGGCGGGGAGTTGATGGCGGAGAACTCGCCGACGGGGGCGGGCGCGGCCTTCGTGGTGAAGCTGCCTCGGGTGCAGGAGAAGGTGGCGCAGGAGGCCGTGAAGTCCCCCGCGACGGGGGAGACACCGGCCGCGGCGGTGCCTCGGCGCTTCCAGCAGACCCGGCGCGTGCTGGTGGTGGACGACGACTTGGACAACGCCCGGATGATGGCCGAGGTGCTGGGCGAGGAAGGCTACGAGGTGCAGGTGGCCCATGACCCCACCGTGGCGCTGGGGATGTGGGACCGCAGGCGCTTCGACGCGGCCTTGCTGGACGCGGTGATGCCCGAGATGAGCGGGTGGGAGCTGGCGCGCGAGCTGCGTGAGAAGTCGCCCCAGGTGCTGCTCGCCATCGTCACGGGCATGGACGTGCGCGGGCAGAATCGCGCGAACCTCGCGCTGGTGGACGCGGTGTTCCGCAAGCCCATCGACGTGGGGGCGCTGGATGACTTCCTGGCGCAGGCGGAAGGGGGCTCGGGCGGGGAGAATGGCCGAGGCTCCGAGGAGTCACCCCTTCACAGCGAGGCCGAGCACGACCATCCGGGGTGATGAGTGCCCCCGTGAACTGTTACTATTGTAATCGCGAAACTCCTGTTATCCGGTGTTTGAGGTGCCAACGCTGGTTCGAGCAGGAGGGGTGCGATGAAGGTTCTCAAGGGCTTGTGGGTGGTGGGATTCCTCGTGGGTTGTGGTGGCGCGGAGCCGGAGCAGGTCTCCGCTGAGGAACTCATCTCGGGGGAGGAGCAGGCCACGGTGTCTGCCTCGTCCGGACCCGACGTCTGTTTCGGACACTGGGCGTACTTCTATTACTCGAACGCCACGATGACATCGCAGGTCGGAGGCGACTCCTGCGTCTGCAATGTCTATTCATCGTGGGGCACGACGACGATGTACCGCAAGCAAGCGTTGGTGCCTCCGTGCACGGACCCCGTGGAGCCGGACCCCCTGCGCGACTCCGACGGCGCCAGCTCGCGCGAGTAGGGCGGGTCTTCAGCAATGGAGGGGCGACGGGGGCCGCCGTCGCCTCGAGACCCGAGCCGTTGGCCCCTGGGGGGCGGGGCGGTCTTGCCGGAGCCGAAGGGTGACGCTCCGTGGGTCAGGACGTGCTCCACCGCGATGCTCAGCGTGGCCTTCGGCTCGTCCGGGCGGGGAGGGTGTGGGTTCGCCCGAGACGCCAGAGGCCTTCGCCACGTCCACGAAACAGCGGACTGCTCAGGACCTGGAGGGATGGTGCCTGCCGGGTTTCGTTCCAGCCATCCAACCCCGGGGCATGTGGGTGTCGTTCGAGTGGCCCGGTCCGGGGTCGAGACGGACTTGCCGCACCCAGGCGGGACGGGAGCCGTGACGCCCCTCCCGGTGGTCTGCTGCTCCCAGCGACGGCTTCCGAGGCGCGGCCTGTCCTACGCGGCGAAGTGGTACTGCTCGCCGTCATCCGGGACGAGCAGCCTGTCCGCCAGCCCCGCGTGTCGAGCCGCCGCGCGAAGGCCCTCGCGCGTGGTGGGGCAGTGGTCCAGGGCCTCCAGGTGATTCGCGATGACGCGCCCCGGGGCCACACGGGTCAGCTCCAGGGCGTCCTCTCCATTCATCAGGATGTCGCCCCCCGTGTCGAAGCGGGCCCCTCCCGCGGGCACAATCACCAGGTCGGGCTGGTGCTGGGTGACGCAGGCGCGAACCGCGTCCGTCAGCAGCGTGTCCCCGGCGATGTAGAGGCTGGGCTCCCCGGGGAGCTCGATGAAGTAGCCCACGCCATGCTCCATCAGCCGGCCCACCCAACCCAGGCCATGAACGCAGGGGATGGCGGTGATGTGGCCATGGAAGAAGGGCGCACGATTCAGCGCGCCCAGCGGCCGGGCCTCCAGCCCTCGTGCACGCAGGTAGGGCTCGTCATGGGGCGTGCAGAACACGGGGATGCGGCGCTCGCGCAGGAAGTGCTTCCCCGCCCGGTCCAGGTGGTCGAAGTGGCCGCGCTGGCAGTGGGTGATGAGCGCGTGGGTCACCGAGCCCAACACCGAGTCCGCTTGCGAGGGCAGGTCCACGAGCGGATTGCGGCGCCGCGTCCGGGTAAGCCACTTCAACGTGGGGAGCGCGGCGCGCGGCGCGAGCATGGGGTCGATGAGCAGGTTCACGGCCTGTCCGGCGCTCTCGAATCCGAGCACCACGGTGGCGTTGCGCAGTTGGGTGATGTGCATGAAGGGCCTCGAGGTCTCGAGTGGACTTGCGAGGTGGTTGTGCGCCAGCGGGCCGCTCGTCACAATGGCAGGAAGTGACAGCCTCTTTGCGCTTCGTGCCACCCATGCCCGTCCGTCGACTCGCGCCTGGAGACGCGGGCCCGTGACCTCCTCGCGTTCGCGTCCACGTCCCCGGCGGCTGGGGTTGTTGCTCTACCCGGGCTGCATGCCGGCCGGACTGCTGGCCACCGCCGACATGGTGCGCGCCGTGAACCGCCGGGCGGGGCGCGGAGTCTGTGAAGTGGTGTGGCTGGGGCTGACGCCGCAGCCCATCGTCACCGAGGACGGGCTGACGCTGCGGCCTCAGCAGACCTTGGCGGAGAGCCGGTGTGACGTCTGCCTGGTGCCCGGGTTCTGGACCGAGACCGAGGCCGACCTCGAGGTCATGCTCGAGCGTCAGGCGAAGCTCATCGCCGCGCTCCGCGAGGGCGGGGTGGGGCAGGCGGTCTGGGGATACTGCGCGGGCGTCGCGCTCACGGCGGCGGCGGGCCTGCTGGATGGGAAGGCGGCCACGGGGACATGGTGGTTCCAGCGGTTCTTGCAGCAGCGCTTTCGACGTGTGCGCTGGCGCTTCACCGAGCCGCTGGTCTCCGACCGCGGGGCCGTCACCGCAGCGGGTGCGCAGGGGCACTGGCTCCTGGTGACCCAGCAACTGGCGCAGTGGGTCAGCGCGGAGGTGATGCGAGACGTCGAGCACGTGCTGATGCTGCCTCGGCCTCCGACAGCGCATCCTGCGTTCCGTCCGGTGGAGCTGATGGCGCAGCCGTCCGCCGAGCTGAAGAAGCTCCTCGTCCATGCCCAGTCCATCCCCGCGTCGGAGCTGAGTCTGGGCACGGTCGCCGAGCACTGCGCCGTTTCACCGCGCACCCTGCGCAGGAGAATCGAGGCACATGCCGGGCTCCCCGCGGGGGCCTGGTTGCGTCTGGTCAAGCTGCGGCAGGTGAGCGAGGCGCTGACCACCTCGCTGGAGCCCCTGAAGGTGATTGGCGAGCAGTTGGGCTACCTCAACGAGAGCAGCCTGCACCGGGCGTTCAAGCAGGTGACGGGCATGACGCCCGTCCACTACCGGCAGGCCTTCGGCAACGTGAAGAAGGGCCGCTGACGCCCGCTCACGCGCCGACGCGCACCACCACCTTGCCGAAGGGGCCTCGGTCCAGGTGCTCGAGCGCCTGGGGGAACGCGTCCAGCGCATAGGTCGCATCCACCACCGGCTCCAGTCGGAGCGTGTCCACCGCGCGGACCAGCTCCTCCAGTCCCCGCCGATGCCCGACCATCACCCCCTGGATGATGCCGTGCGTCTGGAAGAGCGGCACCGCCGGGAAGCGCACCTCGAAGCCCTCCAGGACGCCGATGAGCGCGATGCGCCCTCCGCTCGCGAGCGCGCGCACCGAGTGCCCCAGGTTGTCGCCCCCCACCACCTCGAGGATGACGTCCGCGCCGCGTCCTCCGGTCAGCTCCAGCACCGCCTGCTCCCAGTCCGGCGTCTGGCGACGGTGGATGCCATGCGCCGCGCCCAGGGCCTTGGCTCGGGCCAGCTTCTCCTCGTCGCCCGAGGTGACGATGACGCGCGCCCCGAGCGCGGAGGCGAGCTGCACGGCGAACAGGGACACGCCCCCCGTGCCTTGTGTCACCACCGTCTGGCCCGGCCTGGGCGCGCCGTGCTCCATCAGCGCCGTCCACGCGGTGAGGCCCGCGCAGGGCAGCGTGCTGGCCTTCACGTCATCCAGCGTCCGAGGCGCCGCGACGAGCCACGACTCCGGGACGGCCACGTACTCCGACAGGACGCCGGGCAGCGCGCCCCCGAGGCTCGGGATGACGCCGTCCACGCGAACCGGCGGCCCATCCACCCACAGGGGACTGAAGGCGGCGAGCACCCGCTCTCCCTTGCGCACCCGGGTGACGCCTTCGCCCGTGGCCACCACCTCGCCGGCCATGTCGGACGTGGGCACCAGCGGCTCGCGTGAGGCGCGCGGCGCGGTGGAGTCGAGGATGAGCTTGTCCCGGTAGTTGAGCGACACCGCGCGGACGCGCACCAGCGCCTCGCCCGGCTTGGGCGTGGGAATCGCCACGCTCGTCAGCTTCAAGTTCGCGCGGCCCGGCTCGCGCAATTCCCACCGCTTCATCACGCCTTCCATGGGGTCTCCCTTTCCGTGTCTTCAAGAGGCGCGGGGGATATAGGGAGGCGGACGTGTCTTCAGTGGAGAGCTTTGGGGGCTTCACTGGGGACACGGTTTCACCAATCGAGGTCCCGTGATGACAGACCGGCTCAGTGGAGTGCTCGTGTTCGTCCAGGCCGCGGAGGCCGGGGGCTTCGCGCTCGCGGCGCAGCGGCTGGGGCTGACGCGCTCCGCCGTGGGCAAGAGCATCGCGCGGCTGGAGCAGCGGCTGGGCACTCGCCTGTTCCAGCGCACCACGCGCCAGCAGCGCCTCACCGAGGACGGGCAGGTCTTCTACGAGCGCTGCGTGCGCGCCCTGTCGGAGCTGGAGGCCGCGGAGGCCGCGCTCGACTCCGGACGCAGCGAGCCCACGGGGCGGCTGCGCGTCACCGCGTCCGTGTTGTTCGGCCGGCACCTCGTCGCGCCGCTGTTGTGGGAACTGGCCCGCGAGCACCCGGGCCTGGAACTGGAGCTCTCCTTCAGCGACCGGGTGGTGGACCTCATCGAGGACGGCTACGACCTGGCCATCCGCGTCGCGCCGCTCGCGGACCAGTCCGGGCTCGCGGCGCGCAAGCTCGGCGCGCAGATGATGGTGGTGTGCGCCTCACCGGACTACGTGGCCCGTCAGGGCCGGCCTCGGACGCTGGAGGACCTGACCCGTCACGAGGCCATCACCTACGGGCGTCAGGGCCAGAGCAAGCCGTGGCTGTTTCCAGACGGGAAGGGGGGCGATACCTCCGTCCGCGTCCGGGGACGTCTGCGATTGGATGACCTGGAGGCCATCGCCGACGCCGCGACGCAAGGCCTGGGCATCGCGTGGCTGCCGTGCTGGCTCATCGCGGAGCGACTGCACCGGGGCGAGCTGGTGGATGTGCTGGAGGGCGTGGGGCGTCACGGCAACGAAATCTTCGCCGTCTGGCCTCAGAACAAGCACCTGCCCAGCAAGGTGCGCAGGGCCATCGACCTGCTCGCGGCGCGCCTCCCGGAGCGGCTCGCCACCGCGATGCGGAAGCCACCGCGTTCCGGAAGGAAGCGCTGACAGCCCGGGTCACCCGTGACGTCCTCGCCGCCGTGCGCCGTGGGTCTACCCGACCGACGGCGCCCTCGCGGACGCCTCGTTTCTCGTGACGGTTTTTCAGCGCCCCGCACGCGACTTCTCGCCCTGTCTCTCGTTGCTCTCCGCAGGGGCGGAGCGGTGTCTTCGAGCCCATGAAACAGGATGACACGTGCCTAAATCAGGACTCCTCGGGATTCTCCTCGTCTTGTTGATGCCCACCGTCGCGCTGGCGACCGACGTCCCCCACAACCAATACATCGGCACCTACACCTCCTGGACCGCGGCGGGGAATCCCTGGAGGCTCCAGGGCGCTCTCTTCATCGGCGATGGCGGCACGCTGGCCCTGGGGCCCGGGGTCGTGGTGGAGACAGCGCAGACCACCAACGCCACTCTCTATGTCAGTGGCTCGCTGGTGGCCGAGGGGACCGCGGCCTCGCCTGTCTCCATCCAGCTTCAGTCCAACATGATCAGGGTCCAGGGGAATGGGACCGTGGTCGCCGACCACCTCACCGTCGTTGGAGGCCTGCCTGCCTTTTCCATCAACGATGGCAGCAGCGTCGACTTCGAGAATGGCGTCATCAAGGGCTGCCAGCAGGCGATGTGGGTCGGCCCGGGCGAGGTGGCCCTCCGCTCCAGCGTGATTCATGGGTGCACCCCGACGGGCACCACGCCCCTCATCAGCATCGTCGACCCGGGGTCGAAGACGACGCTCGTCCACAACACCATCTTCGACAATGGAGGGGTTGCCATCGAGGGGCTCATGCCCACGAGGAACACGGACCTCGCCATCACCCTCCGCGACAACATCATCATGGGCAGGGGGCTGCATGGCGTGCGGTTGTCGAATGTCCGCGCGCCCGTCGTTCATCACAACGCCGTGTGGGGCTTCAGTTTCTCCAACTACCAGGGGGTCAGCCCCGGGGAAGGGAGCGTCCATGCCAATCCCCTCCTCCAGGACTTCGCCAGGCTCTCCGAGAACTCTCCGGTGAGGAATGCCGCGTCGGATGGGACGGACATGGGGGCCTTCCCCTATGAGGGGCACCCCGTTCACCCCACCCTCCTCGAGGGCATCCTGCGCTCGGACAGGACGTTGACCGGGGCCAACGTCGTCACCGGAGACCTCCTGGTCCCCGCGGGTGTCTCCCTGACGCTCGCCCCCGGCTCCCACGTCACTGTCACGAACCTGAAGAAGGGGCCCGCAGGCGCCACCGTGCCGGTGAAGGTCATCATCGCGGGCCCTCTGAAAGCCGAAGGGACCACCGACGCGCCTGTCCGGTTCGAGCGTGGGTCTACCGAAGACACGACGGCCGAGCTCCACGGCGAGGCGAGCTTCAAGCACGCCGAGGTGAAGGGAGGGCTCGTCATCCGGGGCACGGCCACGTTCCAGGATTCCACCCTGGCGGGGATTCTCGACTCGTACAGGGTCCAGGGCACGGGCTCCGCCACGTTCAAGGACTCCTCGGTGATGCAATCCAGCTCCCTCGTGACCGAGGACAACAGCATCGCCACGGTGGAGAACCTCACCCTGTCGGGAGGGAGGCTGGAGGCCCGGGGGAACAGCACCCTCACGGCGAAGAAGGTCACCGCGAGCGGAGGTGTCTCTGTCTACGACTCCGCCACCGCGACGGTGACGGATTCCACTTTCCTGCAGGGGATGCCCTGTCTGAGGGTCGCGGGCGGCTCGCTCACCTTCGAGAGGGGCTCGCTCGAGAAATGCATCACCGCGGTCGAGGCCACGGGGGGCGTCGTGAAGGTCTCCTACAGCCTGGTGCGTGACAACACGAGGCAGGCCCCCTCGATGGCGGGTGGCTTCCACCTCGCCAATGCCTCCGCCTCCCTCGTCCACAACACCATCATCAACAACGCCTGGGCCGGTCTCTCCATCTCCACCCAGCCGCAGAACTCCGTGGAGATTCGAGACAACATCATCCACGCCAACGAGCACGCGGGCATCGAGGTCGTGTCGGCGTCCAACATCTCCATCCATCACAACGCGGTCTGGGGGCACTCCGACAACTACCGGGGGAGTCCCACGCTGGGGCCTGGGAGCCTCACCGAGGACCCGCTCCTCGTCAGCCCTCGCCACGTGACGGTGATGGAGAACTCTCCTTGCCGCAATGCCGCATCGGATGGGACGGACATGGGGGCCTTCCCCTATGTCCCGGTCCCCGCCGTGTCCATCGCGTTGGACAGGTACTCCGTCACGCTGCCCGGCAACAGCACGTCTCGAGTCATCGCCAGGGTCCTCGACGCGGCGGGGCTGGAGTTGCCGCGCGCTGTCGTCGCCTGGACGGTCCCCGCCGAGGTGGGGACCATCGATTCGAGCGGAATGCTCACCGCGGGGTGCGCGCTCGGTTCGTACCCTGGAGCGGTGGTCGCGACGGCGGGGGCGCTTTCCACCTCGGCGGATGTGACGGTGACGTCGGGCCCCATCCAGACGGTGACGCTCACCCCGTCGCACGTGACGTTGGGCATCGGCGAGACGCAGCAGTTCTCGGTGTCGGCCCCGGATGCCTGCGGCCGTGAAGTCCCGACGATGCTCTCGTGGTCGACGAGCAGCTCGTCGCTGGGCTCCATCACGGCCAGCGGCCTCTTCACCGCGAGCACCCAGGTCACGGGTGATGCCAAGGGCGTCCAGGTCCGAGCGGGCGCCTTGTCCGCCTATGCGAGCGTGAACGTCCAGCCGGGGCCGGTGCACACCGTCAAGCTGACCCCCGCGCAGCTCACGGTGGCCGCGAACTCCCAGACGCAGGTGTCCGCCGTGGCCCTGGACCGCGCGGGGAACCCCACGTCGGCCGACGTCTCCTTGAGGGTCGTCGGAGGGGGAGGGACCCTCGACGCCGCGAACCGCTTCAATGCGGGAACCGTCGCGGGCTCCTTCCCGAGAACCCTCGAGGCCTCGGCCGAAGGCGTCACGGCGACGGCGAATGTCACCGTGACCCCGGGTCCGCTCGTGCGCTTCGAGGTGGTTCCCACCCTCAACGAGGTGAAGACACGGGCGACCCGCCAGTTCACGGCCCATGGATTCGACACGTGGGGAAACACGTGGACCCTGACCCCGACGTGGACCGTGACCCACTCCGCGCTGGGGACCATCGACTCCAAGGGTTTGCTCAGGACCGGTACGGTGGCGGGACTCTACGCAGGGGGCGTGAAGGCGACGACGGAGGGTATCTCGCGCTCCGTGGACGTCACGGTGCTGCCGGGGCCGTTGTCGAGGATCACGCTCACGCCTTCGTCCATCACGCTGGAGCCCCTGGGCACCCAGCAGTTCGAGGCGAAGGGGTTCGACGCGGATGGCAACCCGCGGGTCATCTCTCCGGTGTGGTCGGTGGAGTTGCCGGGCGCGGGGAGCATCACGTCGGAGGGGCTCTACACCGCGCCGAAGGTCGCGGGGACGTACTCCGCCAGCGTGCGCGTCGCCGTGGAGCACCTCTCGCTCTACAACGCCGTCGTCGTGAAGCCCGGAGCCATCAGCCGGCTGGAGATCTCCCCGGAGGCGCCTTCTGTCGTCGTGAAGGGAACGGTGCCGTTCACGGTGAAGGCGTTCGACGCGCACAGCAATGAGGTCACCTCGTTCTCGGCGTCGTGGAGTGTCGTGAAGGGCGGAGGCAGCATCAGCGCGGCGGGTGTCTTCACCGCGGGCACGGTGGCGGGGACGTTCGCGGACAGCGTGCAGGTCAGCGTGGCGGGGGTGACGAAGACGGCCAGCGTCGTTGTCACGCCGGGGGCGGTGAGTCGGGTCGTCCTGTCTCCGCAGGGGCCGACGGTGGCGGCGGGGAGCTCGGTGGCGTTCATCGCGAAGGCGTTCGATGTGCACGGCAACGAGGTGCCCTCGGCGCCTGCGACGTGGAAGGTGGTGAATGGAGGAGGCTCCATCGATGGGGCGGGAGTCTTCACCGCGGGCATCGTGGTGGGAGCCTTCCCGGGGACGGTGCAAGTCACCGTGGGGGGAATCGTGGAGCAGGCCTCCCTTTCCGTGGTGGCCGCGGCGCCGAGCCGGGTCGTGCTGTCGCCGCAGAACCCGACGCTCCCGGCGGGGGGCTCGGTGACCTTCAGCGCGCGGGCGTTCGACGTGTACGGGAACGAGGCGCCTGCGTACCCGGCGACGTGGAAGGTGGTGAACGGGGGTGGCACTGTCGATGCCTCGGGTGTGTTCAGCGCGGGCACGTTGGGGGGCACGTTCTTGAACACCGTCCAGGTGACGGTGGGGAGCGCGACGGGGACGACCTCGGTGACAGTCACCTCGACGACGCCGAATCCCGAGCCCGGCGAGCCGAGCCGGGTCGTCCTCACGCCGCAGAGCCCCACGCTTCAGGCGGGAAGCTCGGTGACCTTCCGCGTGCAGGCGTTCGACGCGCAGGGCAACGAGACGACTCGGTACCCGGCCACGTGGAAGGTGGTGAACGGTGGAGGGTCCATCGACGCCTCGGGTGTCTTCACCGCCGGCTCGGTGGGCGGGACGTTCTCGAACACCGTCCAGGTCACGGTGGGGAGCGTGACGATGACGACCTCCGTGACCGTCACGACGACGACGCCGAATCCCGAGCCCGGCGAGCCGAGCCGGGTCGTCCTCACGCCGCAGAACCCCACGCTTCCCGCGGGAGGCTCGGTGACCTTCCGCGTGCAGGCGTTCGATGCGCAGGGCAACGAGACGACCCGGTATCCGGCCACGTGGAAGGTGGTGAACGGTGGAGGCTCCATCGATGCCTCCGGCGTCTTCACCGCCGGCTCGGTGGCGGGCACGTTCTCGAACACCATCCAGGTCACGGTGGGGAGCGTCACGGGGACGACGTCGGTGACGGTCACCTCGACGACGCCGAATCCCCAGCCCGAGTGCCAGCAGTCATCGGACTGTGGTGGAGGGGAGACGTGCAACGCCGGGGTCTGCGAGGCGCCTCCGACCTCGGGTGGGAAGAAAGAGGGCGGAGGTTGCAGCAGCTCGGGGAGTGGGACGTCGGTGTTCGGGTTGCTGGTGCTCGTGATGCTGGCGCTCGAGTCGCGGAAGCGGCGCGCCGCGCGGTGAAGTGAGCGGCGCCTCTCCTCCTTGGGCGGGGAGTCGTCTGTTTCTCAGGGACGGCGCCGGGGGCTCGGACACCTCGGCGCCGTCACCCGCCTCCCAGGGCCGTGGTTTCTCGGCTTCGCGCACGCGACTTCTCGCCGGGCGTCTCGTTCGTCTCCGCAGGGGCGAAGCGGTGTCTTCGCGCCCGTGAAACAGGAAGACTTGTGCTCAAATCAGGGTTCCTCGCGATTCTCCTCGTCGTGTTGCCCACCGTCGCGCTGGCGACCCACGTCCCAGGCGGTGTCCTCGCCAGTGACACGACCTGGACCGCGGCGGGGAATCCCTGGACGCTCCAGGGCACCCTCACCATCCCGCAGGGTGTCACGCTGACGCTGGAGCCCGGGGTCACGGTGACGACCGCGAGCGCCACCGCCCTCAAGCTCGAGGTCCTGGGCTCCCTGGTGGCCGTGGGGACCGCGGCCTCGCGCATCAACATCGAGCTCCAGACCCACAGCATCCTGGTCAAGGGGACGGTGGTCGCCGACCACCTCACCGTCGTTGGAGGCCTGCCGTCCTTCAATGTGGAAGGGAGCGGCTCCGCGACCTTCGACCACAGCACGCTGCAGTCCGGCGCCCCGTCCTTGAACATCAATGGTGGCAGCGTCGACTTCGAGAACGGTGTCTTCAGGTACTGCAAGCAGGTGATGAGGAACTCCGGTGGCAGGTCGACCATCCGCTCCAGCGTGATTCACGGGTGCACGCCGACGAGCTCCTTCTCCCTCATCAGCATCTACAACCAAGCGCCGAAGGTGACGCTCGTCCACAACACCTTCTTCGACAATCAAGGGGCCGCCATCACGGCGGCCATGCCTGGGGTGCCCACGGACGTCTCCGTCACCATCCACGACAACATCATCGTCGGCAGGGAGTCGCACGGAATGTGGCTGACGAATGTCCTCTCGCCCGTCGTGCATCACAACGTGGTGTGGGGCTTCCCGGACGGCAACTACATCGGCGTCAGTCCCGGGGAAGGGAGCATCACCGCCAATCCTCTCTTCCAGGAACCCGGCAGGCTCTCCGAGAACTCTCCCGCGAGGAACGCCGCCTCGGATGGGATGGACATCGGCGCCTTCCCCTATGAGGGACATCCAGCCCACGCCCTCCTCGAGGGCGTCCTGCGCTCGGACCGGACGCTGACGGGTGACAACATCGTCACCGGAGACCTGGTGGTTTCCGCGGGCATCACCCTGACGCTCTCGCCCGGTGCCAGCCTCACCGTCAAACACCTGAAGGATGGGCCCGGAGACACCGATGTCCGTGTGAAGGTCATCATCGCGGGCGCACTGAAAGCCGAAGGCACTGTCGCCGCGCCTGTCCTGCTCCAACGCGAGTACGGCCACGGCGAGGTGGCCGAAATCCGCGGCGAGGTGAGTGTCAAGCACGCCAAGGTGAGAGGCGAGCTCACCCTCCTGGGACCCGCGACATTCGAGGACGTCACCCTGGAGTCGCCCCGTCTCTCCATCCGGGGCACGAGCTCCGCCACGTTCAGGGACATCTCCGCGACGGGCACGGGCCACCTCTCGTTCGGAGACGACAGCATCACCACGGTCGAGAACCTCACTGCCTCGGGAACGAGTCTGTCCGCCGGAGGGAACAGCACCCTCACGCTCAAGGGCGCCTCCCTGACGAAAGGCGGTGTCTCCGTCGAGGGCGCCGCCACCGCGACCGTGACGGGCTCCACCCTCAAGGAGGGAGCCCCCTGCCTCAAGGTCCAGGGAGGCTCGCTCACCTTCGAGCGAGGCACACTCGAGAAGTGCTCCACCGCGGTCGAGGCGACGGGGGGCATCATGAATCTCTCCTACAGCCTGGTGCGACGCAGCCTTCAGGCTTTCCCTGCGATGGCGAGTGGCTTGCACCTGGCCGATGCCTCCGCGTCCATCGTCCACAACACCATCATCAACAACGCGTGGAGCGGCCTCTACGTCGCCCCCCAGCCGCAGAACACCGTGGAGATTCGCGACAACATCATCATGTCCAACGAGTCCACGGGCATCGAGGTCGTTCCCGCCTCCAACATCTCCATCCATCACAACGCGGTCTGGGGGCATTCCAGCAACTACAAGGGGAACCCCACGCTGGGCCCTGGCAGCCTCACGCAGGACCCGCTCTTCGTCAGCCCCTTCCACCTGACGCTTCTGGAGAACTCTCCCTGCCGCAACACCGCGTCGGATGGGACGGACATGGGGGCCTTCCCCTACGTCCCCATCCCCGGTGCATCCATCGTGTTGGGCAGGTACTCCATCTCGGCGGCTGGCAATTCGAAGTACTCCGTCAGCGCGATGGTCTACGACGTGGACGGCCTGCCGCTTCCGTATGCCGTTGTCACCTGGTCGGCCACTCCCGAGGTGGGGACCATCGACGCGGGCGGAGTCCTCACGACGGGGTGCACGTTCGGTTCGTATCCTGGCGCCATGGTCGCCACGTCGGGGAATGCCTCCGCCTCGGTGGATGTGACGGTGAGGCTGGGGTCCGTCCAGAGGGTGGAGGTCACTCCGTCGGAGCTGACGTTGCGCATCGAGGAGTCGCAGCAGCTCTCCGCGAAGGGCGTGGACCCCTGCGGCTATGAAGTCCCGACGACCTTCCGATGGTCCGCGCTCCACCCGGCGGCAGGGACTGTCTCCGCCAGTGGCCTCTACACCGCGGGCTCCTATTCCTATGACAACGCCCAGGGGATCCAGGTCGAAGCGGGGGGCAAGAAGGGCTACGCGAGGGTGAACATCCTGCCGGGGCCGTTTCATCACATCGACCTGAGTCCGCGGACCGTCACGTTGCCCGTGAACTCCCAGGTGGCCTTCTATGTCTGGCCTCGTGACCGCGCGGGGAACACCGTGCCGGGCACCGTCGATTTGAGGCTCGTCGGGGGAGGAGGCACCCTCGACGCCTCGGGCTCCTTCACCGCTGGAACGGTCGCGGCCTCCTTCCCGAAGACAGTCCAGGCTTCGTTCGGGGGGCTCACGGTGGCCGCGGATGTCATCGTGACGCCGGGGCCGCTCCATCGTGTCGAGATGGCGTCCTCCTCCAACGAGGTGAAGGCCGGGGGGCGCATCCAATTCACGGCGCAGGGATTCGATGCGTGGGGCAACAGGAGGAACGATGTTCCGACCTGGACTGTCACCCCCGCCTCCCTGGGGACCATCGACGCCGATGGCCTGCTCACGGTCGGTCCGGTGGCGGGGTTCTATCCGGGTGCGGTGAAGGTGACGATGGGAGACATCACGAGCGCCGCCGTGGACGTCACGGTGCTGCCGGGGCCGTTGTCGCGGCTCGTGCTCACGCCCCCGTTCACCACGCTGGAGCCCGAGGGCACGCAGCGGTTCGGGGTGATGGGGTTCGACGCGGATGGCAACCCGGTGGCCATTGCTCCCGCGTGGTCCGTGGAGACGCCGGGCGCGGGGAGCATCACGTCGGAGGGGCTCTACACCGCGCCGAAGGTCGCGGGGACGTACTCCAACAGCGTGCGCGTCGCGGTGGAGCACCTTTCGCTCAACGCCACGGTCTACGTGAAGACCGGCGCCATCAGCCGCCTGGAGATCTCCCCGGAGGCGCCCGCTGTCGTCGTGAAGGGCACGGTGCCGTTCACGGTGAAGGCGTTCGATGCGTACGACAACGAGGTCACCGAGTTCTCGGCGTCGTGGAGCGTCGTGAAGGGTGGGGGCAGCATCAGCGCGGCGGGTGTCTTCACCGCGGGCATCGTGGCGGGGACGTTCGCGGACAGCTTGCAGGTCAGCGTGGCGGGGGTGACGAAGACGACCGGTGTCACCGTCACGCCAGGGGCGGTGAGCCGGGTTGTCCTCTCTCCGCAGGGGCCGACGGTGGCGGCGGGGGGCACGGTGGCGTTCATCGCGAAGGCGTTCGATGTGTACGGCAACGAGGTGCCCTCGGCGCCTGCGACGTGGAAGGTGGTGAATGGAGGAGGCTCCATCGATGGGGCGGGAGTCTTCACGGCGGGAATCGGGGTGGGGGCCTTCCCGGGGACGGTGCAAGTCAGCGTGGGGGGAATCGTGGAGCAGGCCTCCCTCTCCGTGGTGGCCGCGGCGCCGAGCCGAGTCGTCCTGTCGCCGCAGAACCCGACGCTCCCGGCGGGGGGCACGGTGACCTTCAGCGCGCGTGCGTTCGACGTGTACGGGAACGAGACGCCCGCGTACCCGGCGACGTGGAAGGTGGTGAACGGGGGAGGCACCGTCGATGCTTCGGGTGTGTTCAGCGCGGGCACGCTGGGGGGCACGTTCCTGAACACCGTCCAGGTGGCGGTGGGGAACGCGACGGGGACGACCTCGGTGACAGTCACCTCGACGACACCGAATCCCCAGCCCGAGCCGGAGTGCCAGCGGTCGTCGGACTGTGGTGGGGGTGAGACGTGCAACGCCGGAGTCTGCGAGGCGCCTCCTGTGTCGAGTGGAAAGGAAGAGGGAGGCGGTTGCAGCAGCTCGGGGAATGGGACGTCGGTGTTCGGGGTGCTGGTGTTGGTGATGCTGGCGTTCGACTCGCGGAAGCGGCGCGCCGCGCGGTGAGGTGAGAGGCGCCTCTCCACTTCGGATGGGGAGGCGTCTGTCCCGCGGGAGGCCCTCCCTCGCCTTCCAGGGGCGCGCGGGAGGGTGCCTCTCCACCTCGAATGGAGAGGCGTCTGTCTCGCAGGGACGGTGGAGGACGCACGGACACCTCGGCGCCGGGACTCGCCTGCTAGAGTCGCGCGCGTGAGTGTCTTGCCGGAAGTGGAGCGCCTGCGCCGGAAGGTGGAGGCGGGGGAGAGTCTGCGCGACGCGGAGCTGGAGGCCCTGCGCGCCCATGCGGGAAGAGGCGAGGGCCCTGTCCTTCGGCTGGCGGTGGCGCATGCCCTCATCAACGCGGGGGCGGAGCGTGAGGCGCTTCCGCTCCTGGAGGCCCTGCGGCGCGACTTCCCTCAGGACCTGCCGGTGATGCTGGGCCTGGCGCGCGCGCTGCTCGGCCTCGAGCGGCATGGCGACGCGGAGGCGCTGCTGCGACAGGTCTGGTCTCGCGAGCCCGGAGACCCCGAGGTCCTCAAGGTCCTCTCCGTGCTGGCACTGCGCCGAGGAGAAGTCGGCAAGGCCCAGTCCTACGTCGAGGAGGCGCTGGCCCGGGACCCGTTCGATGGGGAGGCTCGGCTGCTGAAGGAGGAGCTGGAGGCGGCGGAACTGCCACCGCCGAGCGCACCCGAGGAACAGGTGCTCCGTCCGGAGTTCATCGCCGCGCTCACGGGCGCCCTGGGGCGAGCCCGCGTGAGCTTCCGCCGTCAGGGCAAGGACCTGCTCGTGAAGCTGGCCACGGGCGGTGTGGGGCGCGTGGACGTGGGCTCGCTGTACGCGGCCTACCTCGAGGCCCCTGGCACCCAGGGCCTGCTGGCCTACGCGGAGGCGCTCGCGGCGAGGTTGAGTGGACTCGACTCGGGACTTGGCTCGGCGGACGCGCCGCTGGAGTCACGACTGCGGCCGGTGCTGCGGCATCCGAGCTTCGTGGCGAAGGCAGTGGGCGCGCTGCATCGCCCAGGGCCCGCGGGGCTCGAGGTGTTCTACGTCCTGGAGGACGCCGACTTCGTGCGCTACCTGCCCGAGTCCGCGCTCGGCCCCGCGGGGCTGACTCCCGAGGCCGTGGATGAAGCCGCGTGGCGCAACCTGTCTGCCCACACCGCGCCCGTGCACCCCGTGGTCATCGACCGGGGCGAGGTGCATCTGGCGGAGACCTTCTCGGGCCTCTGGGCGGTGGCGGGAGGAGACGGACTGGATGGCGCGCGGCTGCTCACGAGCACGCAGCGCCGCATCCTGTCGACGGTGACGAGCGGCGAGCCCCTCTGCGTGTCCCTGGCTCGCCGCGAGCTGACAGTGGTGGGCTGGGCCTCGCAGGCCGCTGTCCGCACGGCGCTCGCATCCCTGGAGCCGACCCCCGAGGGGATTCCAGGCCTCTTCCACCAATCCGCCGACGGACTCCTGCTGCCGGACAGCGCCTCCTCCTGACGGAGCCTCAGCCCGCCGTGCCCGTGGACGGCAGCTTCTCCACGAACAGCACCTCGCGATAGCCCAGCGTGAGCAGGAGCACCCGCAGGGAGCGCTCGGCGGAGTCCCGGGCCCGCTGCTGGAGGCGCGAGTCCGCGCGCACATCCCGCTCGAAGGCGACCTTCGCTTTCTCCAACAGTTGCGCCGTCTGCGTGCTGTCCAGGTTGGAGTCGATGACCTCCGTCTCCCCGGGTCGCAGCTCCACGCGCACGTCGACGGGGGGCAGCACCACCTGCACCTTCGTGCCTACGACGTGGAGGCTCGACGGGCCGATGCGCTGGAAGTCGAAGCCCAGGTGCGCGTCCGCGAAGACGATGGCGCGGCCATGCGGGTTCTGGAGCGTGTGCCGGGCCCAGTTCACCACGTCCTTCCAGAGGGCATCGGTGGCCTCGGGCTCGGGCGTGAAGGTGACCTTCTTGTAGAGGGAGACCTGCAGCGTCTCCAGCCTCGCCACCTCGCGCATCTGCTGCACCACCGACGCGGTGTCGGGCAGGGAGGCAGGCGTGGGCTTCATGAACCAGCCCGCCACCAGGACTCCGGCGGCGACACCCAGGAGCGGACCGAGGATTCGCGAGAGGTTCGCCATGGCGCCGAGTGTATCCGCTTCCTCGCGGCCAGCGTCTGGGGCACGGTGCGGACGTGTAGGTGGCACGTTGCTGAAAGGGGCACGTGTGGAGCTGACGGACCTGGAAGTGGAGGCATTGGGGACGCGTGGATTCTTCACGCGTCCCTTCTTCATCGGGAATGAAGCCGCCCTCGCCGCGCGGGCAGAAGCGCTGGCGAGGGCCGAATCTGGAGTGTTGCATGCCGCGGGAATCCGGAGGGGCGCGGACAAGACCCAGGATTCCAGCGTGCGCGGTGACCTCATCGGCTGGGTGGAACCCGAGCCGGACACCGCGCTGGGCGCTCTGAGAGAGCGCTTCGCCCTGCTGGGACGTGCCCTCTCGGAGGGGGCCTATCTCGGCCTGGGGCGCTTCGACTTGCAGCTCGCGTGTTACCCGGGCGGAGGGGCGCACTACTCGCGCCACGTCGACGCCTTCCCCGGACAGTCCAACCGCAGGGCCACGGCCATCTGGTACGCCAACGAGGCCTGGAAGACGGAGCACGGCGGCGTCCTGCGGCTGCATCCCAAGGACCTTCCGCCCGTCGACATCCCCCCGATGCTGGACACGCTCGTCGTCTTCTTGAGCGAGCGCATCGAGCACGAGGTGCTCCCCACCCACGCGCGTCGGCTGGCCCTCACGGCCTGGTTCTACGGCCGCGACTCGGGCTGAGCCGCTACACGCTACAGCGGAGGCGTCAGGAGCACGACGGAGTAGCCCACGGCGGTGCGTGTGCCGGGGTTCTCGTAGGAGTGCTTCTGGTCGCCTCGGAAGACGACGACGTCGCCGGGCTTGAGGAGGAAGCGCTCCCCGCTGGCGACGAGCGCCAGCTCCCCGGACTCACAGGCCAGGTACTCCCGGGTGCCTGGCGTATGCGGCACGCCGGTGATGCGCACGCCGGCGGCCAGCTCCACCCGGTCGAACTCCATGCCCGGCAGCGGGTCGGGGAGCAGCTTGCGCAAGAGGCCCGCGCCCCGGACGCGCGTCGTCAGGCTGTCGCGAGGGTAGTGCCGCGCGCTGGCGCGAGGCTTCGCCACCAGCTCCTCCAGCGACACCTGGAGCGCGGACGCCACGCGGTGCAGCACGGACAAGGTGGGGTTGGACGTCCCGGACTCCAGGTTGGCCCACGTCGCCCGAGGCACCCCCGCCAGCTTCGACAGCTGGGCCTGCGTGGCCCCTCGGGTCTCCCTCAACGTCCGGATGTTGCGCGCCAACCTGCTCGGTAGGTCCTCGTCGTCCATGGCCATGGATTGGCAATCTGCCAAAGGATTGACCGTGACGCCATTTCGTCAACGGCCGGTCCTTAGCTTCCCCCGACGGAGGACTTTCGAATGAAGCTGACTGGAAAGGCGGTGCTCGTCACCGGGGCGAGCCGAGGACTGGGGCGCGCGCTCATGGAGCACTTCGCCAGGCGAGGCGCGAAGGTGGTGGGCGTGGCCCGGCACACCGCGGACATGGAGGAGGCGGTGGAGCCGCTTCGAGCCGAAGGGCTCCCCGTCCACGCGCTGGCCTACGACGTGGGGGACAAGGAATCCATCTACCGGATGGTGGGCGTGGCCACGTCCTTGGTGGGGCCGCTGGACGTGCTGGTGAACAACGCCAGCGTGCTGGGGCCCACGCCGCTGCCCCTGCTCCTGGATACCGCGTGCGAGGACCTCCACCGGGTGCTGGAGGTGAACCTGGTGGGGCCCTTCCGGCTCACGAAGGCGGTGGTGGGCAACATGCTGGTGCGCGGAGGCGGGCTGGTGCTCAACATCAGCTCGGACGCGGCGGTGGCGGCCTATCCCCGCTGGGGCGCGTACAGCGTGTCCAAGAGCGCGCTGGAGCACCTGGGGCGCATCTGGGCCGCGGAATTGGAGGGCACCGACGTGCGCTTCCTCAGCGTGGACCCGGGGGAGATGGACACGCGGATGCACGCCGCCGCCATGCCGGAGGCTGACTGCGCGACGCTGGCCCGGCCCGAGGACGTGGCCGCGCGCATCATCGCCCTGGTGGAGCACCGCGTGGAGTCGCTGCCGTCCGGCTCCCACGTCGTGGCCCAGCGACTGGAGGCCGCATGAAGCCCGCGCGCTGGCCGGTGGACCAACCGGAGGAGGGGCGGCTGCTGCACGTGGAGCCTCGCGAGGGGCGCCTCACCGACGCCCGCGTGGCGGACCTGCCGTCGCTGCTGCGCGACGGGGACCTGCTGGTGGTGAATGACGCCGCCACGTTCCCCGCGTCGCTCCTGGGGCGCACGGTGCTGGGAGAGCGCATCGAGCTGCGCCTGCTGTCGCAGGAGCCGGATGGCACGTGGCTGGCCGTCCTCTTCGGCGCGGGGGACTGGCGCAAGCGCACCGAGGACCGCCCGACGCCGCCCGCGATGCCCGCCGGGACGCGCTTCACGGTGGTGGGGCTCCCGGTCCGGGTGGTGGAGGTGCTGCCGCCCTCGCCCCGCTTCCTGCGCGTGGCCTTCGAGGAGGAGGGCGCGGGGCTCTGGTCCGCGCTGTACCAGGGAGGCCGCCCCGTGCAGTACGCGCACACGCTGGCGCCGCTGTCCCTGTGGCACGTGCAGACGGGCTATGGCGCGCGGCCCTGGGCCACGGAGGCTCCGTCGGCCGGACTCCCGCTCACCTGGAACCTGCTCCTGACGCTGCGCCGGAGGGGCGTGCGGCTGGCGTCGCTCACCCACGCGACGGGGCTGTCCTCCACGGGGGACGAGGCGCTCGACGCGCTGCTGCCCCGGCCCGAGCGCTCCGACATCCCCGCCGCCACGGTGGCCCAGGTGGAGGCCACGCGCGCGGCGGGAGGGCGGGTGGTGGCGGTGGGCACCACGGTGGTGCGCGCGCTGGAGGGCCGCGCGGCGATGAATGGCGGGAGGCTGGTGGCGGGCGAGTCGGTGACGGACCTGCTCCTGGGGCCGGGCTTCGTGCCTCGCGTGGTGAGTGGCCTCTTCACGGGGATGCACGAGCCGGGCACCAGCCACTTCGCGCTGCTCCAGGCCTTCTGCTCGCGGACGCTCCTGCGCGAGGCGAGCGCCCACGCGGAGGCGCGGGGCTACCTGGGGCACGAGTTCGGGGACTCGTGCCTGCTGCTCGACGCGTGAGGCTCACTGGAGTTGAGAGGGCTCCAGCTCCACCTTCACCCAGCCCGGCTTGCGCAGGTCGAAGTTGCGGTAGGCGTCCAGCGCGCTCCCCATGGGCTCCACGTGCGAGAGGATGGCCGTGGGGTCCACCTGTCCCGCGCGCACCAGCTCCAGCAGCTTCGGGATGTACTTGCGGTGGTTGCAGTTGCCCATGTTCATCGTGAGGTTCTTGTTCATCGCCAGGCCGATGGGGAAGGTGTGCACCTGGGCCGGGTAGACGCCGATGATGGACAGGGTCCCCGCCTTGGCCAGCGCCTCCACCGCCCACGTCAGCACCTGCGCGGGTGCGTCCCCGGGCACCCAGTTGGGGCCGCTGGGGTGGGTGCGTGGCGCGGCCTCCTTCACCTCGCGCCTGTCCTCCGCGCGCTCGGTGCCGGTGCGCTTGGAGGCGGGGCCTGAGTGGGCGTGCTCGGCGTCCACGCCCACCGCGTCGATGGCCCGGTCCACTCCGATGCCCCGTGTCAGGCGCAGCAGCGTCTTCACCGGGTCCTCCTCGTCGAAGTTGATGACCTCCGCGCCCTGGGAGCGCGCCAGGTCCAGCCGGTCCTCGTGGCAGTCGACGGCGAAGACGCGGCCGGCGCCCATGAGCCGGGCGCTGACGATGGCGAACAGCCCCACCGGGCCGCAGCCGAACACCGCCACGGTGTCGCCGGGTTTGATTTCCGCCAGCTCCGCGCCGAAGTAGCCGGTGGGGAAGATGTCGGAGAGGAGGATGGCCTGCTCGTCGCTCACGCCGTCGGGCACCTTCACCAGCCCCGCGCTCGCGAAGGGCACCCGCACCTTCTCCGCCTGCATGCCGTGGAAGGGGCCCGACTGCGCGGGGCCGCCGTAGAAGGCCGTGCCCGCGGCGGGGCCGTTCGGGTTCGCCTCGTTGCACTGCGAATGGTAGCCCGCGCGGCAGTAGACGCAGTTGCCGCAGGCGATGGTGGAGGGGATGACGACGCGGTCGCCCAGGCTGAAGTTGCGCACGTCGTCGCCCAGCGCCTCGATAGAGCCCACGCCCTCGTGGCCCAGGATGGTGCCGGGCTTCATCCCCGGCATGGTTCCTCGAATCATGTGCAGGTCCGTGCCGCAGATGGCGCTGGCCGTCAGCCTGACGACGGCGTCCGTCGGCTTCTCGAGCCGTGGCTCCTCCACGTCGTCGAGCCGGATGTCCCCAATCCCATGGAAGACGACCGCCTTCATCGCATGCTCCTTCCCCCGGGAGCGGGAGCGTCCTCGGGCCTCGAGTGGAGGAGGTGCCCACCGAGAGATGGAGGGACCCCCGCGACTTGCAGCGTGGGCATCCGCCAGGGCGCGGGCAAAGCGCGCGCGGGCCCTCTTCCGGCCAGGGGCCAGCGGGGCTAGCGGCCGCCGTTGTGGACGTGGAAGGTGAGCTTCTTGCCGAAGACGCGGCGGAAGTGGGCCATCTCCCGCTCCGCGTTCCACAACTCCAGGTCCACCGGCTGGCGCGCGTGCAGGTGCAGGGCGACGCCGTCGCGCCCGTTGGTGGCCTTGAAGTCCTTGATGGGCTGGTGGTGGCTGTGGTCCAGCGCGTTGGCCAGCCGCAGCAGGGTGGCGAGCTTGCGCACGGTGCGAGCCTCGAGCGGCGTCAGTCCCGCCATGCCCGAGTGCGCCAGCTCCGGGGGGCTGCGCCGGTGGTAGCGCGCGACGCGGGCCACCAGCTCCCGCTCCCGGTCCGCCAGGCCCGGGATGTCCGAGTGGCGGATGAGGTAGTACGTGTGCTTGTGGTGCCGCTCGTAGTTGATGGAGTGGCCGATGTCGTGGAGCAGCGCGGCCGCCTCCAGGTGCGGGCGCACCGACAAGGGCAGCTGGTGCAGGGCGGCCAGGTCATCGAAGAGCGTCAGCGCGAGGGATGCCACCTGGCGCGCGTGCTTCTCGTCGAAGTGGAAGCGCTCGCCCATGGCGATGGCCGCGTCCGCCAGGCTGTGGTCCTCCGACTGGTGCTGCGCGTCCTGCCGGTAGAGCAGGTCGACGAGGATGCCGTCGCGCAGGCCCCGGTTGACGACGCTGACGGACTCGACGCCCAGGTACTTCGCCACGCCCTCCAGGATGACGGCGCCCGCGACGATGATGTCCGCGCGCTTGGGGTCGAAGCGCTTGCGCCGCCGGTCCGGAGGCATCCCCGCCAGCGTCTCCACCGTCTGGGTGAGCTGGCGCACGGTGGCGTTGCCGCTGCTCTCGCTGGAGGCGAAGGACACCACCGCGTTGATGGTGCCGGAGGAGCCCAGCGCCACACGGGGCAGGTGCGGCAGCTTCGGCGGCAGCGTCTTGCCCAGCACCTCCGACACGAAGCTTCGCATGATGCGCAGCTGCTTGGACGTCACGGTGCGCGAGGCGTCGAAGACCTCCGTGAGCCGCACCGAGCCCAGGCCCAGGCTCCACAGGTTGTCGGGCTTCTCGCCCACGGCGGTGGCGACCTCGGTGCTGCCGCCGCCGATGTCGATGAGCAGCGAGCGCGTGCCCGGGGGCTTCCTGTGCAGCACGCCCAGGCAGATGAGGCGCGCCTCCTCCTTGCCGCTGACGACCTCCAGGTTGAGGCCGGACTCGTCGCGCACGCGCTGGACGACCTCCGCACTGTTGCGGGCCTCGCGCAGGGCGCTGGTGGCCACCGCGCGCACCTGGGCCTTGTGGCGACGGCAGAGCGCGGCGTAGCGGCGCAGGGTGGCCAGCAGCCGCTGGGCGGTCTCCTCGGGCATGGTGCCGGTGGCGAAGACACCTTCACCGGGGCGGATGGGGTCTCGCTCCTGGTGCAGCGTCTCCAGGGCTCCGTCGGCGTCGGGCCGCGCGAGCTCCAGTCGCACGGCGTTGGTCCCCACGTCGATGGCGGCGAGGACGGGCTGGAGGGGGTGGCGGCTGGGCATGGTCGAGCGCGCGTCAGTGTAGAGCCTCGGGCGCTCCCGCGCAGCACGACATGCGAGGGGCCGAGCGCCGCTGCGCGCCCCGGGTGACGGAAGCGTGACGGCCTCAACGTTTGCGGCGTCGGCCCATGAAGCTGGCGAAGCGCTCGGCGAAGCGGGCCACCGCCAGCCCGACGACATCCAGCATCCACCGCTGGAAGGGGGAGCGCGTGCAGTGCTCGCCCAGCACCTGGCGGGAGCGGGCGATGTGCCGGTCCAGCCAGAGGACGGCCTGCTCGGCGACGCGCGGCTCCTGGACCTCCACCAGCGTCTCCAGGTTCACCAGCGAGAGCGGGTCCAGGTTGAAGCTGCCCACCAGCAGCGTCTGTCCGTCCACCACGGCCGCCTTGGCGTGCAGGGTGGAGTCCGTCCACTCGTGGATGCTCACCCCCGCGTGGAGGAAGGTGTTGTACAGGCGCATCGTCGCGGCGCGGGCGAACACCACGTCGCTGCGGCCCGCGAGCAGGAGCGACACCTTCACGCCCCGGCGCGCCGCGCGCGTGAGCGCCTTCACGAAGTGGGTGTCCGGCAGGAAGTACGCGTGGGCGAGCGTCACCGTGTGCTTCGCCCCGTGGATGGCGGACAGGTAGCGCTTGCGCAGCCGGTGGCCGCCGCTGAAGCCGGACAGGAGCAGGCTCACCGCGCCGGACGTCAGCTCCGCCGCGCCCGCCGTCAGCTTCGCGCCGAGCTGCCGGCAGATGTCGCCCCGCAGCTCCACCGCCAGGTCCGCCCACCCGGGCACATCTCCTTGCGCCGCGTACGCATCCCCGATGTTGATGCCACCCAGGAACGCCACCGTGTCGTCGACGAGGAGGATCTTGCGGTGGTTCCTCCACGCGCGGCCCAGGAACAGCGACGTGAGCGGGTTGTACACGCGCACCTTCGCGCCCGCGGCCCGCAGCGTCTGGGTCAGCGCGGCGCTGTGGCCGATGCTGCCCCAGCCATCCACCACCACCTTCACCGACACGCCCCGCTTCGCCGCGGCCACCAGCGCGTCGACGAAGCGCGCGCCCACGCCCTCGCGCTCGAAGGTGTAGACCTCCAGGTGGATGCGCTCCCGGGCGAAGGAGAGGGCCTCCAGCATCCGGGGGAACGCCTCCGTGCCGCCATTGAGCAGCGTGCAGTCCTCCGTCTCCCTCGGCCGGTTCGGGCCCGGGGAGGCGACGGCGGGCACGGGCGACGGCGGAGGCGGGACGGCATCGGTGCGCATGACGCACCCACCCTACAACTCTCCGGAAGCGAGCGGGACGCGCTCACCGAGCCACGACGGCTTCACCCATCGTGCTTGCGCGCCCCCTTGCCCTTGCCCTTGTGGCGGCACTCGTCGCCATCCCAGTACTGGCTCGGGTGACAGTCCCTGCTGCTCTTCTTGGACTTCTTCGACTTGGGCGGACGTGAGTCGTGCCCGTGGTCGTGGTGGGAGCGGTGGACGATGCAGCCCCCGAGTGTGCAGAGGGCGAGGAGGGGGACGAGCAGGCGAAGGGTCATGAGTGCGCGGGGGGGGGAAGTCAGTGTACCCGGAGTCCGGACCCGCGGATGGCTCGAGCGGCCACGTGAGACATCGACGGTCCGTGTCCAGTTCTGTAGCCTCTCTCCCGTGCCTTCCGCAGAGAAAGCCGTCCGTCATCGCAAGATTGGCGCGTATCGAGTGCTCGGGGAGTTGGGCCGAGGTGGCATGGCCGTCGTGTATCGCGGCCTCCACGAGATGATTCAGCGCGAGGTGGCCATCAAGGAGCTGCTGCCGGAGGGCAAGCGGGACAAGGAGACGCTGTCCCGCTTCCGGCGGGAGTCGCTCGCGCTGGCCACCTTCCGTCACCAGAACATCGTCACGCTCTACGACCTGGTGGAGAAGAACGACAGCCTGTTCATGGTGATGGAGCTGGTGGACGGGCCCACGCTGCACACGCTCATCCGCGAGGGGCCGCTGCCCGCGGACGTCACGGGCGTCATCGCCGCGCGCATCGCCAGCGCGCTGGACCACGCGCACTTCCGTCAAATCATCCACCGCGACCTGAAGCCGGCCAACGTCATGCTCACCAAGTCCGGTGACGTGAAGCTGATGGACTTCGGCATCGCCAAGGACGTGGGCCTGGAGGCGCTCACCCAGGCGGGCATGGCGGTGGGCACGCCCTCGTACATGTCGCCGGAGCAGGTGACGGGGGCGCCGCTGGATGGCCGCACCGACATCTTCTCCTTGGGCGTGCTGCTCTACGAGGCCCTCTCCGGCGCGCGCCCCTTCCACGGCAAGACGGCGGGCGAGGTCTTCGCGAAGATTCGCGACGGCAAGTACACGCCGCTCAACAAGGTGGCGCCCAACGTGCCCTCGCCGCTGGTGCGCATCATCCAGCGCGCCATGGAGGTGAAGCCGGAGGACCGCTTCCCGGACGCCGCCGCCATGCGCCGCGAGCTGGACGTCTTCCTGGCGCAGGAGGTCCCGGTGTCCCATGCGGGGCTGCTGGTGGCCTTCCTGCGCCACCGCCAGAAGCTGACGGACACCGAAGCGCAGCAGCTCATGCGGCCCCAGGAACTGGACGCGGTGGTGGAGGGCTTCGACACCTCGCGCTCCCGCTCGGGGGGGCTGCTCAAGTGGGCGCTGGCCGCGCTGATTCTGGCGTCCGCGGCGGGAACCGGCCTTTACTTCACCCAGGCGCAGTGGGCGCCATTCGTGCAACAGCTCACCCGCTAGCGCGGGAGGAGGCAGTCCATGGGCCGCATCGTCACCTTCGTGCTGGGCTTCTGCGTGCTTGCCGCCGGGGCCTGGTATGTCCTCCAGCGCCCGGCGAAGACGGACCCGGAGGCCGCGGCCGCGCGGCGCCTGGAGAACGTCCACAAGGCCGCGGACCGGCTGGAGACGGACCTCAACAAGAAGGCCGACGCGATTTTCGACAAGGTGGAGTGAGACGAGCACCGGGGGCGGCGCTCGTCGCCCCGGGCACGGCTACTTCTTCTCGTGCGTGACGGTGACGATGGTCCCGATGCCACCGCGCACGAACCAGTCGCCCACCACCGTGAGCTTGCGCGGCTGGATGGCCTTGATGATGTCGTCCGCGATGGTGTTGGTGACCTTCTCGTGGAAGGCCCCCTCGTTGCGGTACGCCCACAGGTAGAGCTTCAGGCTCTTCAGCTCGATGCAGGACTGGTCCGGGACGTACGTAATCTTGAACCGCGCGAAGTCCGGCTGACCGGTGAGCGGGCAGAGGCAGGTGAACTCCGGGCAGTCGAACGCGATTTCGTAGTCGCGGTCTGACGCCGGGTTGGGGAAGGTCTGGAGTTCCTTGGTCGGCTGCGAAGGCATGGCGGTGTCGTCTAGCACACCGGGGCTCGGTGTCATCCACGACGTGCCCTCCAGCCCGCACGGGTGCTCGGGGAGGGTTCTGTCGGCCCCTCAACGGGGCGGTCGTCCACCACTGGCGAATACGAGGGGCGGGTCGGTTGCGCCCGCCGGGGGGCGTTCATAATCGCGGCAACGGCCCCGCCACCTTTTCCGCGCACATGACGCTTCCCCCTGATGTCGAAGAAGCCCTCTCGTGCCTGCCTCAAGCGCTGGCGCGTGTCGGTCATGACTTATGCGTCCAGTGGTTCGAGCCGGACTTCGCCACGAAGACCGGGATGACCCTGCACGTCGGTACCAGTCTCCTGGACGTGCTGGAGCAGGGCCGGAGCCTGGAGGCGGTGGAGCAGGCCATCCGCGAGGGCCGAGCCCACACCGGACACGTCATCACCCGCGCGCTGCACCAGGTGCGGGTGCAGGTGAAGCCGGGGCGGGAGGAGGAGGCGCCGGGGGCGTGGCTGGTGGTGGAGTCCTCGGGGGTGGATGACGAGGGGGCCTTCTCGTTGGCGGTGCGGGAGATTGCCCGGGCGGTGGGGGAGACGCTGGAGGTGGACACCGTCTGCGCGGCGGCGGTGGTGGCGCTGGTGCGCTGCGCCCAGGTGCGGCGCGCGGAGGTCTACCTCTGCGAGGAGGACGGGGCGGAGTTGCGCCGCGCGGCCGTGTCGGACCTGGCGGGGGGCGAGGCCCCGGAGGACACCTTCGCCCCGGAGGATGATCCCTTCCGGCAGGCGCTGGCCCTGCGGCAGGCGCAGCTGGGCATCCAGCGCGGGTATGGGGACTCGCTGGGCTCCATCTTCGCGGCGGTGCCGTTGTGCGCGCCGCGCCGGACAGTGGGGCTGTTGTTGCTCTACAAGGAGCAGGGCTCGTCCTTCTCCGCGCGGGAGCTGGAGCTGTGGACGGCGGCGGCCAACCAGCTCGCGGTGGCGGTGGAGAACGCCCGGCTCCTGAGGGAGGCGAAGGCGGCGCTCCAGGTGCGCGAGGAGTTCATGTCCATCGCGAGCCACGAGCTGAAGACGCCGCTCACGCCGCTGAAGCTGGGGCTGTACACCATGGAGCGCAGGCTCTCCACGGGGCAGCCATTGGAGCTGGCCACGGTGCTGAAGTCCAAGCGGCAGGTGGACCGTCTCGCGGGGTTGGTGGATGACCTGCTGGACGCGTCGAGGTTGGATGCGGGCAAGCTGGCGCTGGAGCTGGCGCCGCTGGAGGTGGGGCAACTGGTGGCGGAGGTAGTGGACCACTTCCGCGCGGCCTTCGAGCGCCCCTTCTCCGTGGACGTGCCGCGTGAGCGCGTCTGGGTGCGAGGAGACCGGGACCGGCTGGAGCAGGTGCTGGTGAACCTGCTGGAGAACGCGCACAAGTACAGCCCGCCGGGGGAGCCCATCTCCGTGAAGGTGGAGCGGCTGGTGGGCGAGTCGCGCATCCATGTCCAGGACCACGGCATCGGCATCCCCGGCGCGGACCAGTCCCAGGTGTTCCAGCGCTTCTACCGGGCGCGCAACGTGTCGCACCGCAACTTCGGAGGGCTGGGGCTGGGGCTGTTCATCAGCCACTCCATCGCCCGGCTGCATGGCGGGGCGCTGACGCTGGCGAGCGCGGAGGGGCACGGGAGCACCTTCACCGTGAGCCTGCCGCGCATGCCGCCGCACGAGGTGAAGCGGCTGCCCCGCCGGGTGCTGCTGCTGGACGAGGACGCCGCACAGGAGGCCCTGGCGGAGCGGGTGCTGTGCGCGGAGGGGTTCGACGTGCTCACCTCGAGGGCGGGCGCGGACGCGCTGCGCCGGGCCACGCACCTGCCGGTGGACCTCATCGTGCTGTCCACGTCGCTCACGCACGGGCCCGCGGGGCTGTTCCTGGAGACGTTCGCCACGCTCCCGCGCGCCCGGCCGGTGCCCATCCTGCTGGCGGGGGACGCGCGGCCGTGGTGGGCGCAGGAGGGCACGTCGCTGTGCTCGCGGCCGTACGTGGCGGACGAGCTGGTGTCGCGCGTGCGCAACGTGCTGATGCAGGAGCGGCGCAGGAGCGCGGGTGTCACCCCCGCCGTGGGCGAGGGGGCTCCGGTGGGCCTGCTGCCTCGCGTGTGAGGCGGGTCAGGCCCCCTGCGAGAGGACGCGGAAGTCGACGGGCTTGATGCCCGTGCGCTCCAGGACCTCGCGCACCCGGGGGTTGAGGAAGGTGGCCAGCTCCACCTCGCGCTGGGCGGCGTAGCTGCTCTTGAGCGTCTCGGGGCGGTGGCCCGGGTGGCACATCAGCTCGATGATGCCCTCGCCCGGCAGCGTCACCAGCTCCGACTCCAGCCGGTCCAGCGTCCAGTACGGCTCCGCGCCCGTGTCGCCCAGGAAGTGCGTGTTGGTGGCCACGCCCCGGGTCTTCAGCGTGTGGCGCATGATGGAGTCGACCGAGCGCACCGGCAGCTTCTCCGCCGCCGCCACCCGCGCCAGCCCCTCGAGCACGTCGGCGTGGAGGTGGAGGTGGCGGTGCACGTCCACGTGCGTGGCGGCCTGCCCCGTCAGCGCCTTGAAGCGCGCGAGCTGGGCGCGGGTCTCCGCCTCCACCACGTCGGCGGGGAGGCTCGCGGCGCGCGGCTCCGTGAACTGGCCGTCCGCGCCGAGGTGCTCCTTCGGGAAGTCGCTCCACACGGGGGCGCCCCGGCACAGGTTCAGGTGCAGCCCCAGGGACAGGCCAGCCGCCTCCCGGCCGGCGGCCTCGGAGTGGGGCATGTTGACCATGAGGGTGGCGGAGGAGACCACTCCCTCGCGCATGGCTTGGAGGACGCCTCGGCTGACGGCGGGGTCGATGCCCAGGTCATCGGCGTTGATGATGAGGGCGCGTGTGCCCATGGAAGTTGCTCCGAGTCAGGGACGGGGCCGGGGTTGGCGAGGCAGCGTCATGCGGTCGCCCCTCCGCGAGGTGCGCCGTGATGCGGTGGCGTTCTCCGGGGAACACTCCGACCAGGACGGGAAGGGCGAGTGGGAACCCAGGGTGCATGGGGGGAAGCTAATTCCCCGCCTTGCACTCCGCCGCCAGGACGTTGGCTTGAGTGGGGAATCGTTCCGCCAGCGTACGCTTCAGCTCCGCGACGGCCGTGGTGTTGCCGCCATGGGCGTGGAGCTGACAGCGCGCGGCCAGGGCCCGAGGGTCCTCGGGGGCGAGCTTGTCCGCCTCCAGGTAGGCGCGCTCGGCGCCCGTGCTGTCGCCCTGTCGGAAGAGGACGGCCCCCAGGTAGTAGTGCGCGACGGCCAGCCGGCCATCCTTGCGCACCGCGCGCTTGAGGAGGGACGCGGCCTCGTCCACGCGCTCCTGGCGGAAGCGCACGAAGCCGAGCTCCGCCAGGCTGACCGCGTCGTCGTGCTCGCGCGTCCAGGCGGTGAGCACGGTGGAGGCTTCGTCCAGCCGGCCACTGCGCGACAGCAGCAGGCCATAGCGAGGCGCCACGCGAGAGGAGCCCGGCTGTTGGGCGTGCGCCTTCGCCAGCGCGGCCACGGCGCCGGACAGGTCCCCTTGCCGCTCGCGCAGGTCCGCCAGCATCAGCGAGGGGCGCAGGTCCTTGGGGGCCAGCGTGAGGGCCTCGTCGAGGGCGCGCTCCGCCCGCTTGCCCCGGTTCAGCTCCGTCGCGGCGCGGGCCACGAGCAGGTGGGCCTCCAGGTTCTTGGGGAAGCGCGTGGTGAAGGTCTCCGCCACCTCCACGGCCTGCGGGAAGGCGCCGGCCTCCATCAAGAGGGCCGCGGCGCGGGAGAGCTCCTCGGCGGTGGCGCGCGGGTCGGCCTCCAGGCCGGACAGCAGCGTCACCTTCGCGGCGGCGGTGTCGGCCGTCTGCGCCTGGGTCAGCCGCTCCGAGGGAGAGGCCCCCGGGCGCGTGAAGTGCCACGCCGCGCCCGCGCCCAGCGCGCCGAGTCCGAGCAGCGTGAGCAGCACGCGGCCCAGCCGGGAGGCGCGTCCCCGCGCGGGGCCTCCCTCGCCGATGCCGGACACGTTCCGCGTGGGAGGTGTCGAGTCCGTGGGACGCGGGGGGGCACTCGCGGGCGCGGGGGCCGAGGAGGTGGGGGCGCTCGTCGGGGCTCTCGTGGACGGGGCCGCGCCCGCGTCGGGCAGCATGATGTGGGACCACGCGGCGGGGACCGTCATGGCGTCATGCGGCGCGGCGTGGGGGTCGAAGCGGCGAGGGCCTGGAGGGGTTCCGCCGTGAGACGGGTCCGCCATGCGCGCGCGGCGCAGGGCCTGGCGCTTGGGGTCCCGGTCGGGCGGAAAGAGGGTGTCCACGTACGCGGCGACGGCTTCGCCGGTGGCGACCTCCGCGGGGCCGCCGATGGCCTCGATGGCGTCGATGAAGGACTCGAGGCTGTCGAAGCGCGCGGCGGGGTCTCGCTGGAGCGCGGTGAGGCAGACCAGCTCCAGCCCGGCGGGGACGGAGGGGTCGAAGGCGGTGGGCGGCCGGGCGCGGCCCTCGGCGATGCGGCCGAGGACCTCCTCGGCGGTCATCCCGGTGAAGGGCCTGCGGCCACAGAGTTGCTCGTACAACATGACGCCCGCGGCGAAGAGGTCCGCGCGGTGGTCCACCGGCTTGCCGGCGATCATCTCCGGCGACATGTAGAAGAACTTGCCCTTGAGGACCCCGGGCTCGGTGCCGGCGCCCAGCGTCTCCGCCTTGGCGATGCCGAAGTCGATGACCTTCACCGCGCCGTTGACGCCGACGTGGATGTTGTCCGGGGTGAAGTCGCGGTGGACGATGCGCAGCGGGCGGCCCGACTCGTCGACGGCGCGGTGGGCCGCGTCGAGCCCCCGGCATGCATCCACGAGCACGCGCAGGGTGATGCCCAGGGGGACACGCTGGCCGCGCTCGGCGGCCTCCTGACGGAGCTCCGCGAACGAGCGCCCCTCGAGCAACTCCATGGCGATGAATGGCTCGGTGCCCTCCATGCCCAGCTCGAGGATGGCGACGACGTTGGGGTGCCTCACCTGGGCGGTGATGCGGGCCTCGTTGAGGAACATCTGGACGACGCGCCGGTCCGAGGCCAGGTGCGGCATCAAGCGCTTCACGGCGACGGCGGGACCGCGTTGGCCGTCATCCTCGAAGCGTCGTCCCAGGTACACCTCCGCCATGCCGCCCGTCGCGATACGCGCGGACAGCCGATAGCGGCCGACCCAGTACGTGTTTGGACCCGACTCCAAGATGGGGCCAGTCTATGTGGAGAGCCCGCCCATGCGCCCCCTCAGAAGTTCGAGGGGGCCTGCCTGCCCGCTCCTGGACGGGGCTCGGTTTTCCACCACGGCCCTCGGGGGCCGCGCCGTTCTTCGCCTTCCCCGTGGCCGTTGGGTGCTTGCGCGTCCAGGGGTGAAGCGAGCTGTATCGCGGGCGCCGCGAACGGCTGTTCATCAGGGTGCCGCGCTGTCGCGAAGTCGGGACGCTGCGCGGCCCTCGCGCTCGCGCCCGCACGCGGGGAGGCCGTGAGCGGATGGTGGATGAGGTGCGCCGGGGTGAGTTCGACCCCGCGACATTCCGCCGTGAGGCGCCTTCATCGCGCATGGTGCGATGAATCCTACGCAGGGTATGTGACGCATCTGCACGCTCGCGCGATGCGGTGGGGGCAGTGTTAACTTCGCGAGTCGCTGACCCGCCACGCGCTTCGTTCTTCGTTCGGAGGGATGTTGGGAACCGTCCTCAAGGGTGGTTACGTCGTCGAGCTGGAGCCCGCGGTCGTGGAGCGCGTGGACCTTCGCATCGAAGGGGAGCGCATCGTCGCGCGCGGTCCGGATCTGGAGACCACCCCCGACGACGAGGTGGTGGCGCTGTCCGGCAAGCTCGTCTTCCCGGGCCTGGTCAGCGCGCACCACCGCCTGCACGCCATCCTGGCGCGCGGCATGCCGAGCGTGGTGCGGGAGACCTACCAGGACACGCTGGAGAAGGGCCTCTGGCCCTACGAGGACGCGCTGGACCTGGACGCCGTCCAGGTGGCGGGCTGTGCCGGAGGACTCGAGGCGCTTCAGTGCGGCACCACCACGGTGTGCAACCTGCACTCCTCGCCGAAGGCCGTGTCGGGCTCGCTGGTGCGCCTGGCCCGAGGTCTCCACGAGGTGGGCGTGCGAGGCGTGCTCGCCTACGCCGTGTCGGACCGCTCCGGCGCGGTGGTGCGCGAGGAGGGGCTCGAGGAGACGGTGGGCTTCGCGCAGAAGGCGCAGGGACGCTTCCGAGGACAGGTGGGCGCGGGCCCTGGCTTCACGCTGGGGCCGGACGCGCTGCAAGGGCTGGTGGAGGCGCTCAAGGCGACCCACTCCGGCATGCACCTGCCGCTCGCGGAGGACCCGCTGGATGAGCGGCTCTCCACCGAGCGCCATGGCGCCTCGCCCGTGTCGCGGCTGCTGGAGCTGGGCCTGCTGTCGCCCAAGTGCCAGCTGGCGCACGTGGGGCACCTGGACTGGGCGGAGCTGGCGCAGGTGATTGCCACGGGGGCGTGGATGGTCCACACGCCGCGCGCCAACCAGGGCTTGGAGGTGGGCTACGCGCCGGCGCTGAAGTTCGGCGCGCGCGCGACGCTGGGCGCGGATGGCGTGTCCGCGGACCTCTTCGCGGAGGCGCAGGCGGCGTACCTGCGCTCGCGCGAGGCGGGGCAGCCCATCGACGTGCTTCGTTATCTGGCCAACGGTCACCGCATGGTGTCCCAGCACTTCGGGATGCCGGTGGGGCCCATGCGCGAGGGCGCGCTCGCGGACCTGCTGGTGCTCGACTACCTGCCGGCCACGCCGCTCACCGGGGAGAACCTGGCGTGGCACGTGGTGTTCGGCCTGGGCAGCCGGCACGTGGAGGCGGTGATGGTGGAGGGGGTGTGGCGCATGTGGGCACGCCGGCCGCTGTCGGTGAATCCTTCCGTGGTCTCCGAGCAGGCGCGCGAGGCCGCGTCCGCGGTGTGGGCCCGCATGGGCGAGGCTCGGTAACCGGGCCTCAGGTGTTGCTTGCCTGTGCGGGAGGGCTTCCGCTCAAATCGGCGGCATGCTCATTCCCCTCTTGCTCACAGGTCTGCTCAGCGGTGCCACGCCCAACGTCGGGGACACGGCCCCGGACTTCACGGTGAAGGACACCGAGGGCAAGGTCTACATCCTGTCGGAGATGGTGAAGCAGGGCCCGGTCATCGTCGCCTTCTTCCCCAAGGCCTTCACGAGCGGCTGCACCAAGGAGCTCAAGGCGTACACGGCCCGGCACTCGGAGATCGAGAAGCTCCAGGGCCGGGTGCTGGCCTTCAGCACGGACGACGCGGAGACGCTCGCGCGCTTCAAGGCGGACCTGAAGGCGCCGTTCCCCTTCATCCCGGACCCCGACGGCAAGGTCGTCGAGTCCTACGACGTGAAGATGCCGGTCGCGACGATTTCCAAGCGCTACACCTTCGTCGTCGGCGAGGGCCGCAAGGTCCTCAAGGTGGACTCGGGCGGTGACGCCGTGGACCCCTCGAGCGCCATCACCTCGTGCAGCCAGGCCAAGCCCGCCTCGCCCTTCGTCGCGCCGGCCGCCGCGAAGGAGACGCCGCCCGCTCCGAAGGCGCCCGCCGCCGAGGCGAAGTCCAAGCAGTAGGCGCGAAGTCGCCCCCCCGCGCTCACCGGCGCGGGGGCGCCAGGGCCAGCGGTGGCCGTCCGCGGTTGTCGAACACCTGCGCGGGCGAGTCATCCACGAGCGTGTCCTCGAACTGGCCCTGCGTGTACTCGCGGATGACCTTGCGCCAGAAGGACGTGGCCGACTGGTTCGCGGGAAGCTGGGACACCTCCCACACGCCCTGGAAGCGCTCGAAGATGGCGATGGCCGCGCGCCGTCCCAGGCCGTAGCCGCGCTCTCCGCGCAGGATGAAGAACTCGCTCATCCGGAAGTCGCGCCCCGGCGTCATGTACGGGAAGGGCGCCTGGGCCACGAAGGCGAACCCGACGGTGCGCTCCTCCCAGCGCAGGAGCAGCGGGTGGACCTCGGGGGAGGGCGAGAGCCACGTGCCCAGGGAGTTGGGCTCCCACTGCCCCTGTGCGTCCAGCCGGTAGCCGACCCCGAACTCACTCAAGTCGTGCAGGTAGAGCGGGTAGAGGTTGCGCAGCAGCGGGTGCTCGGCTGGGGTTGCGCGGAGTAGCTCCAAGGACGCCTCCGGAAGCCCCAGCATCGCGCATCACCCGCGCGGCGACCAGGACGGCCCACCCACCATGAAAGTGGGGTGGCCACGACACCGGACCTTCGCGTCAGCGGGTGACTTCCGTCGCGCCGACGGGCGGGCTGCCTTGCGCGTGCTCCGTCGCATGCTGGGCGAAGAGGAACCGCCGCACGGCCACGCGCGTGAGCAGCCCTCGCGTGGCGATGCCCGAGGCCGCCGCGACGGGCAGCGCGTCCACGTCCTCCTGGTCCATGAGGCGCAGCGCGTGGGCCAGGTCCGCGTCGGGGGACAGCACGGGCAGCTTGCGCGCCAGGTCGCTGGCCACCAGCAGCGGGTACATGGCCTCGTCGTGCCACACCTCGCGGAGCTGCTGCACCTGGATGAGGCCGTAGACCTCGCCCGCGGTGTCCAGCACGGGCAGCGCGCCCGTCTCGGACGTGAGCAGCAGGTCCGCCAGCGGACGCACGGGCAGGCCCGCGGGCACGGGGGCCATGTGCTCCATCAGCGCGTGGACGGGCGTGGACTCCAGCAGGTCCGCGTCGCTGGGGACCTTGGGGGCCTTGCGCTCGATGAGGTAGTGGCAGAGCGCGGAGGCGATGGTGCACGTCACCATCAGCGGGAGGATGATGTCGTGGTTCCCGCTCAGCTCGTACATCATCATCATGCCGGTGAGCGGGCCGCGGTTGAGGGCCGCCACCGCGCCGCCCATGCCCACCAGCGCGTAGGCGCCGCTGGGGCCGGTGCTGGCCGGGAAGAAGTAGTGCACCAGCGTGCCGAACGCGCCGCCCGCCATGGCGCCGATGACGGCCGCCGGGAAGAACGTCCCGCCCGAGCCTCCCGAGCCGATGGTGACCGCCGTGGCCACCAGCTTCAGCACGCAGGCGATGACGAGGAAGAAGAAGGGCAGCTTCCCCACCGCCGCCAGGTTGATGTAGTCGTGCCCGCTGCCCCACACCGTCGGGCTGACGAAGGCCAAAAGCCCCGCGCACAGCCCGCCCAGGCCCGCGCGGAACGGCAGCGGCTTCTGGCCCAGCCACGGGGACAGCGTCCCACGCGTGCGCCCCTGGAAGAAGTGCTCCACGCCGTGCAGCAGCTTCACGAAGAGGAAGGCGAGCAGGCCGCAGCCGATGCCCAGGCCCGCGTACGCCAGCACCTCCGAGCCGCTCACCAGCTCATACGGCACGCGGCGCAGCATAGGGGCCTCGCCCAGCACACCCTGGCTCACCAGCGTGCCCGCCACGCTGGCCAGGATGATGGGGGAGAAGACGCGCAGCTCGAACTCGCGCAGGATGATTTCCATCGCGAACACCGCGCCGGCGATGGGGGCGTTGAAGGACGCGGAGATGCCCGCGCCCGCGCCGCAGGCCAGCAGGATGGACAGCTCCTTGCGGCTGAAGCCCAGCACCCGGCCGACGGTGGACGCGAACGCGGCCCCGCCGTAGACGATGGGCCCCTCCCGGCCCGCGGAGCCTCCGCTGCCGATGGTGATGGCGGACGCGACGAGCTTCAGCAGCCCCCGGTCCGCGGGCACCACGTTGGCGCCGCTCTTCACCGCGCGGACCACTTCGGGCACGCCGTGGCCGTGGGTCTCCGGCCTGTCGCGCAGGAGCCGCCCCACCGCGACACCGCCCAGCGTGGGCGCCAGCAGCATCAGCCACCAGGGCAGGTAGGGAATCTCCTCCGACAGGGCATGCGAGTGGCCGAAGACGCTGTTGAGCGCCGCCAGCGCCACCAGCGGGTAGTAGAGCGACAGCGCGCCCAGCGTCAGGAGCGCGAGCAGCCGCAGCCGCCGCTTCACCTCGTCCCGAGGGCCTCCGGGCTCGATGACCCGCGCCAGGAGCAGCGCGCCCACGGCCAGCGGGGCACCGATGATGGCGTACTCCAGATGCCACTTCGCCGACGCGAACGCCTCCATCAGCGTCAGGAGCTGGCTGCGGCGCAGCGTGTGCGCCAGCTCCGCCGCGCCGAACGTCAGCCCCGTCACCAGGCCGATGAGGTTGGCGAAGATGCCCGCGGCCAGGCCGCTGTAGAGGCCCACCACCGCGCCCGCCACGGGCAGCACGGAGGGGCCCGGCAGTCGCAGGCGGTTGGAGGCTTGAAGCGTCGCGTGGACGAAGCGGCTCAGCGCCTCCCGAGCGCGGACCATCACCGCTCGCTGGGGCAGCACCCCAGTGGGAGGTTCATCGGCAATCATTGGAACTCCCACTAACCCAAGCCGGGCGCGGAAGCTTCATGGATGTGCGGAGCTTGTCGGGCTGGAGGCCCTCCTCGTGGGCACGAGAGGAGGGTCCAGGGAGGCAAGCGCCCTCAGGGCGCGTAGCTGCGCGTGGGCAGCAGCCGGCGCAGCAGCACGGTGAGGCCCGCCAGCGCGAGCCAGGGCGTGAGGTGGCCCCACAGCAGGTGGGACGCGGAGCCCTCGGCGCAGCGCAGCTGCAGGATGAGCAGGCCCACCGAGCTGGCGGCCAGGCCCGCGGCCAGCGCGCGCAGGGGGTGGAAGGCGGAGCGGCACAAGAGGACGAGGGTGACGGCCAGCGGCACCGTCGTCACGGCCAGCTCCATGCCCACGCACCCGAGCACACTCGCCAGGAGCGGCCGCGTCTGCTGCCCCGAGCCCGCGAGCACCACGGCGGCGCCCACCCCCAGGACCGCGAGGGCGACAGCCCACCCGGGCACCGTCCTGCGCCGAGGGGTGAAGGCCAGGTACGCCCCCGCGCCCATCACCACGAGGAGGAGGAGCGCGACAGCCGCCCCCGTGACGGACGCGTCTTTGTGGCCCGTCCACCCATTGAGCGTCAGGAGCGCGAACCCCACGCCCCCCGTCGCCGCGTGGACACCCAGGAGCAGCAGCAGCTCGCTCCACCAAGGGCTCGCCTGGGGCTGCTTCGCCAGCGTCTCCAGCGCGAAGCGCCGGGCCACGGCGAGAGACGTCGCCGTCTGCCCGTCGTCGTCGCCCGGGGCGGCGGCCTCCAAGGTCATCGTCGTGACGGACAGGGAGGCGTTGAGCTGGTCGAAGCTTCCCGTCAGCGCCTGGCAGTCCTCGCAGGACGCCACGTGCGACGTCAGCTCCTGGGGCAGCACGTCACCCAGGCTGTCCATCACCCGTGAACACTCCGGGTTCATTCCATCGTCTCCGTATGCAAGGTGGCGAGCAGCTCGCGAAGGCGCGCATAACCCCGATGGGCGCGCACCTTCACGGCGCTCTCGGTCAGCCCCAGCGTATCGGCAATCTCCGCGAAGCCCATGCCCTCGAAGCGGTGCAGGAGGATGGGGATGCGCTGACCCTCCGGCAGCATGTCCAGGGCCTGACGCACGGCGCGCTCCAGCCCCGCGTCGCGCGGCCCGGGGCTGTCGTCGGGGATGCTCACGGGCAGCTCCCCCTCGCTCGTCAGCTCCTCCCCGCGGCGGCCTCGGCGCTGGAAGTCCCGCGCCGCGTTGGTGGCGATGGCGTACAGCCACGGCTTGAAGCGCGAGCCCACCAGGAACCGGCCGCGCGAGCGCACCAGCGACATGAAGGTGAGCTGCACCAGGTCCTCGGCCGAGGCCACGCTGCCCGTCAGGCGGGTGAGGTATCCGCGCACCTGTCGCGAGTGACGCTGGAAGAGCGCGTCGAACGCCGGAGCATGACCTTCACAAAACCGCGCCATCAGCACCTCGTCGGAGTCCACGGCGCCAGGTGTGCGCGCCGAATCGGCATCGGTACGCACGGGGGCGGAGGCTGGTTTCATCGACGAAGGGGGCGCCACGGGCGCGGCACTCTACCCGGTTGTCCCGGACCCACGAGGGATTCGAGACATGCTGGCGATTACTGCTTGAGCAGAGGCTGCGGTGTAGGTGCCGAGGAGGGGAGGTGCTCCGCCGCGGCGGCCAGGGCTCCGCGGACCTTGTCCTCGGCGGCGGCCCTGGCGGCGACCAGCTGCGCGCGAGCGCCTCCCGCGCCGAAGAACCGGGTGGGCCGGGCCAGGGTGGCGCGGTCCTCGGCGGAGTACTTGAGGTGCGCGTACTTCACCGCGTCCGACGGCAGCCGCAGCCCCTCCACCACCTTGAACCAGGAGAGGACCTTCAGCGAGTAGTAGCTCAAGTCCACCTCCCACCAGAACCAGCCCTGGTTGGCGGTGTTCTGGTGGTAGTGGTGGTTGTTGTGCCAGCCCTCGCCCAGGGTGACGAGCGCCAGGAGCCAGTTGTTGCGGCTGGTGTCCGTCGTCTTGTAGCGGCGCTTGCCGAAGATGTGGCTGAGCGAGTTGATGGTGAAGGTGCCGTGCCACAGGAGGGTGGTGCTGACGAAGAAGCCCCACACCAGCATGGAGAAGCCGCCGATGAAGTAGAGCGCGACGGCCAGCAGGACGGGCGGCACCAGGTGGAAGCGGTTGAGCCACACCAGCTCCGGGAAGCGCGCGAAGTCCTTGATGGCGTCCAGGCGCGTCTGCCCGTACTTGTCGCAGAGAATCCACCCCACGTGGCTGAACCAGAAGCCCTTCTGCACGGGCGAGTGGATGTCCTCCTCCTGGTCCGAGTACCGGTGGTGGTGGCGATGGTTGGCCGCCCACCACAACACGCCCTTCTGGGTGGAGGTGCTGCCCACCAGGGCGAGGAGGAACTGGAACACGCGCCCCGTCTTGAAGGCCCGGTGGGAGAAGTAGCGGTGGTAGCCCGCGGTGATGCCCCACATGCGGACGATGTACAGCCCCACACACACCGCGAGGTCCACCGGCTTCGCCCCCACGACGAAGACGAAGAGGCACATCAGGTGGACGCCGAAGAACGGGATGGACGAGAACCAGTTCAGGCGCTCGTTGTCCGCGGGCGGGGCAGCAGCAGGAGAGGGTGTCTGCAAGAGGGCCTCGTGAGCTGAAGCGGGCGGCCCCGAAGAGAAGCCGCCTCACTTCGCATCAACACCCCCTCCTGTCATGCCTCTGTCAGGAGGCCGCGGATTGGCCCAGCTCTGTCAGCCACTCCTCGAAAGCGGGCTGACCGTGCAGCGGCGACAGGTCGGAGTCCGACGCGGCATACGCCTTGTCCTTGAACCCCAGCTCACTGGCACGGCGCAGCATTCGCACCGCGTCAGGAACGTTGCGCGCCCGGGCATAGGCACAGGCCGCGTCGTAGGCGATGCTCGCGCTGGGGGTGTACTGGAGCGCCGCCTCGCCCACCGCGGCCGCCTCCGAGTAGACGCCGCGGATGAACAGCACGCGCTCGGCGCAGCTGAACGCCGCCGCGGCCTCCACGCCCGGCAGCTTCATCGCCTCCTCCGTGCGGCCCAGGCGAATCAGCGTCCCGGCGTACTCGTGCATCACCGTCCGGTCCGAGGACATCTGCCACGCCTGCTTCCACCAATCGAGAGCGCGCGCGTCGTCGCCCACCAGCGAGAAGGCCGCGGCCACCGCGTGGGGCTCCACCTGGCGCCCCTGCACCTGGGAGAAGTGGTCCAGCGCCTGCCGGCCATGGCCCTCCTTCAGCGCCACCCAGCCGAGCAGGTGGTGCGCATGGCTGGCCATCTCCGCGGTGAGCGACTCGCCGCCCTCCAGGACGACTCCGCCCAGCCGGCGCGCGTCTTCCAGCCGCCCCGTGTCGAGCGCGATCTTCGCCTCGCGCAGCTTCGCCACCAGCGGACCCTCCAGCGGACTGCCACCCCCGGAGGGGGCGTTGGAGTTGAGCGCATCCGTCAGCATGCGGAAGGCCTGGATGCCGTACATGACGAAGAAGATGGCGGCGAACAGCCACCCGGTGCGCAGGGCGAAGACGAGCACGCCCACGCACACCAGGAGCGCCAGGCCCTGCGACGCGATGATGCCGCGCCGGGGACCGAACATCCGGGTGGTGAGGGTGTTGGCCAGCCGCCCTCCATCCAAGGGGAGCACGGGCAGCAGGTTGAAGATGGCCCAGATGAAGTTGGCGTAGGCGAACGTCTGGAGGAAGAAGTCGAGCGCGGGGCTCAGCGACTTCAGGAACACCAGGCCCACCAGGCTGATGATGCCCAGCATCAGGCCGAAGAACGGCCCCGCGGCGGTGATGAGCAGGTCCCGCTTCCAGGGAAGCGGGCCGGGGGCATCGGTGGGGAGCGTGTGGCCCCCCAGCCAGACGAGCGCGATGCTGGGCCGGTAGCCGAACAGGCGGCTGGCCAGGGCGTGGCCCAGCTCGTGGACCAGCACCGACACGAAGACGATGAGCATCCACGACAGGACATAGACGACCACCGCGCTGGCCTGTCCCAGCGCGGGGGCCCCCTCCACCTGCCGGAAGGGCCAGCCGGCCTGCGCGGCGTGCATGGAGGTATAGGCAAGCAGGCCGGAGACCAGCAGGTGACTGGGGTGGACTTCGACGGGAATGCTCCCGAGACGAAAGCGGAACATGGGCACGGACCTTAACCGTTGAGGGGCGGTTGCGCAGTCCGTAGCGCACATCTCCCCGCTTCCTTCTCCATTTCGCTAGGTTCCCCGGCCTTCATGCTGCGACTCGGCCCCTATTCCCTCCCGAACCCCTATGTCCTCGCCCCCATGGCCGGGGTGTCCGAGATGCCCTTCCGGGTGCTCGCCTTCCGAATGGGCGCGGCCCTGTGCCCCACCGAGCTCGTCAGCTCCCAGGGCCTGATGCGGGCCAACCAGCGCACCCTCATGTACCTGCGCTTCGACGCCCAGGTGGAGAAGCCCTACTCGCTCCAGCTCTATGGAGGAGACCCGGAGGCCATGGGGCTCGCGGCGGCGGTGGGCAAGTCCCATGGCGCACAGCTGCTCGACGTGAACATGGGCTGTCCCGTGAAGAAGGTGACGAAGAACGGGGCGGGCAGCGCGCTCTTGGGCGACCCGCCTCGCGCCGCCGCCATCGTCCGCGCCATGCGCGAGGCCTCCGGCCTGCCCGTCACCTGCAAGATTCGCTCGGGCTGGGACGCGGGCTCCCGGAACTACCTCCAGATGGCCGCGGCCCTCCAGGAGGCGGGCTGCGCGGGGCTCGCCATCCACCCGCGCACCCGGGAGCAGGGCTACTCGGGCCTGGCGGACTGGAGCGTCATCGCCGACGTGAAGCGCCACTTCCCGGAGCTGCCCCTCTTCGGCAACGGGGACGTGCGCACGCCCGAGGACGCCCGGCGCATGCAGGAGACCACCGGCTGCGACTTCGTGATGATTGGCCGCGCGGCGCTGGGCAACCCGTGGATTTTTCGTGAGCTGACCGGAGGAGAGGCCCCCTCGCCCGAGGAGCGGTGCGCCCTGGTGCTGGAGCACTTCCACGCGCACCTGGCCTTCGTCGGGGACGCGCTGGCCGCGGTGCGCTCCTTCCGCCGGCACCTGGGCTGGTACGCCCATGGCCTCGCGGGGGCCGCCTCCTTCCGCGCGCGCGCCAACGTGATGGACGCGCCGGAGGCGGTGGCGGACGCGGTGCGCGCCTTCTTCGCCTCCGCGGACACGGACCGCTCCGCGTCCGCGAATGAAGAGCAGGACGTGGACTACCGGGCCGCGCTGGGCTGAGGCCCGGTAGTTCTTACAGCGTGCCGGGGGCCACGAGCCTTCGCTGGGTGGCCACGGCGCGGAAGTAGTCGCAGGCGGGGGTGGGGCGTCGCTCCAGCGTGTCGAAGTCGACGTGGTAGAGGCCGAAGCGCGGCCCCCAGCCCTCCAGCCACTCGAAGTTGTCGAGCAGGCTCCAGTAGAGGTAGCCCTGCACGTCCACGCCCTCGGCGCGGGCGGCCAGCACCTGGGCCAGGTGCGAGTGCAGGTAGTGGGGCCTGCGCGCGCCCGCGCGGTCGTCGATGCCGTTCTCCGTAATCCACACCGGCCGCCCGTAGCGCTTCACGTCGCGCAGCGTCTGGAGGAAGCCCTCGGGCCAGTCCTCCCAGCCGATGTCGGTGAGGCCCCGGCCCCGGGTGTCGCGGTACTTGAACTCGATGAAGGGCGGGCGCGGCACGAAGCGCAGGTGCGCGCGGCTGTAGTAGTTCACCCCGATGAACTCCACCGAGTCCCGCGCCTCGGGGATGGTGACGCGGGTGGAGGCGACACCGGGCATGTTGACCCGGAGGTGGCCTGTGGCCAGCGCCTCATGGAAGGCGTGGTTGTAGGCGGGAGAGGCCAGGCGCACCAACGCGCGGTCCAGCGGGTGCCACCACCGGTCCGGCGCGAAGGCGAGCATGTTCTGGGAGATGCCCAGCTCCACCCGGCCCAGCTTCGCGAGCAGCTCCTGCCGCGCCGCCGCATGGGAGCGCACCATGTTCTCCAGGGCCCTCATGGTGAGCGCCCCGTCGGCGATGCCCGGGGGAATGGCCCCCTGCAGGTAGCCGCCGAGCAGCAGCACCATGGGCTCGTTGAACGAGATGACCAGCGCGTCCAGCCCCTCCAGCAGGGCCGCGCACCGCTGGGCGTACCGTCGGAAGGTAGGCACGCTCTGGGGCAGGTGCCACGGCGTCTCCCGATGGAACCAGGACGGGTGGGTGAAGTGGTGCAGCGTCACCACGGGCCGCAGGCCGTGGGCCTTCATCTTCAGGAGCCGCTCCCGGTACGCCTCGAGCGCCGCCTCGTCGAATCGGCCGCGCTCCGGCTCGATTCGCGCCCACTCCAGGGAGATGCGGAACGCGGTGGCGCCCACCGCCTTCGCCAGCGCGTAGTCCTCCTCGTAGCGGTGCCAGTGGTCCACCGCCCGCCCGCAACGCGCATGGGGCTCCTTGAGCTTCCCCGCGCGCTCCCACTCCGCCCAGTCGTTCTCGATTCCGCCCTCCACCTGGTACGCGGACGTCGCGACGCCGAAGGTGAAGTGGGTGGGGAAGGTCTCTTCAGGGGTCCGCATCGTGGCCGCGCACCGTAGACGCCGCCCTCCATCGCGAAAAGTTCCGCGAACGTGTCGGCGCTTTGCGCGGCAGCCGACAGTGCGCTCGCGAGGTGCTCGTCGCGAAGGTGCCCGTCGCGTCCGGAGCCGGAAAATCGGCCTCGCGCGCGATTTCGCGCGGCGCCTCGAAAGTGCCCGCGAAGCGCCTTTCGCGGCCTCCGGCATCGCCCGATGCCGAAAAATCGGCCTCGCCGCGCGATGCAATACATCACCATGCGTTGACACACTGGTGTGTCGCCCGTACCATTCACTTCAAGCACTCACTTCCATGAAGAAGAGTGCAGGGCCTCGCTTGACGAGGCCAAATCACATGGAGGGTTCTGATGGCCGCTAAGAAGAAGACCGCCGCGAAGTCCGCGAAGGCGAAGAAGACGACGACCCGCAAGACGGCTGGCAAGACCGCGAAGAAGGCCGCGGCGAAGAAGACCAGCCGGAAGCCGGCTGCCAAGAAGACCGCCCGCAAGTCCTCCGCCCGCAAGAGCAAGGCGGCGGCGGCCCCGGCGACCCCGGAGTCCTGAGAAGTACGTCGTCATTCGCGGACGGCGGTTGACGTCCGGTGAACGGCTCGGCGAGACCCGCCGGGCCGTTTTTCTTTTGTCCGGACAGGAGTCCCCCCATGTCGCTGCGTCCCTTGGAGCTGGAGCAGGTGGTGGCGGAGGTGGGCGCGAAGCTGACGGGAGCCGTGGCCCAGAAGGCGTGGTGTCCGCTCCCGAGGCTCTGCTACCTGGAGCTGCGAGTCCCCGGACGCTCCCTCCTCCTCTGTCTGTGCGCCGAGGGAGACCTGTCCCGGGTGTCCGTCGCCGAGTCGCGCTTCCCCACGCCGGGCGAGCCCGCCCCCTTCCAGCGCTGGCTCCGCCACGAGCTCACCGGCGCGAAGCTCCAGGGCGCGCGCTACCGGGAGGCGGAGCGGGTGGTGGAGCTGGACTTCGAGCGCGAGGACGTGCGCCGCCGTCTGGTGATGGAGCTGGGCGCTCCGGGCGGACTGCTCATCCTGAGCGAGCACGGCCGGGTGTTGATGCTCTCGGGAGAGGGACTCGGCCCCAAGCGCAACCTCTACCCGGGCGCGGCGTGGACGCCCCCGGAGGCGCAGCCGGCGCAGGCGCTGGAGAAGGCGCGGCAGTCGCCCTCGCGCCTGGTGCCCGAGGAAGGGGACTCCCTTCCCTACTCCCACGCGGCGGAGAAGCTGCTCGGGGCCAAGGACCAGTCCAGTCGCGCGGAGTCCATCCGCCGGCGGCTGGCGCAGCCGTACCGGGCGCGGCTCAAGCGCTCCTCGCGCACGCTGGAGAAGGTGAGGGCGGAGGCGGGGCGCGGGCCGGAGGCGGAGAAGCACCGCCGGCTGGGAGAGCTGCTCGCGCAGAACCTCTTCCGCCTCAAGCGCGGCGCCACCCAGGTGACGCTCACCGAGTACACGGAGGAAGGTCCCCAGGACGTCGCGGTGACGTTGGACCCCAAGCGCACGCCGAAGGAGGAGGCGGACTGGCACTTCCACCAGTACCGCCGGCTCCTGCGCGGCGTGGAGCAGGCGCGCCACCGCGAGGCGGAGCTGGCGCGCGAGGTGGCCCACGCCCAGGCGGCGCTGGAGCAGGTGGAGCGGATGGACGAGGCGATGCTGCTCGCGCAGGTGGAGGTGCTGCACGTCTCCGCGGGGAGCGACGCGACGCCGGAGGGGCGGCCCTTCAAGGAGTACGTGGGCCACGCGGGGGCGCGCATCTGGGTGGGGCGGGGCTCCGAGGACAACGACACGCTCACCTTCAAGGTGGCCCGGCCCTGGCACCTGTGGTTCCACGCGCGGGGCGTGCCGGGCAGTCACGTGGTGCTTCCCTTGGAGAAGGGGCAGGAGCCGGGGCAGGAGGTGCTGCTGGACGCGGCGCACCTGGCGCTGCACCACTCGGGGGCGAAGGGCGAGCCGCGCGGCGAGGTGAGCTACGTGCAGGTGAAGTTCGTGCGCAAGGTGAAGGGGGCCGCGCACGGTCAAGTGACGTACACGCGCGAGAAGACCTTCGTGGTGCGCATGGAGCCGGAGCGGCTGGAGCGACTGCTCAAGTCTCGTCATACCGAGGTGCCCGCTCCGTGACGAATGCTGCCCCTGGAGTGTGAATCCAGCACGCATGAGGGCGTGGCGCGGTTGACGGGCTGACGGAGGGCAGGCGGGCGGTGGCCAGCGGCCTTGAGTATGGAAGGTTGCTGGGTACGATGCGTGGCGAGTGACCTCCGAGCTTCTCCGTCAGATGTCCCTGTTCCCACGCGGCCTCTCCGCGGCCAGTCGGGCCACGGCGGTGCCCGCGGAGCCTCGTGCGCCGGAGGTGCTGTCGGAGCTGGAGTCCGCGCTGACATCCTCGTCGGAGATTGAGTCCGCGCTGGCCTCCGCGTCGCAGTTCGAGTCCGAGCTGGCGTCCTCGCTGGAGATTGAGTCCACGCTGGCGTCGTCCCTGGAGCTCGAGTCCGCGCTTCGTCCCCCCCCGCCGCCCCGTCCTCCCCCGCCGCGCCATCGCGCGGTGGAAGAGGCGCCGCGCATGCTCTCCGTCTCCTCCTCCCGGGAGGAGATGTGGAACCGGGCGGAGTCGCTGGCGTGGCGGCTGAGCGCGGAGCTGGGGATGCCGGTGAAGCTGGCGGTGACGGACAACCGCTCCACCATGGTGTCCTTCCGTCGGGGAGGCAACGCGCTGCAGCTGCGGTTGCACCACATGTTCCTGGACGCGCCGGAGCCCGTGGTGCGCGCGGTGGCGGACTACGCGGGCCGGGGCCACCGCACCGCGGGTGTGCTCCTGGACGAGTACATTCGTGGACAGCAGCCGCGCATCCGACAGGTGCGGCGCGAGTCGGACGCGGACCTCAATCCGCTGGGCCGCTGCTTCGACCTCCAGGCGCTTTACAACGGGGTCAACGCCAACTTTTTCGGCGACAACATCCAGGCGCGCATCGGCTGGGGCCGCATGCCGCCCAGGCGCCGGCGCAAGTCCATCCGACTGGGGGTCTATGACCACCAGACGCGGGAGATTCGCATCCATCCCGCACTGGACAGGCCGGAGGTGCCGGCCTTCTTCGTGGAGTTCATCGTCTTCCACGAGATGCTGCACCAGCTCTTCCCCAGCACGGGGCGCGGCGGGCGTCGCGTCCACCATCCGCGCGCCTTCCGGGAGCGTGAGCGGACGTACCCTCACTACGCCGCGGCGCTGCGCTGGGAGCGAGAGAATCTGGGTGTGCTGTTGCGCGGTTGATGGCTTCTCCGCTCGCTGGCTCATTTACCGTTTTACCGAGCGGAGCCACCCGTGGTGCGTGCTTGACGCCTCCGTGAGGGCCACCCATCCTCACGAGCCATATGCGACGAGCGAAGATTGTCTGCACCCTCGGGCCTGCGAGTCAGAGCCAGGAGATGTTGGAGGCGTTGCTGGAGAACGGCATGGACGTGGCGAGGTTGAACTTCTCGCACGGCAGCCACGAGCAGCACGCGGAGAACATCGCCAAGCTGCGCGCGGCCTCGCTGAAGGTGCGCAAGGCGGTGGGCATCCTGGGTGACTTGCAGGGCCCGAAGATTCGCACCGGCCGCTTCACGAAGGGCAGCACGGAGCTGAAGGAGGGCGGCACCTTCCACATCACCACCGATGAGACGGTGCCGGGCACGGACGACATCGTGTCCACGACGTACCCGTTCCTGGCGGCGGACGTGAATCCGGGCGACCGCATCCTGCTGGATGACGGCTTGCTGGAGCTGAAGGTCCTGCACACGGACAAGCAGAAGCTCATCAAGACGGAGGTCATCCACGGCGGCACGCTGAAGAACAACAAGGGCATCAACCTGCCCGGCGTGGCGGTGCGAGCGGACGCGCTGACGCCGAAGGACCGCGAGGACCTGGTCTTCGGCATCAAGGCGGGCGTGGACTACATCGCGCTGTCCTTCGTGCGGCAGCCGTCGGACCTGGACACGGCGCGGCAGGCGATGGCGGAGGTGGGGCGCTCGGTGCCCATCATCGCCAAGCTGGAGAAGCCGGAGGCGATTGCCCGGCTGGACGCCATCCTGGACAAGACGGACGGGGTGATGGTGGCGCGCGGCGACTTGGGCGTGGAGATTCCGCCCGAGGAAGTGCCCGCGGTGCAGAAGGACATCGTCCGGCGGTGCAACCTGCGCGGGCTGCCGGTCATCGTGGCCACGCAGATGTTGAACTCGATGATTGATAATCCCCGGCCCACGCGCGCCGAGGCGAGCGACGTGGCGAACGCGGTGTTCGACGGCGCGGACGCGGTGATGCTGTCGGGTGAGACGGCGAGCGGCAAGTTCCCCATCGAGTCGGTGCAGATGATGGAGCGCATCATCCTGGCGGCGGAGTCGTCGTCCCGGGTGCAGGGCGGGTTGTCGCGCCCCATGGATGTGCCGCTGGGGTTGTCGGCGAACTTCCCGGACGTGATTGCGCGCGTGGCGTGTGAGGCGGCGAAGGCGAGCGCGGCGACGCTCATCGCGGCGTTCACGCTGTCGGGCGTGACGGCGCGGCTGTTGTCGCACTACCGGCCGTCGGTGCCGATTGTCGCGTTCAGCCCGAACCAGGAGGTCCGCCGCCGGCTGGCGCTGGTGTGGGGCGTGGTGCCGCGAGTGCTCGAGCCCATCCAGGACACGGAGGCGATGGTGCGCCGGGTGGAGGAGGAGTTGCTCGCCCGGGGCCTGGGGCGCAAGGGCGACCGCATCGTCATCGTGTTCGGTGCGCCGGTGGGTCAGCCTGGAAAGATCAACAGCCTGCGGCTGCACACCATCGACGGCTGAGTGAGGTGTGGCTCGGGGGGCGGGCCTCGTTGAGAGGCGCGCCCCTTGGCGGATGGGAGTTCCTGAGCGCGTGGCGCAGGCCCGGGGACGAGGTTTCGACCCGAGGGCCGCGCGGTGCTGAGGCGAGCCTCGATGAGCGAGAGAGGTGCCCGAGCCTCGTGGCTGTCCTCTTCGCCGGGCCGAGCGCGGAGCCCGCTACTTCGGCGGCTGGGCCAGGGCCCGGCGAGGAATCTCCGCCTCGACGAAGATGCGGAACAGGTCGCCGTCGAGCTGACCGGAGTCCGTCTCTCGCTTGAGGATGTCGAGCGCGAGCGTATGCGGCACGGCCTTCTTGTAGGGCCGGTCGCTGGCGGTGAGCGCGTCGTAGATGTCCGCGATGGACATCATCCGTGACTGGATGGGGATTTCGCGCTCGGCGCGGGGGTAGCCCGTGCCGTCGAGCTTCTCGTGGTGCGCGTAGGCGATTTCCGGCACCCGGCGCAGGGCGCGCGTCCACGGAATCTGGGTGAGGAAGCGATAGGTGTGCTCGACGTGGCTCTCGATTTCGCGGCGCTCCTCGGCGGAGAGGGTGCCGCGAGGGATGGAGAGCGACTGGATTTCACGAGGCAGCAGCAGCGGCTGGGCAAGGCCCTCCGCGTCGTCGAAGCGCAGCGTCCCCAGCTCGGCGAGGCGCTCGAAGCCGCCCTGGGCCAGCACGGTGGGGCGGTTGCAGGTGAGCACGAAGTCGAACACCTCGAGCAGGTGCTTCAGCTCGGACGCGAGCCGAGCCTCCTCCGCGGCGTCGATGTCGGATGCGGCCTCCGGGCCATGGCGCTTCAGGGCCTCGTAGCGGCGGCGGTAGCTCTGGAGCTGGAGGTCCTTCCGGGCGAGCTGGAAGCGGGCGCGCAGCACGTCGAGCTCGTGCGGGTAGAGCTTCTCCGCCTTGACGAGCACGGGCTCGCGCACGCCGACCTTGCCGAAGTCATGCAGGAGCGATGCGTACCGCAGCTCCTGAAGCTCCGACGAGGAGAACCGGATGCGCGCATAGGGGCCGGAGGACAGGTGCTCCAGCGTCTGCGCGAGCGACACCGTGAGGTCCGCGACGCGGCCGGAGTGTCCCGCGGTCGTCGGGTCCCGCGCCTCGATGGCGACGACGGAGGCGGAGACGAAGCCCTCGAAGAGGCGGTTGATCTCCTCGTGGAGCAGGGCGTTCTCGATGGCTCCCGCCGCCTGGGCGCCCAGGGCGAGGAGGAGCTCTTCGTCCTCGGCGTTGAAGCCCTGTCCGTCGAGCTTGTTGAGGGCCTGGATGACGCCCGTCACGTCGCCGTTGGCGTCGCGCATGGGGACGCAGAGGATGGTCTTCGTCTGGTAGCCGCTGGAGACGTCGAACGAGCGGTTGAAGCGCGCGTCCGCGTAGGCGTCGGGGATGTTGATGATGGCGCCGGTGTGGGCGACCTGTCCCGCGACGCCGCTGCCCACGGGCAGGCGGATTTCGTTCTTGGAGCCCTGGGCCACCTTGCTCCACAGCTCATTGCGCTCGCGGTCCAGGATGAAGAGCGAGCAGCGGTCCGCCTCCACCACCTTCGTGGCCTCGAAGAGGATGAGGGGGAGGAGGAGGTCCAGGTCCCGCTCGGCGCTCATGGCCTTGGCGACGTCCAGGATGGACGTGAGCTTCGCCAGACGGCGGTTGAGGTCGGGCGGTGGCTGCGAAAAGACAGGAGAGAGCACCGGGCGGCTCCGGGGCGGTGGACCTGCGGCCGTGCAGGGCCCCGAAGTTGTAACACGCCCAGCCAGGTGACTGCCTTGCGACACGACCTACTCGGTTTTCTGCTTTCAAGAGGACGTCGAGGAATTCAACTCGTACGAGCGAGCGGGGAACCGGCTATGTAGCGCCGCATGACACGCCGCCCTGTTCGAATCTCTCCCTCACTCCTGTCCGCTGACTTTGGCCGCCTCGCCGAGGAGGTCCGAGACATCGAAGCCGCGGGGGCCGACTTGATTCACGTTGATGTCATGGACGGCAGGTTTGTGCCGAACATCACGATCGGGCCGGTGGTGGTGGAAGCCATCAAGCGGGTGGCGACGAAGCCGTTGGACGTGCACCTGATGATTGTGGAGCCGGAGCGGTACGTGGAGGCGTTCGTGAAGGCGGGGGCGGACGTGCTGACGGTGCACGTGGAGGCGAGCCCGCATCTGCATCGGACGTTGCAGGCGATTCGGAAGCTGGGGGCGAAGGCGTCGGTGGTGTTGAACCCGAGCACGTCGCTGTCGGCCATCGAGGAGGTGCTGGGGGACGTGGACATGGTGTTGCTGATGAGCGTGAACCCGGGGTTCGGGGGGCAGGGCTTCATCGAGTCCACGGTGGACAAGGTGCGCAGGCTGCGGGCGATGTTCGACGCGCGTGGGTTGGACACGGACATCGAGGTGGACGGGGGCATCAACGCCGAGACGGGGCGCCAGGTGGTGGCGGCGGGGGCGACGGTGTTGGTCGCGGGCAGCTACGTCTTCGGGGCGAAGGACCGGGCGGCGGCGATTCGTTCGCTGCGGACGTGAGACGGGCTCAGGCGCGCGTGCGGGAGACGGTGGTGGCGAGCCGCGCGACGCGGGTCATGAAGGTGGGGTCGAAGGGCTTCACCTCGTAGTCGTCGGCGCCGAGCTCGAAGCAGACGTGGCGGGTGAACTGGTCTTCGACGCCGCTGAGGATGATGACCTTGCAGTCGCGGGTGGCGGGGTCCTGCTTGAGCTGGGCGAGGAGGTCGCGTCCATCCTGGTGCTGGTTGATGTCCAGGATGATGACGGCGGGGCGGTGCATCCGCGCCAGCTCCAGCACGCGTTCCGACGTCGTATCCGAGATGCACGTCAGGCCGGAGCGCTTCGCCTCACGGGCGAGCGCCGACACGACGAGAGGTTCATCATCGGAGATGAGGACGACGGGGGGCATGGTGGATTCGTGCTGCATGGCCAACTGCCTTCACGGCCTTGGAGGGGACTGGCGAATATACCTGGAAGTGCCGGAATGTCAGGGAGAATTGGAAGGGCGAGGAGGCGGGTGAGGGTCTCTTCGGACCCTGGGTGGGGGAGGGGGTGGGGGGAGAGAAAGGTGATCCAAGGACGTTGACTCAGCCGCGAGGCTCCGGTACTACCGCCCGCACTTTCGCCGGTCCCGAGGAGTACCCGCCGGCGGACGGACATATCGGGGAGTGGCTCAGCCTGGTAGAGCACTTGGTTCGGGACCAAGGGGTCGCAGGTTCAAATCCTGTCTCCCCGACCAATTGAGAGAGGCCCAGGAGATTCGAAAGAACTCCTGGGCCTTTCTTTTTTTCGCAGGTGGCTGTGCCTTCACGTCACCCGAAGCCGGCCGTACCCGACAGTCCGCTCGGTGCGCCGAGTCCCTGGCCCGATGGGCTGCATGTGGCCGCGAATGCGGGCCCGTGCATCTTCCTCTGGGATGTCGGGACGGGTAGCCGCTCGGGGATGCTTGAGACGAGGGCGATCCACAGCCCTCCGATGTTCCGGCTGGCGAGCGAGCCGGTGCTCGGAAGGGTGCTCGAGGCCCACGGGCTTCGGGGGTTCGCGGTCTGGGACTCGCAGGACTGGAAGTGCCTTCAGACCTTCGTGGGGCACGGTGAGCCTGTGAGGGCCGCGGCCTTCGTGGCGGAGGACCGGGTCGTCTCCATCAGCGGGGATAGCACTGTGCAGCTCTGGGACGCGTGGACGGGCGCGTCCTTGCGCATGTTCGAGCACATGGTTCCTCACGCGCTCTCCATGAATCCGACGAAGAGCCTTGTCGCCATCAGTGGCCAGCGAGGCGCCATCGTCATTCTGGATGGCCCCACGCTCGAGGTCCGCGCTGACTTCCAGTTGCCCCTGGTGACGGCGAGATACGAACAGCGCGCCCAGGGACAGGGAAGCCGGCCGGTTCATCGCATCCAGGCATTGGCGTGGCACCCCGATGGAGAGCACCTGCTCGGCGGGGGCGGGGACTTCGTCACTCGGATGTTCCATGGCCACACGGGCCAGGTCGTGGCGGAGTGGCACGGCCATTCGGACGAGGTCATCGACGTGGCGGTCAGCGCGGAGCGAGGGCTCCTGTGTACCGGGAGCTACGACGGCACCGTGCGCGTCTGGTCGCTCCAAGGGACTCAGTGCCTCGCGGTGCATGAGCTTGGCCACTCCGACATCGGCGGACTGTGTCTCATGGGCAGTGCCCTCTGCGTGACGGTGGGAATCGAGCTGCGAGTGATTCCGCTGCCGTGACGCAGTGGTGGAGCCTCATGGTCGCGTTCGGGAGTGGCTGCACGAAGCCCGCGCGGCCCTCATCCCATGATGTTCTTCTTGTTGTGGAAGAGCGGGTCCCCCAACCGGCACACGTTCTTGCCTTCGAACTTCACGTCGAAGGAGTACATCATGAATTCGGAGGGGCCCTTGGTGGAGCTGCTCAAGATGCCACCACCGGCTGTTCCCGCCTCGTCGCCCGTGGATGTCTTGTATTGGGCCCCCTTCACCATGGGCATCTTCCCATTGACGGTGACTGTCTTCGGTCCTTTGTCCGCGTCGGCTGAGCGCCCGATGTTCGGATAGGGAATGGGGACCGGACCCGCTGGGGAAGGCGTTTTGCAGACATCCGGAAAAACGATGCTCTGTCCCCCGCTATCCGCGGTTGAGATACCACGGCCATTGGCGAAGACCTTGCTACCCATGCAACACCTCCTCAATCCATCCGCTCAATAAGCCGAGGGATCCTCCAGAGAGACCACTCGGACACCCATGAGGCCCGCAGCCTCGATGGCTTGCTTGACCTGTTCGGAGACGAGGATGAATCCTACGGACTCCGCCAGACGGAACAGGGGCACTCCCATCGTCCGGCCCTCGTCGATGACGAGCTTCTCGAACTCCATCAGCGGCGCCTCGTAGTCCGGAACGTACTCGGACCTTTCCAGGTCCGCGCAACTCACCCGCCCGATAATGTTGACTGCCTTGTAGTTCGTGTACCGCTTGTCCCGCTCGCGGTCGATGACCACCGCGTCGTAGATGTCCATGTTGCGCACTCCCGCGCTCTTGAGCACGTCGACGAAGCGCTGGGAGAAGAGGGTCAATCCGGCGATCCAATCCGGCATGACCGGGCCACTGCGTGGATCCAGATGGCACTCAATGGGCTCCGCCAAGGGCTTGGGGTAGCGAATCCCCATCGTCCAGGCCACCTCTGGCGCTGGCGTGGGTCCCAGCGCCACCATCTGGAATCCGAGCGCGTCGTAGTCCAGTTTGTAGTCCAAGCTGTAATACATGGGGATGCGCGTCCTTTGTGATGGCTTTGTTCGCGGTCAGCGGTACTTGCGAGAGATGAGCAGTTTCTGGTTGAGACTCTCCTGACCCGTCAACGCCGCGCGGGTGAGGCTCCTGGCGAGCGGAGAGACCCAGGACTTCCATGAGTCGGGCCGTCCCGTGATGCGCGAGCGGAATCGCTCCGAGGCCAGGTTGATGCGGTGGACGAGGGCGTAGGGTGGGTAGTGCTTCCCGTCATCTGCATCCTTGGAGCGCTCACAGGCCCGACTGAAGTTCTCCATGAGGTCCCCCAGCCGGTTGCAGGCGGTTTTCGTCTCGTCATCATAGCTGAGTGGTGAGCCCGCGTCGTATGGCGCGCTGTGGTCGGTGTAGTGCATCTGCAGGTACGTCTCGCGCATGATGAGAAAGCCGATGCTTTGCTTCGAGCCCTCGCTCAAGGTCAGCCACTTCTGGCCGTAGTACTCGGCCATGGGGATCTTGCGGCCATGGTGCTCGATGCGTTTCGTCCAGTAGATCTCAGGGAGATGGGGAAGGAAGATGCCGTTCAGCGCACCGTCGATGGTGTAGCCGATGTCCTGCTTGATCTTCCCTTTGTCGGCGCGTGTCCAGGTCTCCAGGCTGGAGGGGGCCATCGCGGCGTTGCCCGGGATGATGTGGTGTGGTGCCGCGCTCATGTTCACTTCGAACTCCTCGAGCGCGCCCGGCTTGGCGGTCCATCCTGTCGTCTGATCGTTACCGCCCGAGAGTGGATAGAGTGGCCCCACCTTCTTGTCGTTGGAAATCAGGGGCTCCTTGCTCCAGAGGCTCTTCTCGAGAACCCCCTCGTCCTTGAGCTCTCCGTGCTTGGTCTTGTAGTTCTTCAGTTCGCGTGGAGATTCCTTGCAGAACAGACACCCCTCCGGGTGCCCATCTCCTGGGCCCGGTGGGACCACGACGCTCTCACCTATCTCCACGTGTCTCTCCTTCCTGCGCGCACAGCAGCGCAGCGCCTCGCTCCTCGCGGTCCGAGGAACACCATACAAGGCAGGGACCCGGTAGGTACCCTCGTTGGAGCCCGATAGCCGCCAGCCCGAGCATCACAGGCCCGAGTGCTGCTCCAGGGTCTCCGATGTTCTCCACGGGGTGATGGGTCCGCAGGTCGTCGGAAAAGTGGTCCCTGGACCTCAAGCAGGCCACGCCCCACTCCTTGGCCCAGAAGCTCTCGCCATTGAGGCCCGTATAGACGGATTGCACACGAGGCGCAGAGACAGGCCTGGACGCGAAGAGAGACAGGAAGGACTCGGCAAGCCCTTCTCCTCGATAGGGCTCTTGGCTGTAGCGGTGTCCTGGCTCGTGTCCCGTGCCCACTCCTTCGATGGTCGCAACCGGTTGAATCCGAGAGCGCCGCCCTCTCCCCGTTGCGCCAAGCCATAGGAAGCACGCTCCTTCTCCGGGGATGAAGCCATCGGATGGACCCGCACCGCGCAGACGTGCCTCCAGTTCGAGAGTGGCCAGCAGCTCGGGGACCATGAAGGTATCCACGCCGCCCACGAGAATGTCCGTGGCACGGTGCATCTGGATGAGTTGGAAGGCCTCCGCCAGCGCCACCAGCCCCGCGGCGCGCCCTTGTGCAACGCACCGGCTTCGGCTCAGGTCCAATGGCACATCGGCACTGCGCGACAATGCCTCCAGGAAACGGGTTGGGGCAACCTCCTCCGGACGGAGTTCCTCGGGCATC